>NZ_DASSCY010000065.1:0-7286 GCF_035697385.1 Mycobacterium sp. | reverse complement strand
AGGCCCACCAAAGCGAGTTCCGGCCCGACCTCGACCTACCCGCCACCATGTGGCTCGTCGTCGAAACAGCCCTACGCGTGTCATTCCAGTACGTGCTGCAGCCCAAACCCCGTATGTACCAACAGCAATTCAGCGCCGCCTAGGTCGACATGGCCGCCCGATACTGCCTAACCTGACCCGACCGGTGTCGTGCAGCGCTACGGCGGTACCGTCGATAAATTTACCGGCGATGGAATCATGGCGGTCTTTGGTGCGCCAAGAGCGTTGGAGGATCACGCCTTTCGGGCCTGCCTGGCCTCATCTCTTTGGACACGACTCGCGACCGGTCACCTCGCGCTGATTAGTCGAGCCGGACCGACTTGATCGTCACGTCCTTGGCGGGCTTTCCATCGTCGCTGCCGTCGGCCACCCCGGATTCGGCGATCTCGTCCAGCGTGGCCAGACCGGTTGCGTCGACGGTGCCGAACACGGTGTAGGTCGGCGGCATCACCGAGTCCTGATACACCATGAAGAACTGACTGCCATTGGTGCCCGCACCCGAGTTGGCCATCGCCAGGGTGCCGCGCGGATACAGCACCGGCGTCTTCAACGCGGGATCGGTCAGCCGATATTGGTTGGTCGGGTACTCGTTCGGGAACCGATAGCCCGGCCCGCCGGTACCCGTGCCTGACGGGTCGCCGCACTGCAGCACCCCGAGGTCCGGCGCGGTGGTCAGGCGGTGGCACGGCGTGTTGTCGAAGAAGCCCTGCTGGGCCAGGCTGGCGAAGTTGTTGACCGTGCACGGTGTCTTTGCGTTGTCGAGTTGCAGCCCTATGTTGCCGTCGCTGGTGCTGAGGCTGACGCTGATCAGCGCGGGATCCGTCGGAACTCGGCCGTTCCTTGGTGGCTTAGCGGGCTTGCTTGCCGGTTCGGTGGTGGCCGGATATTGGCAGTTGGACCCCAGCGTCGCCGGCGGTTTGAACGGCGGCAGCGTGGCGTCCACGGTCGGGGCCGGCGTCGCCGTGTACTCGGGATATGTCGGGTACAGATCCGAGTTTTCCAAGTTGCGGGCCAGGACCACGAAGAACACCACGCTGAGCACCACCACGAGAACCGCGAATGCCGTGAACAAGTAGCTGATCACCAACCCCGCCAAGGCCAGCCCGCGGCCTTCCTCGCCGGTTTTCTTGATCTGCGACAGCGAAATGTGGCCGAACACGATGCCCAGCGGCGCGAAGACGAACGCGCATACCAGCGACGCGATCGCCAGCGCGTTCGTCGCCTTCGGTTGGGCATAGCCAGCTGAATAGCCGTAGTACTCCGTCGGGTACCCGCCCTGGGGTAGTGGCGGATATTCACCCGACGGCGGTGGCAAGTACGCGCCGTGCGGCGGTGGCGGAGTCGTCATGCCGTCAATCCAACAGGATCGACTTCACCTGGACCTCTTGTGCCGGCTTGCCGTCCTGCGCGCCGTCGGCAACCCCGGCCGCGGCGATCTTGTCCAGCGTTGCCAGGCCGGTCTCGTCGATGGTGCCGAACACCGTGTAGTTCGGCGGCAGCTGAGAGTCCTTGTACACCAGGAAGAACTGGCTGCCGTTGGTGCCCGGCCCGGCGTTGGCCATCGCCAGCGTGCCGCGTGGGTACACCACCGGCTCGGTCAGCTTCGGATCGTCGGGTTGGAATTGGTTGGTCGGGTACTCGTTGGCGAATTCATAGCCCGGCCCGCCCGTGCCCTGGCCCGTCGGATCGCCGCACTGCAGCACAGCAAGTGCCTCGCTGGTCGTCAGCCGGTGACACGGGGTCTCGTTGAAGAAGCCCTGCTGCGCCAGGCTGGCGAAACTGTTGACCGTGCACGGGGACTTGGCGTTGTCCAGCATCAGGCCGAGGTTGCCCTGGTTTGTCGACATGCTCGCACTGACCTGCGCCGGATCGGTCGGCACCTTGCCGGCGCGCGGCGGGTTGACCTGCTTGCTCGCCTTCTCTTGCGACGCCGGGTATTCGCAGTTCTCGCCGAGACCGGCAGGCGCCGCGAACGCGGGCAGCTGGCCGGGGGCGGCGGGAGCCGTCGGTGTGGGGGTGGCCGACGTCGTGGTGGCGGCCGAGGCGGTCTCAGTTCCCGAATCGCGGTTGGTGATGACGACGGTGGCCACCACGGCGGCGATCACGACAATCGCGGCCAATGTCGAGCCGATGATCGTGTAAATGCGGCGCTTGCGTGCCCTTTCCGCCCGACGCTCCAGCTGTCGTTCGAGTTTGCGCTTCGCCGTCGCTCGCCGTTGTTCGTTGGTCGGCACCGCCGGTGTCCTCCTGGTGGTCTTCCGTCGCCGGGACGGCGACATCACTCACAGTCGGCAACGAGTGTGCCAGGCGTTGCTGAGCGTGGCGCCGCCACCCACTTGAACAGGGGGTGGGAAACTTGTCGTCGTGTTGATCACCGGATTCCCGGCGGGCATGTTGGCGTGCAATTGCTACGTGCTGGCCCAGAGCACCGGCGCGGACGCGATCATCGTCGACCCGGGCCAGCGGGCGATGGCCCCGCTGCGGCGGATTCTGGATGAGAACCACCTGACCCCTGCAGCGGTGCTGCTGACCCACGGCCACATCGACCACATCTGGTCGGCGCAGAAGGTGGCCGACATGTATGGCTGCCCTGCCTACATTCACCCCGAAGACCGGTTCATGCTGACCGATCCGATCAAGGATTTCGGGCCGAAGCTGGCCCAGATCGCATTCGGGGCGCTGTTCCGCGAGCCCAAGCAGGTCGTTGAGCTGGACCGCGACGGCGACAAGATCGAACTCGGCGGCGTCACGGTTACTGTCGACCACACGCCTGGCCATACCCGTGGCTCGGTGGTGTTCCGGGCCTCTGACGGTCCCGACGACGTCGTCTTCACCGGCGACACGTTGTTCCGTCGCTCGGTAGGTCGTACCGACCTGCCGGGAGGCAGCGGCCGGGACCTGCTCGGCTCGATCGTGACAAAACTGTTGGTGCTCGACGACGACACCGTGGTACTACCGGGACACGGCGAAAAGACCACGATCGGCGTCGAACGCCGCACCAACCCGTTCCTCGAAGGTTTGACCCAGTGACTGAGTTTCAGGCGCCCAAGGGCGTCCCTGACTATCTGCCCCCCGAATCGGCGCAGTTCGTCGGTGTGCGCGACGGCCTGCTCGACGCCGCCCGGCGCGCCGGCTACGGCGACGTCGAGCTGCCGATCTTCGAAGACACCGCGTTGTTCGCCCGCGGGGTGGGTGAGTCCACCGACGTGGTGTCCAAGGAGATGTACACCTTCGCCGACCGCGGCGACCGCTCGGTGACGTTGCGTCCGGAGGGCACGGCGGGGGTGATGCGCGCCGTGATCGAGCACGGCCTTGACCGCGGACCGCTACCGGTGAAGCTCTGCTACTCAGGGCCGTTCTTCCGCTACGAACGCCCACAGGCCGGCCGCTACCGGCAGCTGCAGCAGGTCGGCGTGGAGGCGATCGGCGTCGACGACCCCGCGTTGGACGCCGAAGTGATCGCCGTCGCCGATGCGGGGTTCCGATCGCTGGGCCTCGACGGGTTCCGGCTGGAAATCACATCACTGGGCGACGACAGCTGCCGGCCGCAGTACCGGGAACTGTTGCAGGACTTCCTGTTCAAGCTCGACCTCGACGAGGAGACCCGTCGGCGCGCCGAGCTCAATCCGCTGCGGGTGCTCGACGACAAGCGGCCGGCCGTACGCGAGATGACCGCTGATGCGCCCGTCATGCTGGATCACCTCTCCGATGTGGCCAAGCAGCACTTCGAGACGGTGCTGGCGCATCTGGACGCGCTCGAGGTGCCATACGTGATCAACCCGCGGATGGTGCGCGGGCTGGACTACTACACCAAGACGACGTTCGAGTTCGTTCACGACGGGCTTGGCGCGCAGTCGGGCATCGGTGGTGGTGGCCGCTACGACGGGCTGATGGGTCAACTCGGCGGAAAAGACTTGTCTGGCATCGGGTTCGGCCTCGGCGTCGACCGCACGGTGCTGGCCCTGAAGGCCGAGGGTAAGACCGTCGGAGGCACCGCGCGCGTCGACGTGTTCGGTGTTCCGCTGGGGGAGCAGGCCAAGATGAAGCTGGCGGTGCTGGCCGCACGGCTGCGTGCCGCCGGTGTGCGCGTCGACCTGTCCTACGGCGACCGAGGGATCAAGGGTGCGATGCGCGCCGCCGACCGCTCCGGCGCCTCGATCGCGTTGGTCGCCGGTGACCGCGATATCGAAGCGGGCACCATCGGTCTGAAGAATCTCGCTACTGGTGAGCAGGTCGACTTCGCCGCCGATGCTGTTCTCGCCGAAGTACTTTCGCGCCTCGGCCGCGCCTAACTCCCCGCGTGGGCCCACACGTGAGTAGGGGATGACCGTGTCTGCACAAAGACACGCCGTGAAAGTACGTACAAAAGTGGTCGCTCGCGCGCTACCGAACGCCGTGGACCGCCGCTGTAAGCACTTCGTCGAGGTTGCCGATCCCGCCCGAAAACGGGTTGCCGCGCACCAGAACTCGCATGCCGTTCGGCGTCGCCGCCACAAGTTTTGGTGAGCTGGACGTAAGCTGCATGGCGCGCTGGAACCGAACCTGATCCAGCGGTGCCACGACGGAGCCGTTGCCGTCGACGAATACTCGTCGTCCCCGGTCGAAGACCGCAACCGGCGCATAGGTGTCCAACGGTTTCGAGCGACTTCGGCGAATGCTGCGCAGCGTCGCGAGCGTGGCGGCCGCCACCACCACGCCGACTGCCAGGAAGGCCGCGCCGAGGGCTGCCGACGGCGTCGATGTCAGCAGCGCGACCGCTCCGAACCCGCCGACGACCAGTGTGATGACGCCGAGGACGAACGCCAGCGTCGACAGTGGGCCCGTGCGGCGGTCGATCACCAATACCAGCGGACCTTGTTCGGCGACGACCGAGCCGCCAACTTCGGCGATCACCCGTGGCTCAGGGTTCATATCGGCAGTGTTTCACGCTCGACAGGCGCGCGCGTGCACGTTGCGGGGCGGGTCAGATGGCCATCGCGGCGCGGACGTCCGCCTCGGATGCCGAGCCGCCGGTTCCGCTGGACGTGATGCGGCCCGCCTCCAAGATGTAGTAGCGCTGCGACGACTCGAGCGCGAAACCGATGTGCTGCTCGACAAGCAGCACGCCGAGGCCGCCACGGTCGGTCAGCGCGGTGATCGCCGCTTCGATCTCGGCGACCACCGACGGCTGGATGCCTTCGGTCGGCTCATCGAGGATCAGGCACTTGGGCGAAGTGATCAGAGCACGGGCGATCGCCAACTGCTGACGCTGCCCGCCCGACAGCAAGCCCGCTCGGCGCGTCAGCAGTTCCTTCAACGCGGGGAACAAGTCGAGCTGCTCGTCGATCAGCTGTTTACCGTTTTTGCGCCCGTCGGCGACAACTTGAAGGTTCTCCGCCGTCGTCAGCTGACCGAACGACTGCTGACCCTGCGGCACGTAGGCAAGGCCGCGCGCCACCCGCGCGCTTGGCCGCAGCTTGGTGATGTCGTCACCGTTGAAAAGCACCTTGCCCGCACTGCATTTGAGCAGCCCGACCGCGGCGCGCAGCAGCGTCGTCTTGCCCGCGCCGTTGTGGCCCATCACCGCAGCCACCCCGTCGGAGGGAACTTCGAGATTGACGCCGTGGATGACCTCGGAGCGGCCGTAGCCGGTGTGGACGTCGACAAGCTCGAGCATCAGGAGCTCTCCTCGATGAGATCGGAGGGGATGTCCCCTAAAGATGAAGCACCCGCGGCAGCGGTACCGAGATAGACCTCCTGCACCTTGGGGTTGGCCTGCACCTCAGCCACCGAGCCCTCGGCGATCACCTGCCCCCGCGCCAGCACCGTCACCGAGGTGGCGAAGGCGCGCATGAAGTCCATATCGTGTTCGACGACGACGACCGTGCGTTCACCGCCGATGCGGCGCAACAGATTTCCGGTCTCCTCACGCTCTTCGTGGCTCATGCCGGCGACCGGCTCGTCGAGCAGCAGCACGTCGGCGTTCTGCACCAGCAGCATGCCGATCTCCAGCCACTGCTTCTGCCCATGCGCCAGCACACCCGCGGGCTTGTCCACCAGGTCGGTCAAACCTGTTGTCTCCAAGGCTTCCTCGATCGACGGCAGAACGCCCGACCTTCGCTTCAGCAGCGTCCACGCCGAGCGCCCGGCGCCCGCCGCGATGTCGAGGTTTTGCAGCACCGTCAGCTGTTCGAAGACGCTGGCGGTCTGGAATGTCCGGCCCACTCCACGCCTGGCGATCTGATGCACCTTCTTGCCAAGCAGCTCCACGCCGGACTTGCTGATCGAACCGGTCGCGGGCACCAGGCCGGTGATCGCGTCGATCACCGTGGTCTTGCCGGCGCCGTTGGGTCCGATCAGGAACCGCAGGTCGCCCTGGAACAGCGTCAGATCGACGTCGCTTACCGCCTTGAACCCATCGAAATCGACTGTCAGACCGCGGACTTCGAGGTACTCAGTGCCCATTCCGACGTTGCCGCCGGCAATCGGCTCCAGCTCTGAGGTGGTCATGACGCCGGCACCTTTTCTGGCTCGGGCTCTGGCTCAGGTTCCGGTTCGGGTACCAGTGGAGCGGGTTTGCGCCTGCGCCACCGGCGCAACGCAGATAGTCCGGCGAATCCGGCGGGGAAGAAGCCGACGACCACGATGAACAGCAACCCCTGGGCGTATGTCCATTCCGACGGAAAGCGTTCGGAGAACAGGGTTTGCGCCCACGCCACACCGATCGCACCGAGTACCGGACCGAGCAGCGTCGTGCGTCCACCGATCGCCACCCCGATCAGGAACGCGATCGAGGGCAGGATGCCGACCTGTGATGGCGCGATGAACCCGACGATGGGGGCGAACAGCGCACCGGCGATGCTGGCGAACAACGCGGCGACGGTGTAGGCGACGACCTTGATGTTGGCCGGATCGTAGCCGAGGAAGCGCACGCGTTCTTCACCATCGCGCACCGCCACCAACAGCTCGCCGTATCGGCTCTGCATCAGCTGCCGAACGACCGCGACGACGAGTAGCAGCACACCGGCAGCAATGAAGTACAGCATCCGCCGGTTCGCCGGGTCGTTCAGTGTGAATCCGAAGAAGGTGCGAAACCTGTTGAGCCCGTTGCTGCCTCCGACGCTGGTCTGTCCGACCAGCAGGATGGCCAGGGCCGCCGCGAGGGCCTGCGACAGGATTGCGAAGTAGGCGCCCTTGACGCGACGCTTGAACACGCCGAACCCCAGCGCCGCGGCGATGGCCGTCGGCAGCAGAACGATCGCCAGCAG
>NZ_DASSCY010000064.1:0-32339 GCF_035697385.1 Mycobacterium sp. | reverse complement strand
CGCCCAGTGGGCGGTTCGTTCGTCGAGAAAGCGAGGTTCAGGCAGGTCGGACATGCCCCAGAGCGTGCCATGTTCCGCCGCCGCGTCAGTCGTCTTTCGCGTAAACCCGGGCTCGCTGCGGGTCGTCGGCAGCGTGGGCGCGTTGATGTCCCCGCCGGTCGTAGATGCGGGTGACGACCCCGCCGATCACCACGCCGATCACCAAACCGATGGCCGTCATCACCAGCGCTCGCGTCAGCCCGGCGTCGGCGCGGCCGTCGAAGTAGAGCAGCGCCCGCGCGCCGAGAAAGACCTGGTGCATGGGTTCGAATTTCGCCAGCCAACCGAAGAACCGGGGCGCCGCCTCCAGCGGGATGGTGGCGCCGTTCGACGGTAAGCCCAGCATGACGAAGATGAACAGGTTCACCAGCAGCCCAACCGAACCCAGCACCGCGATCAGCGACGTCGATGTGATGCCGACCGCCGCGATGGTGAACGCGCCGTAGGCCCACAGCGTCCAACCGTTTGGTATCGGCATGCCAAGCGCGTTGGCGATTCCGACGTATGCCGCCGACGTCAGTAGGGCCATCGCGGCCATCAGCCCCCATTTCACGAGCAGCGTTCTGAACCGGGAGATCTGGACCTGCTCGGCGAACCGGTAAATGGGGCCAAGCTCGGAGGGCACGAAGCCCAGCATCGAGTCGACGAGTGAGCTCACCACGATGCTGCCGGTGAAGCCCGCGAGCAACAACAGCAGCGCGTAATAGAACGCCGACAGGCCGTTGCCGGTGCCGTTGGGCAGCGGATTGTGATCATTGGCTTGGATGTCGACGGGACTGGAAAGCGTAAGCGACACCCCGCCGGGTAACGGTGCGCCACTGGCCTTGGCCACCTGCCCCGACAACTGTTGGCCGATCTTGGTGTTGGCCTCGCTGACGGCCTTGGCCAACGTCAGCCCGGCGATGCTCGATCCCAACTCGCCGGCCCGGGGATTGGTGGAGATCGTGATGACCGGCCGGGTCACCTGACCGGGCCGCAGCGCATCCCGGCCGAGAGCCTGCAGTTTCGCCGAGAAGTCGGACGGTATCTGCACCAGCCCGTAGATCTGCGCCCTGTCCAACTGCGTGTTCGCTTCGTCGGTTGACAGCACCCGCACGTCGAACTCGTCGCGGTTCAGCCCGGACACCAGCCCGTCGACGATCTGCTTGCCATCGGGTCCTGCGTCGGCGTTCACGACGGCGACCGGAAAGTGCCGCAGGTTCGTCGTCGGGTTGAGGATGCCGGCCAGATACAACAGCGCCAGGGCCGAGAACACCGTCACCGAGACGACGATCGGCGCCAGCCAGAAGCGCGGAGTGCGGATCGTCGCCAGTGGATTCGGCGCGACGTGCCGATGCGGCGGGGTTGCGGCATGCCGATGGGGCGAAGGTTCAGACATCACGGCTCCTGTTCGGTCCTGGGTCGCAGCAGTATCAGGGCGAGGAGGATGGCGACGACGGGTACCGCCGCCATGATCAGGCTCAGGGTGTGGATCGCGTGGATCATGCTCTCTGTCGCGCCCTCGACGACTTCCCTTGCGCGTTGCGGGTCAATGACATTCACCCCGCCGGTCGACGCAACCGAAGTGCCGTGCGCGGCGCGCAGTGCCTCGCGGGCTTCTGCGAGGGTGATGTCGGAGCCGGCGAGTCCGCGCATCGCGTCGTGGGTGAACAGCGTCGTACCGACAACGGCGAACAGCGCCGGGCCCAACGAATACCCCGCCTGGCCGATGGCGGCCTTGACCGCAGACACTGAGCCCCCGAGATCCGGTGGGGCGCTGGACATCATGATCGTCGACTGCGGGGTCTGCACCACCGCTCCGCCGACGGCGTTCAACGCCACCACGACGAAGAACACCAGCATCGACGTGTTCTCGTCGACGGTGGTCAGCATCAGCAGCCCGGCCAGAAGCAAGAGCAGACCAGTGACAAGGACGGTGCGGTCGCCGAATCGTGTTGCGGCGCGACCGGATCCCGTCGCCGCGAACGCCTGCAACACCGTGGCAGGAACGAGCAGCAGGCCGAGCAGCGCCGGTGACTGGTCGCGCACGGTGACGAGATAGAAGGCGAACAGGATCGTCGACCCGCCGGTCAGAAAGTTGAACGTCGCCCCAGCGGTGATCGCGGCGTTGAACCGGCCCGAGCCAAAGATGCGCAAGTCCAGCGCCGGGTCCGGCGTGTGCGTCTCCCGCACGACGAACGCGACCGCGGCGACGACTCCGACCCCGATCGGAACGAACGCACCGGCGTGCAGACCGTTCTGCAACTGGGAGATGCCGTACACCAGCGACAGCAGGGCCGCGGCGACAAGGATGAGACCTGCCAGGTCGAGCCGTCGCGGCGTTCGCGGTGTCTCAGGCACAAACCGCAACACGATCGCCAGCGCAATCAGCGCTGCGGCTGGCGCGACCAGAAAACCGATGCGCCAACCCACGTGCTCGGCCAGCAGGCTGCCCAGTGCCGGCATCGGCGTCGTCAGCGCGAAACCCGCGCCGAGGTACAGCGCGATCGCGCCCGCGCGGCGCTCCGGTGGGAAGACCGCGTTGATGAGGGCCAGCGATAATCCCAGCAGGAACGCGAACGCCACGCCTGCCCCCGCGCGGGCGCCGATCAATACCGCGGTGTTCGGCGCCGCCGCGGCGAGCACACCGAACACCACCGCACCGAAAAGGCCGACGGTGAACATTCGCCGCATGCCGTACAGGTCGCCGAGCGCGCCCGCGCCGAGCACCGCCGCGGCCAGTGTCAACGTCGCCAGGCTGGCGACGAAACTCGCGGTGCCGGACGACATGCCAAGTCCCGCACGCACTTCGGAGATGTTGGCGGACAGGATCGTCGGATCGGCGGCCGTGATGCTGTAGCCAAGGCCCATCGCCACCACCGTCATGGTGGCTGCCAGCCCCGACACCTGCGGCCGAAAGCCCTTGGCGTCGGCGGCCGGCCGCGTCATCCTCCGTAGACCTGCTTGCCCGCAAGGAACGTCGCCCGCACCTCGAGGTCGGCGATCTCCTCTGGCGGCACCGATCGCGGATCGGCCGAGAGCACCACCATGTCGGCGTACTTACCGACCTCCAGCGAGCCGATGATGTCGTCGGCGAACAGCTGCCATGCCGCATCGATGGTCTGCGCGCGGATGGCCTGTTCGACCGTCAGCCGCTCTTGCGGCCCCAGCACCCGACCGCTCGGCGCGGTGCGCGTCACCGCGACGCTGATGTTGCGCAGCGGTTCCTCGGGCGTCACCGGCGGATCGTTGTGTAGCGAGATCCGCATCCCCGTCTTGACCGCGGATCCGCATGGCATCCAGCGGGTTCCGCGCTCGGGACCGAACAGGCCGTCGACGATGATGTCGCCCCAGTAGTGGATCTGGTCGACGAACAGGCTGCAGGTGACGCCGAGGTCGTGGGCGCGCTGCAGTTGGTCGTCCCTGATCGCGCCGACGTGCTCGAGGCGCAGCCGGTGATCATCGCGAGGCCAGCGCTGCAGGGCCTCTTCGTAGATGTCGAGGATGGTGTCGACGCCGGCGTCGCCCTGGACATGGCAGGCCATCGGCCAGCCTTTAGGGAAGAAGGCGCCGACGATTTCGCTGAGCTGCTCGCGGGTGTAGTTCGCGTGACCGCATGATCCCGGCGTCACGCCGATGGTCCTTGTCGCGTCGGTGTCCAGATACGGGAAGGACAGGTCGATGTTGCCGATCCATGGTGATCCGTCGACCCAGATCTTGATGCCGACCTGGCGGAACATGTCGTCGCCGTTATCGGGCGTCGCATCGGTGGTCATCTGTGCGGTGGAGATTTCGTAGACGCGCAGCCGCACGGTCAGCTCATCGCGCATCTGCTCGAGCACCGGGCGGAACACCGGGTCGAACGCCATCTCCGAGCATGTCGTGAGCCCGACGCTGTTGAGCTTGCCCAGTTCGGCGTGCAGCATCGCCGGATACTCGCTGGGCTTGATGGCGCCGCCCAGTAGGGAGAACACCGCGGCGGTCTCCTCGGCGGTGCCGTCGAGTTCGCCGTTGGCGTCGCGGCCGTACTTGGCGCCCTTGGGGTCCGGGGTGTCGCGGGTCAGGCCTGCGCGGGTGGCGGCCGTGGAGTTGAAGTAGGCCTTGTGGCCGGAGTTGTGGATGATCACCAGCGGGGTGTCGGGCGCGATGCCGTTGAGCCAGGCCAATGTGGGTTCCGGCAGGCCCTCTTGCAGCAGCGGGTCCCAACCGTTGAGGTACGCGCCTTCTGGTCCGCGGTTGGCGACCTCGCGCCGGATCGCGTTGACGACGTCGTCGGCGCCGCGCATGGTGACCGGCCGGATGTCGACCATGCGGTCCGACAGCACGATGGCCTCCGCCAGTGGATGGCCGTGCGCTTCCACCAGTCCGGGCATCACGCAGCCGTCGCCGATGTCGACGCGTTGCGTGTCTGGCCCGACCCAGGCTTCGAGGTCCGAGCGGTCACCGACCGCGACAATCCGGCCGTCGGACACCGCGATCGCCTCCGCGGTGGGTTGCCGTTCGTCGACGGTGAGCACCGTCCCGAAAATGACCAGGTCAGCGGCTGACATTGGGCCATCCTGTCAGCCCGAAAAGAAATTTGAAGAAATTTTGGTCCTCGTGTCGATTTCGGAGGGTTGCCGTTCGACGTAGTTGCGAGGGCCCACCTAAACAAGAATGAGTCGGGCCCCTTCCACCAGAGATAGAAGGAGACAGAACAATGGCGCGTTACATGCTGATCATGCGGGTCACCCCCGAGGCCGAGGCGGCCTTCCAGGACGCCGACATCGACTTCAGCGAGGTCATCGAGTCGATGGGCCGCTACAACGAGGAGCTCATCAAGGCCGGCGTGATGCTGGCAGGCGAGGGCCTGACCGGACCCGACGAGGGCTTCGTCGTCGACTTCAGCTCCGACCCGCCGGTCGTCACGGATGGCCCCTACACGGAGGCCAAGGAGCTGTTCAACGGGTTTTGGATGCTCGACGTGTCGTCGAAGGAAGAGGCCAAGCAGTGGGCGCAGAAGTGCCCGCTGGGACCCGGCGTCAAGCTCGAGGTGCGGCGGGTTTCGGAAGCCGAGGAGTTCCCGCAGGACAACCCGTGGATCGAAAAGGAGATCCAGTGGCGCGCGGACCTTGCTGAGAAGGTCGCCGAGCAGGCTCGCAAGGCCGCCGGCCGCTGATACCCAGCGTGCCGAAACTGTATTCCGGCAGAAGAAGTCCGAGTGAGGGCCTGCCGGAATACAGTTTCGGCGCTCGCGGGGTAGGGCAAGAACCACCGTTTCTGTAACACGTTCTAGTCTGGACGTCATGACTCAGGTCGATGCTTCCTCACGCGAGCGTTCGTCAGGCGAACTGCTGCGCCATCCCCTTCATTCCGGCCACCTCACTGTCGGAGCCTTGAAGCGAAACAAGGACAAGCCGGTGCTGTTCCTCGGCGAGACCACGCTCACCGGCGGTCAGCTGGCCGAGCGCATCAGCCAGTACATTCAGGCGTTCGAGGCGCTGGGTGCGGGCACCGGCGCCGCAGTGGGCCTGCTGTCGCTGAACCGGCCCGAAGTGCTGATGATCATCGGCGCCGGCCAGACACAGGGCTACCGTCGCACCGCACTACACCCTCTCGGTTCCTTGGACGACCACGCGTATGTGCTGTCCGACGCCGAGGTCACCGCGCTGATCATCGACCCGGTGCCGATGTTCGTGGAGCGAGCACTCGGGCTGCTGGAGAAGGTGCCGTCGCTCAAGCACATCCTGACCATCGGGCCGGTGCCCGAGGCGCTGGCCGGTGTGGCAGTCGACCTTAACGCCGAAGCTGCTAAGTACTCGCCGAAGCCGTTGGTGGCCGCCGACCTGGCGCCCAACCACATCGGCGGGCTGACCTACACCGGCGGCACCACCGGCAAGCCGAAGGGCGTGATCGGCACCGTCGGCTCGATTACCACGATGACGACGATTCAGCTGGCCGAGTGGGAGTGGCCGGAGCGGCCTCGGTTCTTGATGTGCACGCCGCTGTCGCATGCGGGTGCGGCGTTCTTCGTGCCGACGATCGTCAAGGGCGGCGAGATGATCGTGCTGCCGAAGTTCGATCCTGCCGAGGTGTTGCGCGTGATCGAGGAGCGGCGCATCACCGCGACGATGCTGGTGCCGTCGATGCTGTATGCCCTTATGGATCACCCGGATTCGCGCACTCGCGACCTGTCGTCGCTGGAGACGGTGTACTACGGCGCTTCGGCGATCAACCCGGTGCGCCTCAAGGAGGCGATCGACCGGTTCGGGCCGATCTTCGCCCAGTACTACGGCCAGTCCGAGGCCCCGATGGTGATCACGTATCTGGCCAAGGGCGACCACGACGAGAAGCGGTTGACGTCGTGCGGTCGGCCGACGCTGTTCGCCCGGACCGCGTTGTTGGGCGATGACGGTAAGCCGGTGCCGCAGGGTGAGGTCGGCGAGATCTGTGTTTCCGGTCCGCTGCTGTGCGGCGGCTACTGGAATTTGCCGGAGGCCACCGCTGAAACGTTCCACGACGGCTGGATGCACACCGGCGACCTGGCCCGCGAAGACGAGGACGGTTTCTGGTACATCGTCGACCGGACCAAGGACATGATTGTCACCGGCGGCTTCAATGTGTTCCCGCGCGAGGTGGAAGATGTGGTTGCCGAACACCCCGCTGTTGCGCAGGTGTGCGTGATCGGCACCCCTGACGAAAAATGGGGTGAGGCGGTGACGGCGGTGGTGGTGCTGCGGCCCGACGCCGATCGCAGCGAGGAAGCGGTGGCGCGGATGACTTCGGAGATCCAATCCGCGGTCAAGGAGCGCAAGGGTTCGGTGCAGTCGCCGAAGCAGGTGATCGTCGTCGACTCGGTGCCGGTGACCGCGCTGGGCAAGCCGGACAAGAAGTCGGTGCGTGCGCAGTTCTGGGAGGGTGCAGGCCGAGCGGTCGGCTGAGTTTCGCGCTAGTCCAGAAGCGCGTCGATCTCGGCGGCCAGCCTGTTTATCCGCTCTTGTTCGCTGGGCACGCCGCGGTGATCCTCGGCGGCGCGCTGCCAGCCCAACCGCCACAGGCGGGCCGCGGTGCGATCGCCGACGCCCGCGTACGGATTGAGCATCGTGTGCGGGAAGGCTTTTCGGCCGTCCCGGTACGCGGCAACAAGCCGATGCGTCATGACATAACTTTGCTGCGCGAGCAGACGCAAAGTGCTCCATTTCCTCGGCGTGTCGGGGACATTTGCGTCTGCTCGGCATAAAAAGGGACCCGGCACAATGGGCACGTGCCCGATCTTCAGCAGACCATCGACGCGGTGTGGCGGATGGAGGCGGCCAAGATCGTCGCGACGCTGACGCGGGCCGTCGGCGATATCGGGCTCGCCGAGGACCTCGCGCAGGAGGCGCTGGTCGACGCGCTGACGCAATGGCCGGAAACCGGTGTGCCGCGCAATGCCGGCGCGTGGCTGACCACGGTGGCCAAGCGCAAGGCGATCGACCTCTGGCGCCGGCAGGACAACCTCGACAGCAAGTACGCAACGCTGGCGCGAGACCTCGAGACGAAGGTCGACGAGGCATGGGATCCCGATCGCATCGACGACGACGTGATGCGGCTGGTGTTCATCTCGGCGCACCCGGTGCTGTCGCGGGAAGGGCAGATCGCGTTGACGCTTCGGGTGGTCGGCGGCCTGACCACCGAAGAGATCGCCCGCGCGTTCCTGACGTCGAAAGCGACGATCGCGGCGCGGATCACCCGCGCCAAGAAGACGCTGGCCGACGCCAATGTGCCGTTCGAGGTGCCGGATCGATCGGAGTATCCGCAGCGGCTATCCGCGGTGCTGAGCGTGATCTACCTGATCTACAACGAGGGCTACTCGGCCTCGGTCGGACAACGCTGGATCCGCGACGAGCTGTGCAGCGAAGCGCTGAGGCTGGGCAGGGTGTTGGCCGCGCTGGTGCCCGACGAGGCTGAGGTGCACGGGCTGGTGGCGTTGATGGAGTTTCAATCGTCGCGGTTCGCGGCGCGCACAGACGCCGAGGGCAAGCCCATCCTGCTGGAAGCGCAGAACCGGACGAAGTGGGACCGCGCGCAGATCCAGCGCGGGATCGCCGCATTGGAGCGCGCCGCTAATGCGTTGCAGCACAAGGGAGTTGGTTGGGGTCCGTACGGGCTGCAGGCCGCGCTGGCCGAATGCCACGCGACAGCGCCGACTTCTGCCGACACCGACTGGAACCGCATCGTCCTGCTGTACGACGGGCTGCTGCAGGTGGCCCCGTCCCCTGTGGTCGAGCTGAACCGAGCCGTCGCGGTGGCGATGGCTTCCGGGCCTGCAGACGCATTAGGGATCGTCGACGAGATCCAGGGTCTCGACGAGTCCTACCTATTGCCGAGCGTGCGCGGCGAGCTGTTGGCCCGGCTGGGCCGCAATGTCGAGGCCGCCGACGAGTTCGACCGCGCCGCGAAAATGACCGACAACGAACGGGAGCGAGAAGTGTTGGCAGACAAAGCCGCTCGGGTGAGAAATGGATAGCGTCCGGGCCGTCTTGTTCGACTACTCCGGCACGCTGTTTCGTCTGGAAGAAGACGAGAGTTGGTTCGAGGGGATAAGAGTCGACGAGCGTGCGGTCGACGGCCACGTCCAGGCCGAGCTGATGCGCCGACTGACCGCACCGACCGGCCAGTCCGTCGAGATGACACCGCAGGCTCACGACGCGTGGATCAACCGCGATTTGGAGCCGCATCTGCACCGCGAGGCCTATCTGCATGTGCTGCGCGAATCCGGGCTGGCCGACCATCACGCCGAGTCGCTTTACGACCGGGTGATCGACCCGTCGTCCTGGACGCCGTATCCGGACACCGCGCGGGTGCTCAAGGCCCTTCACGAGCAGGGCATCAAGATCGCAGTGGTGTCCAACATCGCCTTCGACGTCCGCCCCGCATTTGCGGCGATCGGCGCGGATGAGCACGTCGACGAGTTCGTGCTGTCGTTCGAAGTCGGCGAGGTCAAGCCCAACGCCGCGATCTTCGAAACCGCGCTGACGCGGCTCGGTGTCGCCGCCGAGCATGCGGTGATGGTCGGCGACAGCGACGAGGCCGACGGCGGTGCCCGCGCGATTGGCTGCGGCTTCGCCCTCGTCGACCCGCTGCCGACGGCCGAACGACGCGATGCGCTATGCACCGCACTGAGTGGCTACGGCTTGCAGTTATGAGCACCGAGCGCGTCCGGCCGCCGCGATGGCTCAAGCCGGCCAACAAGGTACTCATGGCGCTGCTGCGGATGGGTGTGCCGATCTCGCGTCACGAGGCACCGGTCGTGCTGACCGTCTCCGGCCGCAAGTCCGGCAAGCCGCGTTCGACACCGATCACGCCGATGCACGTCGACGGCAAACGCTATGTGGTGAACGGTTATCCCGGCGCTGACTGGGTCAGCAACGTTCGCGCCGCCGAGGAGGCCACGGTCACGCAGGGGCGCCGCCGCGAACGGGTGCGGATGGTCGAGCTACCGCCGGACGAGGCCCGTCCGGTCCTGCGGGCTTTCCCGGCTTTGGTGCCGACCGGGCTGGAGCTGATGAAGCGGGCAGGCGTGCTGACCGACGGCACACCCGACGAGCTGGAGGGACTGGCAGGCCGCCTGCCGGTTTTTCGGATCGACACGATCACGTAGCGTCGGCGCTATGTCCGACAACACGCGCATCCGCCCGCCGTGGTGGCTGAAATACGTGAACAAAGTGATGATCGGCGCCCAGAAGTTGGGCTTCGGTTTCGGCGGCAAGGGCCCGGTCGTGTTGACCGTGCCCGGCCGTAAAACCGGCAAGCCGCGTTCGACGCCCGTCACGCCGATGACCGTCGACGGCAAGCGGTACGTGGTCGGCGGTCTGCCCGGCTCGGATTGGGCGGCCAACGCCCGTGCCGCCGGTGAGGCTGAACTGCGGCAGGGCCGGAACGTCGAGCGAGTCCGCATGGTGGAGATCCCCGTCGAGGAGGCCCGGCCGCTGCTGAGGGCGTTCCCGGTCGAGGTGCCAACCGGCGTCGGCTTCATGAAGAACGCCGGCCTGGTCACCGGACCCAACCCCGACGAGTTCGAGGCCCTCGCGGGCCGCTGCCCGGTCTTTCGCTTCGATCCGGTAAACGCATGAGCGACAACCCATTCGACCCGTCGGCGTGGCAGCCCGTTGACGGGTTCGATCTGACGGACATCACCTACCACCGCCACGTCGTCGACGGCGCATTGCGGCCGACGGTGCGGGTGGCGTTCGACCGGCCCGAGGTGCGCAACGCTTTTCGGCCACACTCCGTCGACGAGCTGTACCGCGTACTCGACCACGCCCGCATGTCCCCGGATGTCGGCGTGGTGTTGCTGACCGGAAACGGGCCGTCGCCGAAGGACGGTGGCTGGGCGTTCTGCTCTGGCGGCGACCAGCGCATCCGCGGACGCAGCGGCTACCAGTACGCATCGGGTGAGACGGCGGACAGCGTCGACGTTGCACGGGCCGGTCGGCTACACATCCTCGAGGTGCAGCGGCTGATCCGGTTCATGCCGAAGGTGGTGATCTGCCTGGTGAACGGTTGGGCCGCAGGCGGCGGGCACAGCCTGCATGTGACCTGCGATCTGACGCTGGCCAGCCGCGAGCATGCGCGGTTCAAGCAGACCGACGCCGACGTGGGCAGCTTCGACGGTGGTTACGGCAGTGCATATTTGGCCAAGCAGGTCGGTCAGAAGTTCGCTCGTGAGATCTTCTTCCTCGGCCGGCCGTATACCGCGGAGCAGATGCACGCGATGGGCGCGGTCAACGAAGTCGTCGACCACAAAGACCTGGAAACCGTGGGCCTTGGCTGGGCCGAGGCGATCAATGGCAAGTCGCCGCAGGCGATTCGGATGCTGAAGTACGCGTTCAACCTGACCGATGACGGACTGGTCGGCCAGCAGCTATTCGCCGGTGAGGCAACGCGATTGGCGTACATGACCGACGAGGCTGTGGAGGGCCGCGACGCCTTCCTCGAGAAGCGCGAACCCGACTGGACGCCGTTCCCGCGCTACTTCTAGTGATTTGTGGAGCGGGAGCCGCGGTGAGCGCGGCTGCAACTCCACAAATCGCCTACGGACGGAACGTGGTCTGGCCGTGCGGTGACTTCGTGAACGCGATCACCTTCGTCGGCGTCACACGGAACACGTAGGCGATGTGGGTGTCATGGCCGAAGCCGTCGTCGTGCGGCGTGAAATCCCATTCGCCGTGGTACTTTTCGCGAATCTCGTTGGCCAGCGGGACCAGCGTGTCACGCCCGGTAAGGCGCTTCGCGCTGCCCTCGACCACGACGTCCATCCCGTCCTTCCACGAGTTGGCGCCCGTCGTGACCGCGACGTTGGAATTCCGCTCGAGGTTGCGCGCCTTCTGCTCGTCGCCGCCGGTGCAGAACACGAAGCCGTCGTCGACCCACACCCCGATCAGCGGGGTGACGTGCGGTCGCCCGTCACCCGGGACCGTGGTGAGCCAATACAGCTCGGCGGCGGCCAGAGCGTCGCTGACCTCCTGCCACCCGACCGGCGCCGTCGCTTCACTAAAACGAGGGTCGAGCTTGCCGTTGATATTCATACCTATACCGACCGCCCTGCCGCGGAGAACTCATCAGATAGTAGGCCACCTAAACTCTGAATTCGTGAGTAAGAACCCGCTGCGGCGGTTGGCCGACCAGATCTTGCTGGCCAGCATGCGTCCGCCACTGGCCCCGCAATTGATGCTCTACCGGCCCGACCGCGACGAGGTCGATCTGTCGGGCAAGCGGATCTTGCTCACAGGGGCGTCATCGGGCATCGGTGAGGCCGCGGCCGAAAAGTTCGCTCGCCGCGGCGCCACCGTGGTGGTGGCCGCCCGCCGCCAGGACCTGCTGGATCAGCTGGTCGACCGGATCACCGCCGCCGGAGGCGATGCACGGGCGCACGCAGCCGACCTGTCCGATCTCGACGCCGTCGACGAACTGGTCGCCAAGGTCGAGCAGGACCTCGGCGGGATCGACATCCTGATCAACAATGCCGGCCGGTCGATCCGTCGTCCGCTGGCCGAATCACTCGAGCGCTGGCACGACGTCGAGCGCACGATGGCGCTGAACTACTACTCACCGCTGCGGCTGATCCGCGGCCTGGCACCGGGCATGCGCGAGCGCCGCAACGGCCACATCATCAACGTGTCGACATGGGGCGTGCTCAGCGAATCGTCGCCGCTGTTCGCGGTCTACAACGCGTCGAAGGCCGCGCTCACCGCGGTCAGCCGGGTCATCGAAACGGAGTGGGCCGACCAAGGCGTGCATTCGACGACGCTGTTCTACCCACTGGTGATCACGCCGATGATCGCGCCGACCCGTGCGTACGACGGCCTACCCGGGCTGAGCGCGCAGGAGGCCGCCGATTGGATGGTCACCGCGGCGCGGACCCGGCCGGTGCGCATCGCTCCGCGGATGGCGCTCACCGCCCATGCCCTCAACAGCGTGGCCCCAGGAGCGGTCGACGCGATCATGAAACGGCAGAGCGTCCAGCCGAAGGACTGACATGCCGCACGCCGATATCTCGACCATCGCCGACATCGTGCGCGTGCACGGCGCGAAGCGGCCGGACGCCGTAGCCCTCGTGGTCGGCGAGCAGACATTCACGTTCGCCGAACTGGACGCGCGGTCCAGCCAAGTGGCCCAAGCATTCCGGGCAGCCGGCATCGGCTTCGGCGACCGTGTCTGCTTCGTGGAGAAGAACGGCGCCGAGTTCTTCGACGTCGTATGCGGCCTGGCCAAACTCGGCGCCGTGGCCGTCCCCCTGAACTGGCGGCTGGCCGCGCCCGAGATGCTGCACATCATCGAGGACGCGCAGGCGCGGGTAGTCGTCGTCGGCTCCGAGTTCTTCGATCGCATCGAGGCGATCGAGGTGTGCATGACGCGGGTACACACCATCGTCGCCATCGGAAACCATGGCCGCTGGCCGACTTTCGACGATTGGCTGGCCGGCCACAGCGCCGAGGACCCCGGTGCGACCACCGGACCTGACGACGTCGCGTTCCTGATGTACACCTCCGGCACCACCGGCGCCCCCAAGGGCGTCATGTTGAGCAATCACAACTACTTCAGCAAATCCCACGGAATCGCCGACAAGTGGCGGCTGACACCCGACAGCGTCAGCCTTGCCGTTATGCCGGCGTTCCACATGGCGGGCTCCGGCTGGGCGCTGGTCGGCCTGTACGAAGGCTGCACCACCGTCGTGCTGCGTGACGTCGATCCCCGCGACATTCTGGATAGCATTGCGCGACACCACGTCACGAACATCCTCCTGGTGCCCGCTGTCATCCAGTCGCTGCTCGCAACCCCGGGCGTGGAAGACACGGACTTCTCGAGCGTGCGCGCGATCGTCTACGGCGCCTCCCCCATCACCGACGACGTTCTGGTGAAAGGCCTCGAGCGGTTCGGTTGCGAGTTCTTCCAGGTTTACGGCATGACCGAAACCACTGGATCCATAACGCAACTCGACAGCTCCGACCACGACCCGCAGCGTCGGCCCGCGCTGCTGCGGTCATGCGGCAAGCCATACCCGTGGGTCGAGGTGCGGATCGTCGACGCCACCGGAGCCGACGTGCCGACCGGCGCTGTCGGCGAGGTGTGGACGCGCTCGCCCCAGAACATGATCGGTTACTGGAACAACGCTGGCGCGACGGCTGCGACCATCACACCGGATGGGTGGCTGAAGACCGGCGACGTCGGCTACGTCGACGACGACGGCTATTTCTATCTCCACGACCGACTCAAGGACATGATCGTCTCCGGCGGCGAAAACGTGTATCCCGCTGAGGTCGAGAACGTTCTGATGACGCACCCCGCAGTTGCGGACGTGGCCGTCATCGGCGTGCCTGACGAGAAGTGGGGTGAGGCCGTCAAGGCGTTGGTGGTGACGGCGCCCGGCGCGTCGCCCAGCGAGGCCGAATTGATCGCCCATGCCCGCGAACGCCTCGCAGGTTTCAAACTGCCCAAGTCGGTGGATTTCGCCGAGTCGCTGCCCCGAACGCCGAGCGGAAAGCTGCTCAAGCGCACGTTGCGCGAGCCGTACTGGGACGGTGTCGGCCGCCGGATCGGCTGACCGGCGTGATAGACACAGACGCATGGAGATCCTGGCCAGCCGGATGCTGATCCGGCCAGCCGACTATGAGCGCTCGCTGCGGTTCTACCGCGACGACCTCGGCCTGGCCATCGCCCGCGACTACGGCGCAGGCACAGTGTTTTACGCCGGCCAGTCGCTGATCGAACTGGCAGGCCACGGCACGCCAAGCGCAGGCGGCACGATGTGGCTGCAGGTCCGCGACGTCTACGCCACCGAGAAGGAGTTGGCAGGCCGCGACGTCGTGATCGCTCGCGAAGCGCGCCAGGAGCCTTGGGGATTGCACGAGCTGCATGTCGTCGATCCCGACGGCGTGCTGCTGATCTTCGTGCAGGTTCCCGAGAATCACCCGCTGCGACGCGACACCAGAAACTAGGTCAGCGAGCGGTTGCGAGCGGCCAGCCGACGGAGGCCAGCCGCGACGCGACCTGATGGATCTCCTCCGGGTTGGGCTCCTTGTCGATCACGGCCTGCACCGCGGTGCGGATGGCGGCTTCGGTTACCTCATCGGAGTCGGTCGACTTCAGGATCGACTGGGCGGCCTTGATCACCTCCTCCTCCGTCAGGGTCCGCTTGAGGAGCGCGAGCAGCGCGAAATAGTCCTTCGGCGGAACACCTTCCGGGTAGCCGCGGTGCAGCCAGCCCAACACGTTGTCAAGGACAGTCTGGTTCTCAGGCATGTGTTTTCAGCTCACTTCTTGGGCATGAAGGGGAAGAGGTCGATACCGGTGTGGTGGATGATCGTCGTCCTGGTGATCCAGAAGATCGCCGTCACGATCACCCAGCCGACGAACACGAACAGCAGGATGCCCAGGTACTTGAGCGCCGGGTTGGGCGCGGTTGCGGTGCCGTCGGTTGCGTCGCCGCCGGCTCCGTTGGAGTAGGCCACCAGTCCGTAGGCGAACACCGCGGGCAGGCCTGCGCCGAGAACCAGCCCGATGGCGAGCACCTTGAGGATGCTTTCTAGGTAAGTCATCAACGTTTCCTTTGCTTGTCGCGGCTGGGCGGTCAGACCGCGGCCGGGTCCTTGGTGGCTTCGCGGACTTCGGCGGGAACGACGGAGTTGGTCGAGTCGTCCCAATCGGCGTTGACGTTGCGGTGGTCGACCTTCTGCTGCTGTGCACGCCACCACATGTAGAACGACAGGCCACACAGGATGAGGAAGATCAGGACGTCACCGGCCAGTGCCGAGTTCGAGAGTGACTTGACTCCGTCGGAGAGCCAATACGACAGCGCCCCAACGAGTCCCGCGGCCGGGAGGGTGATCAGCCACGCGACGGCCATCCGGCCGGCGACCGCCCAGCGCACCTCGGCGCCGGGCTTACCGACACCACTGCCAAGGATTGAGCCGGTCGCGACGTGGGTGGTCGACAGGGCCATGCCCGCAGCGCTGGAGCTCAGGATGATGGCGGCCGACGACGCTTCGGCGGCGAAGCCCTGCGGTGACTGGATTTCGACCAAACCCTTTCCGAGGGTGCGGATGACGCGCCAGCCACCGATGTAGGTGCCGAGGCCGATGGCCACCGCGCAGGTGAAGATGATCCAGAACGGCAGGCCCTGCTCCTTCACATCACCGGTCAGGTGGCCGGTGGTGATCAGTGCGAGCGCGATGACACCCATCGTCTTCTGGGCGTCGTTGGTGCCGTGTGACAACGCGACAAGCGAGGCAGTGGCGATCTGGCCCCAGCGGAAACCTTGTTCGCGCCGCTTCTCCACGACCTTGCGGGTGATCCGGTAGACCAACCAGGTGCCGCATGCGGCGACGAGGCAGGCGATGACCGGGGCGGCGACTGCTGGGATCAGCACCTTCTGAGTGAGGCCCGACCAGTTGACGCCCGCGGTGCCCAACGCGGCGAGGCCGGCGCCCATCAGCCCACCGAAGAGCGCGTGCGACGAACTGGACGGGATGCCGAACAACCAGGTGATCAGGTTCCAGAGGATGCCGCCGATGAGACCGGCGAAGATGATCGTGAGCCCTGTCGATGCATCGATCGACGGGAGGAGGTGTCCGGTCTTGCCGTCCTGGACCTTGAGGACCGATGTGGTCACGGTGACGGCGACCTCGACCGACAGGAACGCGCCGACGAGGTTCAGGACGCCGGCCAGAGTCACGGCGGTCTTCGGCTTGAGGGCACCGGTGGCGATCGACGTCGCCATCGCGTTTCCGGTGTCGTGGAATCCGTTGGTGAAGTCGAAGGCCAGTGCCGTGATTATCAGCAGCACCAGGATGATCATCTCTGCGTTCACGGCGCTAATTCTGCGGCCAAACCGGCCGATATGCACAACTCACAGCCACTTTGAAAGAGCGTGTCTAGCAGCCAATTTGTCTATCTGAGCAATGTGTTCATCCACTGTTCACCCGAATGGCGGAAGACGTTCGCCAAGCAGGTTCGGCCCGCGCTTTTCGGGTTCGCATTAGCATCATGCGATCGTTGACAGGCAGACCACTATGCGACACGCGGGGAGGGCTCGGTGACCAGGTTTCTGGCCAAGATCGTCGCGTGGATCACGGCCGGCTATCCCGAAGGAGTGCCAGGCCCAGATCGCGTGCCGCTGTTCTCTCTCTTGCGGCGGCGGTTGACCGACGAGGAGGTCAAGACGGTCGCGTTGGAGTTGAACAGCCTCGGCGAGTTCGACGATGCCGATATCGGCGTACTGATCACCCAGATCATCGACGCGATGCCCACGCGGGACGACGTCGAGCGTGTGCGAGAGCGATTGTCGGCCAAGGGCTGGCCGCTCGACGACCCCCGCGATACCGAGGAGACCGAATAGCCGTCCTACGCCCCGTCGCCATCCCGTCAGGCGCATCGGCGCTGTCGGTGTTGGCTGTGGTGGAGGACGCGCTGACCGGGCGTGCGTGTGTGCTTCCGGTGCCGGCCGAGGACGAACGCCAAACCTCCTTGCTGACAAGGTCTTTGCGGGGGGGTGAGGCAATCGACGACGACGTTGCGGTGGTGGTGTCGACGTCGGGAACGACTGGTGAGCCGAAGGGGGCGATGCTGACCGCGTCAGCGTTGACGGCCAGCGCTTCGGCGACCTACGACCGGTTGGGCGGGCCGGGTGGTTGGCTGCTGGCACTGCCCGCCTACCACGTGGCCGGATTGCAGGTGCTGGTGCGCAGCGTGGTGGCGGGTATCGCGCCGGTGGCGATCTCCGCCGGCTTCGACGAGGCCGAATTGGTCTCCGCCGTAGCGTCTATGGGGCCAGGACGCCGGTATGCATCGCTGGTGGCGGCGCAGCTGGACAAGGCACTGTCGGGCGTGGATGCATCGGCGGCGCTTGCGTCGTTGGATGCGGTACTGATCGGCGGCGGGCCGATGCCTGCCGGATTGCGCGAAAGAGCCTTGACGGCAGGGGTTCCCGTCGTCCGGACATACGGGATGAGTGAGACGGCCGGCGGCTGTGTGTACGACGGGGTTCCGCTCGACGGCGTGCAGGTGCGCATCGACGACGGCCGGGTGGTGCTCGGCGGAGCCACGCTCGCCAAGGGTTATCGCAATCCCGTGCGTCCTGATCCGTTCGCGGAGCCCGGTTGGTTTCGCACCGATGACCTTGGCGCCGTTGATGACTCAGGAGTGCTGACCGTGCTGGGCCGGCTCGATGACGCGATCAGCACCGGTGGGCTGACGATACTGCCGCAGTTGGTGGAAGCGGCGTTGGCGACGCACGCGGCGGTGGCGGAGTGCGTGGTGTTCGGAGTGCCCGACGAACGGCTGGGGCAGCGAGTGGTCGCGGCGGTTGTAGTGGCGCAAGGCTGCGCTGCGCCGACGGTGGCCGAGCTGCGGTCACACGTCGCCTCGAGTCTGGCTGCCACGGCAGCGCCGCGGGAAGTTCACGTCGTCGACGAGATACCGCGCCGCGGCATCGGCAAGATCGATCGCCGCGAGCTCGCCGCGCGCTTCGGCAGCTAGCCTGCGGGCGCCCACATCTGTCAACGACCCAGGCATGATGGACCAATGCGTCGTGAAGTGAGCACAGTCGACGAGCTCCGGGCAATCGTCGGCGAACCGAACAAGTACGTGGCGAACAAGGTGCGCGATCGGCTGTCATCCATTCAGCGGGACTGGTTGGCGCAGTCCCCGCTGGGCTTCGTCGCGACCACCGATGCGCAGGGCCGCGTCGACGTGTCTCCTAAAGGCGATCCACCCGGTTTCGTCCACATCCTCGACGACACCACGATCGCGATTCCCGAGCGGCCGGGCAACAAGCGGGTGGACGGCTACCTCAACGTGCTGGAGCGTCCGCACGTCGGCATGCTGTTCGTCATCCCGGGGCGCGGAGATACCCTGCGGATCAACGGAACCGCCCGTGTCCTCGCCGACGCCGAGTACTTCGACGCGATGACGGTTGAAGGAAAGCGCCCCATCCTTGCGCTGGAGATCGACATCGAAGAGGTGTTCTTCCACTGCGCCAAGGCATTTCTTCGGTCGAACGCATGGAAGCCGGAGAGCTGGAATCCGACCGCCGTGCCGAGCGTGGCGCAGATTGCCAAGGCTTTGACGAAGACGGATATCAGCCAGGCCGAACTCGACGAGTACTACAGCGAAGACAACCTGCGCAAGGTCCTCTACTAGCCGCCGCGAGCGCTCAGCCTGTCGGGATCAGCGCGATCATCTCGTCGGCAGCAGCCCTGATCTGTGCCGGTTTGGCACCACCCTTGTTCAGCGCCTCCAGCCCGCGCATGAACGACAGCAGCGTCGTCGCCAAGGCCTGCGCGTTGTGTTTAGGGTCGATGGCCCCGTCACGCTGCGCCTCCTTGATGCAGTCGACGAGCTCGGCGCGCCAGACCGCATATGCCTGGTCGACGTTCGTTTCCACCGCGTAGTCGGTAGCTGCCAGTTCGGCAGCGCTCTTGGACATCATGCAGCCGCGCCTGCTGGTATCGGCGGCGATGGCCTTGGCCTGGGCGCGGATGTGGCGGGTCAGCCGGTCGTAGGCGCTGCGCCTGGGGTCGCGCAGTTGCGTGCGCACCCCGTCGACCGCCGACGTGATGTAGTCGTCGAGCGCGCGCAGGAACAACCCGTGCTTGTCACCGAATGCTCCATAGAGGCTGCCCTTGCCAAGGCCCGTGACGCTGGTCAGGTCATCGACCGATGTCGCCGTGTAGCCGCGTGTCCAGAACTCGTCGCGCGCGGCGGCGACAACGTCGGCTTCGTCAAACTCGCGCGGACGGGGCACGCCTTCACGATACGCCGGTTATGGAATGACTGTTACGTAACGCTCGCGGTGAAAGTAGGGTGGCTGTCGTGCGAGTTGGTCGCAGGGAAGCGATAGCGGTCACCGTCGGCGGGCTGCTCGTCGTCGTGGCGTTCGTCGTCCCGCACCTACACCTCGGCGTCGTCACCCCTTTGATCAACGCGTCGGCGCGGCGGCTCTACAGCTTTGCCGACACGGCGCCGATCTTCGGGTGGTGGAACGCCCACGTCGGGTGGGGCACCGTCCCGGCGATCGTCATCGGCGCGGCAACCGTCGTCTACGGGCAGTCGGTCGCGCTGCGGCTGCCGTGGCGTTTCGTTCCCTGGGTGACTTGGGCGACGGCGTGTGGTTGGGCGTTCTCACTGGCCATGATCGACGGCTGGCGGCGGGGCTTCGCCGGACGGCTCACCGCTACACACGAATACCTGCGTCAGGTCCCCACTGTCACCGACATTCCCGATGCGGTTCGCGCGTTTGCGAGCAGAATTCTGGATTTCCAACCGGATTCGTGGATGACGCACGTGTCCGGGCATCCACCAGGTGCCCTGCTGACCTTCGTCTGGCTGGACCGCATCGGGCTCGGTGGGGGCGCATGGGCGGGCCTGCTGTGTCTGCTGGTCGGATCCAGCGCCGCGGCAGCCATCGTCGTGGCGGTGCGCGCCCTGACCGACGAAAGCACCGCCCGACTGGCCGCCCCGTTCGTCGCGGTGGCGCCGACCGCTATCTGGGTCGCGGTGTCGGCCGACGGCTACTTCGCCGGCGTCGCCGCATGGGGTATCGCACTGCTGGCGCTGGCCGCCCGCTGCACCGTGCGCTGGCCGGTGCTCACCGCGGCCGGCTCCGGCCTGCTGCTCGGCTGGGGCATCTTCCTCAACTACGGCCTGGTGCTGATGGCGCTGCCCGCGGTGGCGGTTCTGCTCAGCGCGACGAACTGGCGATCGGCACTTCGCGCTCTCCTGACCGCAGTCCTGGTAGCGCTCGGAATCGTCGCGGTGTTCGTCATCGCCGGATTCTGGTGGTTCGACGGCTACTTGCTGGTGCAGGAACGCTATTGGCAGGGCATCGCCAGCGACCGGCCGTTCCAGTACTGGTCGTGGGCGAACTTCGCGTCGGTGGTATGCGCGATCGGTCTTGGCAGCGTGGCAGGCATTGCCCGAGCGGTCGACTTCGCGGCGATCAAGCGGCGCGCCGGCCTTCATCTTGTGGTGCTCGGTGCGCTGCTCGCGATCGTCTGCGCCGACCTGTCCATGCTGAGCAAGGCCGAGACCGAACGCATCTGGCTGCCGTTCACCGTGTGGCTGACCGCCGCGGCGGCGCTGTTACCGCCGCGGTCGCATCGCTGGTGGTTGGCGCTCAACGTGGTCGGCGCCCTGCTGCTGAACCACTTCATTCTGACGAACTGGTAACGGAATCGGCGCTCGCGCACACCACATCGACGTGGAGCGGAGCCTGGAGGGCATGGACAACACTGAGCGACGGCCGCCGACCGATTCGGGCGGCTACGGTTATCCCGCTCGGATGTGGCAGGAGCTGGACAAACATCCGCCGCCCGGGCTCAAGCGCGCGACCCGGTGGCGCAGCCCCATTCGAGGCCTGTGGCTGACGTCGGCGCTGGGTTCGGCGCTGTTGGTCGCGTTGCCGATCGTCATCCTCACCGGGCTGCTGTCCTATATCGCCTACGGACCCCAATTCGGGCAGGCGATACCGGGAAACGTCGGGTGGCTGAAGCTGCCGACGTTTGATTGGCCCACCGACCCGTCGTGGTTATACCGCCTCAACCAGGGTATGCACGTCGGGCTGGGCCTTGTGCTCATCCCGATTGTGCTGGCCAAGCTCTGGTCGGTGATCCCCGCCTGTTCACCTGGCCCCCATCACGGTCGATCGCGCAAGTGCTGGAACGGATTTCGTTGCTGATGCTTGTCGGCGGGATCCTGTTCGAAATCGTCACCGGTGTGCTGAACATCCAGTACGACTACATCTTCGGGTTCAGCTTCTACACCGCCCACTATTACGGAGCCTGGGTCTTCATCGCGGGCTTCCTCGTCCACATCGCAATCAAGATCCCACGAATGTGGGCCGGCCTGCGATCGATGTCGCTGCGAAAAGTGTTGCGCACCAGCCGTGCGCAGACTCGTCCCGAGCCGTACGAACCGGACGGCCTTGTCGCCGCCGAACCAGGGCTTCCGACGATCAGTCGCCGCGGTGCTCTTGCCCTCGTCGGCGGCGGCGCGCTGTTCATGGCCGCGATCACCGCCGGTCAAACCATCGGCGGCTGGACGCGCCACACTGCGCTGCTGCTGCCGCGAGGACGCAGCCGCGGCAGCGGTCCAAACGACTTCCAGGTCAACCGAACCGCCACCGCCGCAGGGATCACCCCCGATCTCACCGGGGATCGATGGCAACTCACCCTGACCGGTGGCTCAGCGCCGGTGATCCTGGACCGTGCCACGCTCAGCGCGATGCCGCAGCACACCGCCCGGCTGCCCATCGCCTGCGTCGAGGGATGGTCGACCACCGAAACATGGACGGGCGTCCCGCTGCGCGAGCTTGCGCGGTTGGCCGGTGTTCCCGAACCGAAGTCGGCGTTCGTCCGGTCAGTGGAACGTCGGGGCGCATTCAACCGGGCCACTCTGCAAGCCAATCAGGTCGCGCATCCGGACTCGCTGTTGGCCTTGCGGGTAAACGACACTGACCTTTCACCCGATCACGGCTTCCCGGCCCGGATCATCGTTCCGGCGCTGCCGGGTGTGCACAACACGAAGTGGGTCTCCTCCATCGACTTCAGGGCGGGCTGACATGCGCAGCGCACTGGCTCGATTCCGCGGCATATACGGTGCTCATCCGCTGCACCTGCTGACACTCATCGCCGGCTTCGCGCTCTTCGGCTACGCGATTGCGACCATCAAACCGGCAACGTTATGGAACCCCAACACGTGGTGGCAGTCGATCGCAATTTGGTTCGCCGTCGCGATCATCGCTCACGACCTCGTACTCTTCCCGTTATATGCGCTTGCTGATCGAATCCTGCTGTCTGCTGGACGTATTCGGTCACGTCGCGGCGACGCTCGGGTTTCGTTCGTGAACTACGTACGGGTACCCGCACTGGCGTCGGGCCTGTCGCTGCTGGTGTTCCTACCCGGAATCATCGAGCAGGGCGCACCAACCTACATGGCTGCCACCGGCCAGACTCAAGAGCCGTTTCTGGGTCGGTGGCTGTTGCTCACCGCGGCTGTATTCGCCATCAGCGCAGTGGTTTACGCGATCCGGCTGACGCTGTCTCGTGAGGCTACACCGCCGTCAGACTGACGACGACCCGGCCGCCGATGGGATGAATTCTGGTCAGCGCCAAACCAGCCTTCTCAGCGAGTTCGGCAGCGCAGTCGACGCCGACAGAGGCCCAGCGAAACCATGGGCCGATTGTCCGCGACGATTCGAGGCGGACCAATCCTGCGCGGACACCGCTTGCGGCCGCATCGAATTCGGAAATGCAGATGCCGCCGCGGCCCAGCAGCTCCGCCGCTCTTCGCAGCACGCGAAGCGGGTCACCGCCCAGCCCGACGTTGCCGTCGGCAAGTAGAACCGTCTGCCATCGCCCAGTGCCGGGCAACGGTTCGAATACGTCTCTGCGCAGTACCGGTGCGCCACTGCGTCGAGCCAATCCCACCGCCGTGACGGACTGGTCGATGCCCAGCGCAGGAACTCCGCGACGAGTGAGCTCCGTGACCAATCGGCCTGGACCACAGCCCAAATCGATGGTCGGACCCTTGCACAATCCGACCACCGTGCGGTCGAACTTCGTGTCGGCGTGATGGCCGCCGAGCCAGCTGCGCACAGGCAGCCGTTGCACGCGGCCGTCGTCGTGGCGGATCCAGCAGCGTTCGCCGTCCAGCGCGCGGTCGTAGAGGTTGCCCAGCACCTCAGGTCCCCACCGCACGCGTGACACGGGTGAACCGGCTGCCAGGTGCGCAGGCGCGGCGAACCGCGTCGATGTCGTCGACGGTGTCCACGTCGGCCAGCGCGGGCACCAGGCTCACGTCCACCCCCGTGTCGTGTAACGCTGCCAGCGTTGCAACGCCGGTATCCGATCGCGACATCGGCACTGACCTAAGGCAGTCAGCCATCGCGGCATCAGCGACGCCGAGCACCCACCACCCGCCGTCGCGAGCCGGGCCCAGCACGGCATCGGCCGCCAACAGCTCGCGCGCACATTCCGCGATCAGCTCGTCCGTCACCTGCGGCGTATCCATCCCGATCTGCAGCACCGGAAGCCCTACAAAGGCGGCCGCTGCGTCGACGTGGGCGTTGGCCAACCGTTCGGCGAAGCCCGCGCCGCGCTGCTCGATGACGGTGAAATCGGCCAGGCTGGTTCGTATTTCGTCGCCGCCACTCGCTTCGTCGAGTTCACCCGTCAGCGCCACCACTCGCGCCTCGACCGGGGCGGCGGCCACCGCATCCAGGGTGTCCAGCAGAGCGGCGGCGGCGATGTCGGCGGCGGCTTGATTGCCGACGCGGGCCGCAAGCCGCGTCTTCGCGTGGCCCGGCACCGGCGCCTTGGCCACCACCAGAACGATCACGGGTATCACGAGATCACCCGCCAGAAGTCCAGCGCCGCAACGAAACTGCCGCGCACCGAGCCACTGACCTTCGACTTGCCTCCGGTGCGCGGTCCGTACGCGACGTCGCGCTCGACCACCCGCCAGCCCGCCTGCGCAGCGCGCACCAGCAGTTCGAGCGGATAACCCGACCGTCGGTCGGTCACACCGAGCGCGAGCAGGGCGTCACGGCGGGCCACCCGCATCGGGGCGATGTCATGCACCGGAAGCCCGTAGCGGCTGCGCAGCCGCCAGCAGACCGCCGCCGTTCCGAGCCGGGCGTGCCACGGCCAGCGCAGTCCTTCGACGGGACGGCGGCGTCCGATCGCCATGTCGGCGCCGCGGCCGAGTTCGGCGACCAGCGCCAGCAGGTCGCGCGGGTCGAGTGAGCCGTCGGCGTCCAGGACGGCCACGAGCGGCGTTGTCGCCGCCACCACGCCCGCATGCACCGCCGAGCCGTAACCGGGTCGCGGTTCGACGACCACATCGCCGCCGTGCCTGCGCGCCACCTCGGCGGTGTCATCGGTGCTGTTGTTGTCGACGACCAGCGGCCGGTAGCCGTCGGGCATGGCGGCCAGCACCCCGGGCAGCGACTCCGCCTCGTTGAGGCAGGGCAGCACCACCGTCACGTCGGGCATATCTCTTGACGGTAGGCCAGGCGCGGACGGCGCACTGGGAATCAACCATGACGAATCCGTGACATCTGCGCAGGTAGCGGCTTTGCGCGGCTAACCTCGAGCTGTGACGCGGGTGCTGATTGCCGACGACGACACCGTCGTGCGCGATGTCGTGCGCCGTTATCTCGAGCGCGACGGCCTCGAAGTGTCACTTGCGGAGAACGGCAGGGAGGCGCTGCGGCTGCTCGGCTCGGAGCGCATCGACGTCGCGGTGCTCGACGTGATGATGCCCGGCCCTGACGGCTTGTCGCTGTGCCGCAGCCTGCGTCAGCGTGGCGATCACTCCATTCCGGTGATCCTGCTGACCGCGCTTGGCGAGGAGGACGATCGCATCGCCGGGCTGGAGGCAGGCGCCGACGACTATCTCACCAAGCCGTTCAGCCCCCGTGAACTGGCGCTGCGAGTTCGGTCGGTGCTGCGTCGCGCGCCGTCGCCTGCGGGTGTGCTGCCGCTGGACATCAGCGTCGGCGGCCTCACGGTATCGACCGCGGCGCGATCGGTGACGGTCAACGGCGAGCCGGTGAGCCTGACCAACCGCGAGTTCGACCTGTTGCTGTTCTTCACGACCCACGCCGACACCGTGTTCTCCCGCGAGGAGTTGCTGAAACAAGTGTGGCGCTGGGACTTTGGCGATCTGTCGACGGTCACGGTGCATGTGAAGCGGCTGCGGTCCAAGCTCGGCGATGCGCATCGAGTGCAGACCGTGTGGGGCCGCGGATATCTGTGGAGCGGCAGTGCCGACTGACTTGTGGGAGATCGCCGCGTTGGCGCTGGCGTGCACAGTGCCCGTCGTGCTGGCCGGGGCGATCATCATCCGGCTGGCCCGGTCGTGGTCGCTGGCGGTCAGCATGGTGGCGCTGGTGCTCATCCCGACGCTGGCGACGTTCACCGGTGTGCTCGGCGCGAGCGGCTTCATGATCACCGAGACGTTCGAGCGCACGGTCGTCGTGCTGATCATCGTGTCGGTGGTGACGATCCCCGCTGCGGTGATGCTGGCGCGCTACCAGGCCCGGCGCACGGTGTGGGAGCAGGAGATCCGCGACTCCGAGCTAGCCGCCGAGCAGTCGCGGCGCCGGCTGGTCGCCTTCGTCAGCCACGACCTTCGCACTCCGTTGGCCGGTATTCGCGCCGTATCGGAGGCGATCGCCGACGGCGTCGTGCCCGACTCAGAAGTGCGGGTTCATGCGAAAACAATTGAGCAGGAATCGATTCGGCTCGCCGAGATGGTCGACGACCTCTTCGAGATGTCGAAGATCAACGCCGGCGCGGTGCAACCGGCGTTCGACAAGGTGGCGTTGGACGAGGTCGTCGACGACGTGCTGACCGCACACCGGATCGCCGCGGAGCGTGCGGGCGTGCAGCTTCGGGCCGAGCTGCCATCGGAGCCGGTGCGCGTACTCGGAAGTGACCGTGCGCTGGTACGCGTGCTGTCGAATCTGGTGGCCAACGCGATCGCGCACACACCGTCCGGCGGCAGGGTGTCGCTGGCGCTCGGCGCTGACGAGAACGGCGCGTGGGCCCGCGTCGACGACACCGGAGTCGGCATCGCCGAAGCGGACCTGCCCCGGGTCTTCGACGTCGCGTACCGCGGATCCAATGACCGGGTGCCGCGCGCGGATTCGTCGCTGCCCAGCGGGTCTGGGCTGGGCCTTGCGATCGCCGCCGGCTTGGTGCAGGCGCATCGCGGCACGTTGACGGCTCACAACCTGGCAACCGGAGCGCGGTTCGAGGTGCGGCTGCCGCTGGCTGCCGAGGATTAGTGTCCCGAGCCTAGGCGCTCATCGCATTGGGTGTTTGGCCGCTGAAAGGTGTACCGGTCTAGGTTCGGCTCACCTCTAACGGCTAGTTGAATGACAGTTGACGAGCGTGGAAGTCGAAGTGTCGTCCCGGATAGCGATAGACGTCTTCCAGCGTCATGTGATCGGCGAAAAACGGATCCCAACGTGGCGGGAAATGCATGCCGCGGTGCAAGGCGGCCTCATCTTCGCGGCCGAGCCTGCGCTGCAACGACTCGATAACCCGATCGAGTTTTGCGCCCATCCGGCGACGGTTGTAGACCGTGGCGGCGGCGCAGGATCCGTAGTAGTTGACGGCGTGAAACGGTGCGGTTACCGAGTCGAGGACTTTCGCGTAGAAGCGGCCGACCGGGTCGGGCAGTCGCCCGAACAGCCTCACGAGAATCAGCAGCCGTTGCACCACCATGTAACCGAACACCATGTGGAACAGCAACTGTTCGTTGGTCCACCGCGTACCGTGCGTCGGACTGCCCCAAGCGTCGCGACGGTCCGCCTCAGCGAGCAGGCGATGGAACTCGGCGCGGGCGCGCTCCAGATCCATCGCGATCTGCGCGCGATCAACCGGGCCTGAGTCGGCCGCCATACAAACTCACCCTAGTAGCTGGTTGAGGAGGGGTTGGACGTGCGGGTAGGCGTCGCCGACCGGCAGAACCGATCCGCCGGGATGCTGAGCACGCCAATCCGCGGCGACCTCGGCCGTGGCGAAGAAGAGACCCGGGTTGCAGCAGCTTGCTCGCACTCGGCTGACGTCCACCTCGTCGGACGCCGGAATGAAGATCACCGCAGTCACTGGCGAGAGGTTCGACACTCCTTCATGCGGATCCACCGTAAAGCCGATCACTGTACCTGTTGTGGGACAACGTGACTCGACCTGAACCCGCGTGCCGATGATTGCGGGGAACATCAGGGTGTCTGCGGCGCACCACGTGTAGAGCCGTCTGCCGTCGACGATGAACTGGTGCGGCGTAGGGATGAGGGTCAGCCCCCATCCGACGATGCGGTGCTCGTCGTCGTATTCGATGTCCCCGGCACCAGAAGCGTTGTCAACATCGGCGACATCCACACCGGCAGCCGCGGCAAGCTCGGTCATCGTCACCGGTGCGCCCCTGGCGAGCAGTCGCAAGGCTGCTGGCATCAGGTCGGCGGTCATTTCGGCTCCTTTCGCAGCGCATCCATAATCCGTTGCGCGGTCGGCAGATCCAGCCGGCAGGTGTCGCCCTCTGGCGTTTCGCCGTCGTGCCGCATGACGTCGATACCGTCGACGAGGACCGTCGGTGACGGGTACCGGCCCACGCGCTCGATGATCGGCACGTCGATGCCCAGCGCGGTCAGGCATTCGGTGACCGCGGCCTTAGCGCCGGCGGCATTCGGACAGCCATGCGAGGTGAGAAGCTCGATCCGCATGGTGTATCACCGCCTCACCGAAGCTCTTGCGGCCGCGGCGGTTTCGATGTCCTCGAGGATGGGGCATTCACGCTTCCGGCGGGGCTCATCGCAAGTGTCGATCAGCTGGGTGAGAGCGTCGCGCATGCCAGTGAGTTCATCGATGCGCTGATCGATGTCGGCGATCCTGGTGCTGGCCATCGTCTTGGCCGCCTCGCACGACGCGGGGCCGCCGCCGGCCAGGTGTAGTAATTCCTCGATGTCGTCGAGGGTGAATCCAAGTTGTTGGGCCCGCTTGACGAACCGCACCACCCGTACCGCGTCGACGGTGTAGGAGCGGTACCCCGATGCTGTCCGATGCGGTTCGGGGAGCAGGCCACGACGCTCGTAGTACCGCAGGGTCTGGGAATTGACCTGAGCCTGTGCGGCTACCTCGCTTGTTCTCACTCCCCCAGCATGAACCCTGTACCCGGGTACAGGGTCAAGCCTCAATCCGGCAGCGAGTTGCTGAGCCGCTCCGTCGCCGCCAGATAGTCCTCGATGAATTCGCGCACCACCTCGCGGGTGGGCTTGACCTTGTTCATCAGCCCGACGCCCTGGCCGACGAAGTAGGTCGCCAACGCCTGCGCGCCGGGATGCCCCTGCGACGCCAGCACGTCGACCCGGCGGATGACCGGCTCGGACAGCATCGACTGCAGCGGCAACGGCAACGGCCGCTGGCCACCCTCACGCGGCAGCCACGCATCGGTCCAATCCGAGACCAGCTGCCGAGCCGGCTTTCCCGTCCGCCCCGCCGAACGGATGGTGTCGCGCGACGTCGCAGCCAGCATTTTCTGCACGGTGTGCGGCGCCGTCTCGGCCTCCTCGGTGGTCAGCCACACCGATCCGGTCCAGGCCCCGTCGGCACCCATCGCCACGGCCGCGGCCATCTGCCGACCTGTGACGATCCCACCGGCCGCAAGCACGGGGATTTTGCTGCCGATGGCCGCTAGGGCTTCCAGGACTTCGGGGATCAACACCATCGTCGTGACCTCGCCGCAGTGGCCGCCCGCCTCGGTGCCCTGCGCAACGATCAGGTCCACCCCGGCGTGCACCTGCTTGACGGCGTGCTCCTTGGCGCCGACGAGCGCGGCGACGGGGACGCCGCGCTCCTTGCCCGCCTCGATCATGTAGTCCGGCGGGACCCCTAACGCGTTGGCGATCAACTTGATCGGATGACTCATCGCGACGTCGAGCAGGTCCTTGCCCGTGTCGCCGGACAGGAACGACGGCCCGATCCGTGGCGATTCCTCTGGCTCGATGTCGTGGGCGGCGAGCAGCTCGGCGATGAACCCGCGATAGCTCTCCGGAATCCGCTCAGCCAGCTCGCCGCGGGAGAGCTTCTCGCCCTTACCCTCGAACTTGGCCGGCACGATGAGGTCGAGGCCGTACGGCTTGCCACCGACGTGCTCGTCGATCCACGAGAGCTCCTGGTCCAGCTGCTCCGGGGTGAACGCCGTCGCGCCCAACACCCCGAAGCCGCCCGCGTTGGTCACCGCGGCGACCACGTCGCGGCAGTGGCTGAACGCGAAGAGCGGAAAGTCGATGCCGAACTGCTCGCAGATCGCTGGTTTCACTTCACCAGTATTACTAAGTGAGACCTGTCTCCGACAGGAACCCCCGGATCTCATCGAGCATCCGTCGCCCGTCGAGCAGCTCCATGTCGTTGTGGCCGGAGCCCGCGACCAGCAGCCACCGCTTCGGTTCGTTGGCCGCGTCGTACAGCCGCTTGCTCAGCGTCGCGGGGACAATGTCGTCGCGATCCCCGGCGATGACGAGGACCGGCACTCGAATCGACGCGATGCGCTCGATCGACGGGTACCGGTCGAGCAGCAGCCGCCGCACAGGCAGCCAGGGGTAATGCACGGCGGCCACATCGGCCAACGACGTGAACGGCGACCGCAACACCAACGCCGCCGGCGGACGCTGCACCGCCAGTCCGACGGCCACTGCGGCGCCCAGAGATTCACCGAAGTACACGATCTGGTCGACGCCGGGCTGTGCGGCCAGCCACGCCTGGGCGGCTCGCGCGTCGGCGGCAAGGCCGTCTTCCGACGGGCGGCCGGGGTTGCCGCCGTAGCCGCGGTAATCGAACAGCAGCACGGAAATGCCCATCCGGTTCAGGGCTGCGGCCAACTCGGCACGCATTGACCGGTCGCCGCCATTGCCGTTGCACACCAGCACCGCGGGACCATCGCCGTCAACCGGGAAATACCAAGCGCCCAACCGGATTCCGTCGTCGGTCTCCAGGACGACATCTCGGCCAGTCGGCAGGATTGTCGCGGCAGACGGCAGCGGCCCCGGTGAAGGAAAGTAGATCAACCGGCGCTGCTGCGAAAACATCAGCGCAACCAGACCCGACGCCACGAGTGCGACGATAGCGACAACCCACGCCGCCCGGCGCATCTAGCCCCGCAATGGTGCGAATGCGAATTCGCGCAATCCGTCGCGCGGGTCGACGGCGGCGCGAAAGCCCAGCACCTCGGCGGCGCGGGCGGGGTCGGCGACGATGTGGCGGACGTCGCCGCTGCGGTACTGGCCGGTGACAACCGGGGGTGCGTCGCCGCGGGCGGCGCACAGCTCGGTGGCCACGTCCATGATCGAGATCGGCCGGCCCGAACAGACGTTGAAGGCGTTGAATCCCTCGAGCGCAGACTCGACGGCCGCCACGTTGGCCGCGGCGATGTCGTCGACGTGAACGAAGTCGCGCATTTGGCCGCCGTCTTCGAAAACCCTTGGCACGTCGCCTGCTTCGAGTTCCGAGCGGAAGATCGCCGCGACCCCGGAGTACGGGGTGTCGCGCGGCATGTGTGGCCCGTAGACGTTGTGGTATCGCAGCGCGACCACCGAACCGCCCGTCGACTCCGACCACGCCTGCGCGTAATGCTCTTGTGCTGCCTTGCTGGCCGCGTACAGACTCCGGGGGCGAAGCGGCGCGTCCTCACCGACCAGTCGCCATTGCACCGGCACCCCGCACACGGGACAGCGATGGTCGAACACGCCGGCGTCCAGGTCGGCGCGGGTGCGCGGCAGGGGGTCGACTCCCCCGTGCTCGGGACAGTCGTAGCGGCCCTGTCCGTAGACGACCATCGACGACGCCAGCACCAGCCGTTCGCATCCGGCCGCGAACATCTCGGCGAGCAGCACCGTCGTGCCGTAATCGTTGTGGCTGCCGTACGAGGGCGCGTCGGCGGCGTTGACTCCCGCCCCGACGACGGCCGCCTGATGGCACACCACGTCGACGCCCTTGAGCAGCGGCGCCAACTCGGCCGCCTCGCGGATGTCGAGCACCAGGCAGTCCGGCGGCGGCTCCGCGTCGGGACCGTGGGCGGCGGAGAGCATCGCGTCGACAGCGACGACGTCGTGCCCCGCGTCGCGCAGCGCAGCATCCACCCGGGCTCCGATGAAGCCCGCCGCTCCGGTAAGCAGAACTCTCACGGCAATTCGAAGGGCAGCGAGATGCCCTCGTGCGGCAGGCAATGCGTGCAGGTGCGCTCGAACTCCACTTGATCGATGGCCTCGAACACCAGCTTCTTGAACGGCACCAGGTTCCGTTCGAACTCCGCGAACACGTCGACCGCCCTAACCCCCGCGCCGGTCTCGATACCCGCGTCCAGGTCCGTCACCAAAGCGATGGCGGCATAGCACATTTCAAGTTCGCGAGCCAGCACCGCCTCCGGATAACCGGTCATGTTCACCAGCGTGAAGCCCTGGCTTGCGAACCACCGGCTTTCGGCCCGCGTGGAAAACCGCGGCCCCTGGATGACGACCATCGTGGCGCCGTCAACCACATCGGGCAGGCCCGCCGCCGCGGCACGCAGCGTCGGGCAGTAGGGATCCGCGAAAGCGACATGGATGCCGCCCGAGTCGAAGTAGGTGTCGTCGCGGCCGGTGGTGCGGTCGACCAGTTGATCGGGCACCACCATGGCGCCGGTTTCCAGCTCCTGGGTCAGGCTGCCGACCGCGCACGGGCCGAAGATCCGGCGCACGCCCAACGCGCGCAGCGCCCACATGTTGGCGCGGTACGGCACCGCGTGCGGCGAGAACTCGTGGTTGACGCCGTGGCGCGGCAAGAACGCGACCTCGTGGTCGCCGACGGTGCCGACGGTGATCGGTGCGCTGGGCGAGCCGTACGGCGTGTCCAGGCTGATGCTGCGCGCGTCGGGACCGAAGAACGAGTAGAAGCCGCTGCCGCCGATGACTCCGAGCAACGGTCCGCTACTCGTCCTCGGTGTCGTCTTCGACTTGTCTTGACGCGCGCCGAACCCCGTCGCGAATCTCGAATGCGTCCGTTGCAAATCCACCGATGGCGTTTGCAACGTCCTTGACCGCGGTCGTGATGATCGAGGCCACCTCACCGACCGTCGATGCGCCGGCCCCAACGATCTCCTGCACGGCGTCCTTGCGAATCTCCGTCTTGCTGAGTCGCTCCTCCATGCGCTCAGTCTGCCACGGTGACTGCCCGTGCAAGACTGACGCTCGTGGCCACTTTCGCCCAATGGGTCGAGGGCGCCCGCCCACGGACACTGCCCAACGCGATCGCCCCGGTAAT
>NZ_DASSCY010000063.1:0-7239 GCF_035697385.1 Mycobacterium sp. | reverse complement strand
CGAGCCGACAGGGGCGCTCGTCACCCGCTGGGCCGCTGATCCCTACGCGCGTGGCTCGTACAGTTTCCTCGCTGTCGGCTCGAGCCCGGCGGACCTGCGCGCACTCGCCGAACCGGTGAGCGAGCGACTGCTGTTCGCGGGCGAGGCGACGTACGAGGAGTTCTTCGCCACTGTTCACGGCGCGTACATGAGCGGCCTGCGCGCAGCAGATCGGATCCTCGGGTAGCTGACCGAACATTTGAAAACTGAACCCTGATCAACTCGGAATGTTGACCCCCGTGAATGCGGGGTGACGTCAAGTGATCATTGACAGATGCACATATGTCAATACATCATTGACATATGTCCGGTTCGTTCACTATGACTGGTCAGCAGCTGCACCGTCAGCTCGGCCAGATCCTCGCTGCCCCGGTTCTGAATTCCGAGATCGAACCGCTCGACTTGGTGCGCGCAGCGCACGAGATTCGGGACGGGGCTGAGGCGTTGATGGCTTCGGCTGTGCGGCAGGCACGCGAGGCGGGCCGGACATGGCAGGAAATCGGCGAGGTGCTCGGTGTCTCGCGTCAGGCCGCGTTCCAGCGATACGGCAAGCCAATCGATCCCCGAAACGGAGAAGTCATGAATACCAGCCCACTTCCTGATGCCGTCGAGTTGGCCAGGGCGGTCATCGATGACCATGCTCACGGCCGGTGGGCTAATATCACCGCGCGCTTTGATGACACGATGCGCGCCGGCCTCACTGAGGAGGGGCTTGCCGAGGCGTGGGCTTACATTGCGGGGTTGGCTGGGGCCTACGAGAGCCACGGAGACACTGACGCCGTGCGTGCCGGCGACTTCACCATCACCAACACACCATTGGCCTTCGAGGCTGGCGATTTCGTCGCTCGCATCACATTCCGTGACGATCGGACGATTGCCGGGCTGTTCATCCTTAATCCTGATGCGGCCGGCGGTGCCGGCGGATCGGCCGGCAAGTGAATCAGTAAGCCGCCAAACTGACCTTCCCGGATAATGACCAGGCACTGGGAATCTCGGATAGACCGATTCCTTTTCGGCTCGCGGCTGGTCTGTATAGGCGTGGATATAACGCTCAATGAGGCTGCGCGCGCCGTGCTCGACGGCCCGCACTTCGCCATGCTGGCTACGTCGAATCACGACGGACGCCCGCAGGCGTCAGTCATCTTCGTCAAGCGCGACGGCGACACGGTGCTGTTCAGCACTATCAAGGGACGGCTGAAGACCCGCAACATGGCGCGCGACCCGCGGGTCAGCCTGCTGGTCGTCGACAAGGAGAACGGTCGCTACGTCGAGATCCGCGGTAGCGTCGAGATCACCGACGATCCCGAGAAGCGGTTGCTCTACGCGATGTACGACACATACATGGGCGGTATGCCACCGCCGCCCGAGCCCGACGCCGAGCGGGTGATCGTCCGCCTCACGCCGGAAAAGGTGTATCAATTCCCGCCGGTGCCGGCCGCGGCATGAACGAATTCATCCGTGACACCGAGCCGTATCGCCGCGAGCTGCTCGCCCATTGCTACCGGATGCTCGGGTCCGCCCACGACGCCGAGGACATCGTCCAGGAGACCTATCTGCGGGCGTGGCGGGGCTACCGGGACTTCGAGAGCCGCTCGTCGGTGCGGACGTGGCTGTACCGGATCGCGACCAACGCATGCCTGACCGCTCTTGCGCACGGCAGCCGCCGGGTGCTGCCATCGGGTCTCGGCGGACCCTCCGACGACCCGCAGACAGAGCCGGCAATGGCACCGGAAGTGGCTTGGCTGCAAGCGATTCCGGATGCATGGGTGAACGCCGTCGACGACCCTGCCGCGCTCGTCACGTCACGGGAGAGCCTGCGCTTGGCCTTGGTCGCAAGCCTGCAATACCTTCCGGCTCAGCAGCGCGCGGCGCTTCTGCTGCGGGATGTACTGGCGTTTCCGGCGGCCGAGGTGGCTGCGATGCTCGACATCACCGTCACAGCTGCCAAGAGTGCGCTCCAGCGGGCGCGGACACGAATGAAGGATGTCGCGCCGAGGGCTGACGACATCATCGAACCGACCGAACCGCGCGCCCGTGAACTGCTCGAGCTGTACATGACCGCGTTTGAGAAGTCCGACGCCGCGATGATCAAAGAGGTGCTGCGCCACGACGCCGCGCTGGAGGTGGTCGGGTCGCGAACGTGGTTCGCCGGCAACAGGACATGCCTGCCATTCCTCGCCGCCAAGGCGTTGGGCAGCCCAGGCGACTGGCGGATGGTGCCCATCGCGGCGAACGGTCAGCCGGCCGCCGCGGCTTACCTGCGTGGCGAGGACGGGCTTCATCACGCTTACGGGATTTCCGTGCTCGACGTGACGGCCGCAGGCATCGCTCGGATCGTCGTCTTCGGCGAGCCCGGCCTGGTCACCCTGTTTGGATTGCCGCTGGTCCCGTGACCTCCCGTAGCCGCGGGAATGCCGCCGCCACAATGAATATCGAGAGTATCGCCAGAACCAGAATCCATCGTGGATCCTCGACCTTGAGGTCGAGATACGCCTGGTGGCGTTCGGCTGCCGTCATCGGATCGGTGGTGTGGCCGGACTCGGCGAAGCCCAACCGTGCCGGCACGAAGGCAATGTAGGTCCATACCCGCATCGCGAAATACAACGCCGCCCCTGCGACGATCAGCAATCGCCGTTTACCCGCGCGCCAGCCCAGGTAGATCAGGCCGGGCATGACCAGCATTTCCAGCGGAGCGTTGACCGCGATGTAATACGGGATCATCGGAAGGAACATTTCCTCCAGTGTTTCGCCGGTCAGCGATGAGCTGCGCAGCGCTCCACTGAGCATCAACAGCGCCATCAGCCCGCCACACGCAGCGAAGGCCAGCGCAATGGTGCCGAGGAACACCAGCGAATCCTCGACCCAGGCAGCAGGTTTCGGTTTTGACCTCAGCCAGGTCGCACCGATACCCAGCACTATGCCCCAGGCGGCTCCGACTGCGACTGCCACGGGAATCGGAAGCAATTCCGACAGGTTGAACGCCCCGGTGATGGTCGCCGTGAACGGCACGGCCAACAGGTACGGCGCGATCGAGGGTGAGGACACCTAACCCACCGTCTAGCGCAGATCGTCGATGACCACGTCGCCGTTCTCCGAGCGGGCGGTGACGACGGCGGCGGCCTTCTCCCGATCGGTCGCTTGCGGAACTCGCACCGTCGCGTCGCCGTTGTCCGTGCTCGCGTTCACCACGTAGGGGCCAGGCCCCGGGAGCGCGACGATCACGTCGCCATTGTCAGTGATGACGTCCACGGTGCGCGGCGCGACTTCGGAGAAGTCCACCTTGATCTCGCCGTTATCGGTAGTGGCAGAAAACGATTCCGACACTGAGATCGGGTCGCGGGTCACCACGTCGCCGTTGTCGGTGTAGACCTCGATACGCCGCGCGGATCCGCTGAGAATCACCTCGCCGTTGTCGGTACGGGCGATGAGTTGATCAAGGTCGGCCTGGGCGAGCACAATTCCGTTGTCTTGTTGGGTCGTGACCGACAACCTGCGGGCGAGCTCTGGCGGCAGCACGAGCGTGATCTCGCCGGCGCGGCCCCAATCCATGAACATGGACTGCTCACCGTTGATCGTCACCCGCGCGTTCGGGCCATCTGAGCTGACCGCCAACGGGTTTGCGCCTGCACGGGTCGAGTTGACCATGCGCAGGTCGGCGCGCGGCTCGCGAGCGTCCCGGTCGGTGGTGATCCGGACCGCGACGGGCACATCGCCGGTGTCGACCGTCAACGAGCGCATGTTCGCCGGCAGTGGCTTGGAATCGGTGATGACCCGGAAGCTGCTGATGCCCCATGCGACCGTGGCAAGCGATACGACGGCCCCCACCACCAACACCGCCGCGGCGACGATGAGCGTTACGCGGACCGCGGTGCGTCCGCCAGGGGAGATTGGCGGCGGCGGGGTGGCCGGTGCTGGTGGTGGGGGAGCAATGGTGGTCACAATCAAAACCCTTCCGGTGGTTTACGACTCGAGGAAACGCAGCACCGCGAGCACGCGGCGGTTCTCGGTCTCGTCGGGAGCCAGATCCAATTTGGTGAAGATCGACGCGATGTGCTTCTCGGCGGAGCCGACAGAGATGTGCAGAGCGGATGCAATCGCCGAGTTCGTCTTGCCCTCGGCCATCAGCTGCAGCACTTCTTGCTCGCGCGGGGTGAGCTGATCGAGTGCGCTGCGGCGATGTGATCGCACAAGAATCTGTGAAACCACTTCCGGATCAAGCACCGTGCCACCCGTGCCGACGACCTCGACCGCGTCGAGGAAGGCAGGCACATCGGCCACCCGGTCCTTGAGCAGGTATCCGAATCCCTTTGTGTCCGAGGCGATCAGCTCCGCGGCGTAGCGCTCTTCGACGTAGTGCGACAGCACCAGCACCGCCGACTCCGGATTCTGACTGCGCAGCAGCGCCGCGGCCCGGATGCCTTCGTCGGTGAAGGTCGGGGGCATCCGCACGTCTACGATCGCCAGGTCTGGGCGCTTGTCGTTGACCAGCCGCAGCAAGTTGGTGGCGTCGGGCACACCGGCGACCACCTCGTGACCGGCGTCGGTGAGGATGCGCTCGATGCCGGCCCGCAGCAGCGCGGAGTCCTCGGCGATCACGATGCGCATGGCAGCACCGCGGTCACGATCGTCGGGCCGGTGGCAGGGCTGGTCACGCTGAACGTGCCGTGCGCGGCTCGCACGCGTTCCTCCAACCCGCGTAGGCCGGTGGCGTTCTCGTCGTTGGTTATCTCGGCACCGCCGCGGCCGTCGTCGAATATCGAGACCTGCAACTGGTTCGCCGACTCGTCGAGCCGCACCGTGACCACCGCCTGCGTGGCGTTCGCGTGTTTGGCGACGTTGGTCAATGCCTCGGCGACGACGAAGTAGGCGACGGACTCGACCTCGTCCGGTAACCGGCGGGGCAGATGAAGGTCAATCGTCGTCGGCACTCCGGTGATTTGCGAGCGCTGCACCACCGACGACAGCGCGGCGTCCAGCCCGCGGTCGGACAGGATGGTGGGCGCGATACCGCGCACCACATTGCGAAGCTCGACGAGCGCGCTCTTGGCGTCGTCGTGGGCCTCGGCGATAAGCGTCTTGGCCGTTGGCAGGTCGGTGTCGAGTTTGGTCTGCGCCAACCCGATCGTCATGGCCAGCGACACCAGCCGCGGCTGCACGCCGTCGTGCAGGTCGCGCTCGATGCGGTGACGCTCGGTCTGCGCCGACGACACCGCGCCCTGCCGGGCATCGGCGAGCGCACTGACCTGATGTTGGAGCGCGGCCGTCGGTGACGGTGACAGCAACCAACGGTCGATCACCGCATCGAGCGCAGGCGCGAAGATCAGGATCGCTACCGCGGCAACGACAGCCACGACGGCCAGCAGCCAGGCCAGCGGTGGCGACAGGAAAGACAGGCCGGCGTCGACATCGCTCTGCTGGATCGCCATCGCGGCCGCAGGGCCCAAGAACGCGAACGCCAGCAGGCCAAACGCGATCGAGGTGACCACGATGTCGTAGGTCATCCGCAGGAAGTGCTGGGCGGTGGCCTTCCAGAACCGGGCGCTGCTGATGTCCAGCCACAGCTGGTGCAGCCAACGCTGGAAGCCGGTGTAGTGCGAGATCCGGCGCGGCGGAATCCCGATGCCAAAGCCGAACACGGCCTCGCTGCGCAGGCGTTCGACCCATTCCACGCCGCGCATCACGTAGATGAACACCACCGCGGCGAGTACGAATCCGATGCCGGAGGGGATGGAAGAGACGCCAACGATCAAGATTGTCAAGGGAATCCAGAACCACACCAGGCCGACCGCGGCGCCGGTGACCATCGACGCCGTCGGTACCACACCGATGGTGCGGGGTGGAGACGTGACCGCCGGTTCCTCGGCGGCTATCGGCTCCGTACTGGCATCTGGACTTGTGTCGGTTACTGCGACCATGCCATCAACCTATGGACCTGGGGCGCCGCGCGAAACAGCGTTTTCCCGAGAACCTGGCGGGGGATAACCCCCCGCTCAGTAACGTCAACGTCGATATGACGAATACAGACCGGCATCCGTTGCTGAGCTACTTGGGCCCGAACTGGTTCGCATCGGTCATGGGCACCGGGATAGTCGCCACCGCGGCGGCGAGCCTGCCGGTGCATGTGCCGGGCTTGCGGGTGTTCGCCCTGGTCGTGTGGGTGGTGGCCTCGGTGTGGTTGGTCATCCTCATCGTGGCGGTTGGGGCGAACTGGCTGCGGCACCCGACGATGGCCCGCAGCCACGCCCGCAACCCGCAGATGGCTCACTTCTACGGAGCGGCTCCGATGGCGCTGCTTACTGTCGGCGCTGGAGCGATCCTCGTCGGCAAGGACCTGATCGGCGAACGTGCCGCCGTCGACCTTGACTGGATTCTGTGGACCGCGGGAACGCTCGGTGGGCTGTTCACCGCGATGAGCATCCCGTACTTGATGTTCACGCAGTACCGGGTCGAGGCCGACGCGGCGTTCGGTGGATGGCTGATGCCCGTCGTTCCGCCGATGGTGTCGGCGGCCACCGGGGCACTGCTGATCCCGCATATGGCGCCCGGCACCGGCAGGCAGACGATGCTCTATGGCTGCTATGCGATGTTCGGGCTGTCGCTCGTCGCGTCGATCATCATCATCACGATGGTGTGGAGTCGCCTCGCGCACTACGGCACCTCGGGTACCGCGCGGGTGCCGACGCTATGGATAGTCCTCGGTCCGCTTGGCCAATCCATCACGGCCGCAGGGCTTCTGGGCACGAGCGCGGCCCTGGCCGTCGAACCGGATCTGGCAAACGGCATGGTGGTCTTCGGGATTCTGTTCGGCGTGCCGGTCTGGGGCTTCGCCGTGCTGTGGATCGCATTGGCAACCGCGCTGACGGTGCGGACCCTGCGGCGCGGCATGCCGTTCGCGCTGACGTGGTGGAGTCTGACGTTCCCGGTGGGCACATTCGTCACCGGCACCACGCAGCTGGCGGTGCATACCGGCCTGCCGGCCTTTCGTGTCGCGGCCGCCATCGCCTACGTCGGTCTGCTCGGCACCTGGTGTCTGGTCGCTGTCCGGACGTTCCGCGGCGGGCTGCGCGGCAACTTGTTCGTCCCGCCACCCGCGGGTCCAGTCAAAGCGCAGAAAGACCCTCCGGCGGGCCCTGCGATTTCGGCGCCATGAGTAGCGTGTTCGGCGTGCAGCCACAACTCCTGCCTCCCAACGTCATACCG
>NZ_DASSCY010000062.1:0-4863 GCF_035697385.1 Mycobacterium sp. | reverse complement strand
GGCGCCGGGTTGTTGCCGCCGCCGCCTCGCGAGGCGCGAATCCCGCTGCCCGGCGGTGGGGTGTTGAGCAGACTGCCTGGCGAAGGGGACCTGCTGGCGCTGACCGTCGACGACGGCGTCAACAGCGACGTGGTGCGGATGTATACCCAGTTCGCCAAGGACACCGGAATCCGGCTCACGTACTTCGTCAACGGGGTCTACCGGTCGTGGACCGAGAACGCGGACCTGCTGCGACCACTGGTCGACGACGGCCAGATTCAGTTGGGCAACCACACCTGGTCACACCCTGATCTGACGACAGTACCGCTGCCACAGGTGGCAGAAGAGTTCCGTCGCAACCACCAATTCCTTTGGGACACTTACGGTGTCGACGCCAGACCGTACTTCCGGCCGCCGTATGGACAACACAACGCACACGTCGACAAGGTGGCGGGCGACCTGGGCTACAGCGCCGACACGCTGTGGTCCGGCTCGTTGGAGGACCACGTCTGGATTCCGGCGAGCGAAGTCGTCAAGATGGCCGACCGGTACTTCCATCCACAAACGATCGTGATCGGGCATCTCAACCACCTGCCGGTGACGCAGGTATACGGGCAGCTGGTCGACGTCATTCGGGCGCGCAAACTGCGCACGGTCACCCTGGACGACGTCTTCCTCAAAGCGACCTGAACCCGCCGGCGAGGCGAGTCACATCCGTCACTCTAGCCCCAGGAAAAACATCTGATGATTGTTCGGCGTGGCTAGTTCAGTTTGCCAGATATTGGGTATCTAATGACTTGATAAGGGTCATGCGGTAACGTGAGACCCCGATTCAGCTATTGGTATACCGCAGGAGAGATCGACGTGTACATCAACCCACTGTCGCGTTCTCGGATGAGTCGAATTGCCTGGTCGCTGCTTCGCCACCCGCTGAGGAGCCGAGAGTTCCCGGCCAAGGCCGAGCGGCTGATCACCGCCGACGAGCTACTTCGTTACGGGGTCTAGCAACCCAACGTCATCCTGGTTACGCCGATTCGACGGCGTGTGACCATTCCTTTGCCTAACCGTTATATTATCGTGACCGTCAGTTGACTTTGCTGGTCAGTAGCCCAGAATCCCGGATCGCCTCGGCCAGCGGTTCCAGCACATCAGGTGTGTGCGGCGTCGGCAGATACACGATCGCCAAGTCCAGACCCTCCGCGCCGAGGGCCGCCGCTTCCTCGATCGCGTGGCCGAAGTCGAGCGGCTGACCGGGATTGTCGTGGTCCGTTGTCAGCCGCACGTGCGCCGAAAGCATGATCTCCTTCGGGTCGCGGCCGATGTCCGCGCAATGCGATGCCAGCACGTCGCGCTTGCGGGCGAACTCCTCGGCAGGGCCGCCGACGAAATTCCAGTGGTCGGCATATTTCGCCGTGATGCGCAGCGTGCGCTTTTCGCCGCTGCCCCCGATGCAGATCGGCGGGTGAGGTTTCTGCGGCCCTTTCGGTTCGTTGCGTGCGTCCTTGAGTTGGTAGAACTTCCCGTCGAACGACGTGGTGTCTTGGCTCAACAGGCCTTTGAGAACCTGGCAGGCTTCCTCGAACCGGTCGAAGCGTTCCTTGATGGTGCCCAGCTCGATGCCATAGGCGCCGGATTCCTCTTCGTTCCAGCCGGCGCCGATGCCGAGCTCGAGGCGTCCGCCAGAGATGATGTCAACGGCCGCAGCCATATTGGCCAAAACGGCGGGATGGCGGTAGTGAACCCCGGTGACCAACGTGCCGAGCCGCAGTCGTTTGGTGGCCTGCGCCAGCGCGGTGAGCGTGCTCCAGCCCTCGAGGCACGGGCCGGTGGAGTCGGAGAAGATCGGATAGAAGTGGTCGAAGGTCCAACCGGACTCGTAGACGTCGATGTCGTCGGCGGCCTGCCACACGGCGAGCATGTCGGACCAAGCGGTGTTCTGCGGTGAGGTTTTGAACGCGAATCGCACTTGGCCGAGCGTAGTCGGAGTTCCTGAAAGTGCGATGTGTGCCGGGTTAGTCGGGTTCGCCGTACTCGTCGAACCAGTACGCGAGCTTGCCCCTGCGACTCACGGCGCGCAGCCGCCGCTCGGCCGCCGCGCGCGTCTTGGTGGTGGTGACGATGAGCAGTTCGTCGCCGATCGCGATACGGGTGTCGGGCGCAGGGACGAACGTGTGGCCGTCGCGGATGATCAGGGTGATAACGCTGGGATCGGGGAGTCGCAGTTCGAGGACCGTGACGTTGTGCAACCGGGACGGCGCGCGCACGGTCATCGTCAGCAGCTCGGCCTCCAAGACGTCGAGGGGAGCCGATTCCACCTGGATCTCGCGGGTCGCCTCCTTCGGGATCAGTCCCAACCGGTGGGCGAGTGGCCGCAGGCTCGGACCCTGGACCAGGGTGTACACCACCACGAGAATGAACACGATGTTGAGCAGCCGGACGCTGTCGGGAACACCCCCGACGATCGGGAATGTCGCCAACACGATCGGGACAGCGCCCCGCAGACCAGCCCAGGACACGAAAACCTGTTCGCGCCAGGGCACCCGGAATCCGGCAAGGGAGACGACGACAGACAGCGGTCGGGCGACCAGCAGCAGAACGAGTCCGATGACGATCCCCGGCACCAATTCGGCGCCCAGATCGCTGGGGTCGACGAGCAGGCCGAGAAGAACGAAAAGGCCGATCTGTGCGAGCCAGCCAAGCCCCTCCGCGAAAGACCTGGTGGCCGAGCGGTGAGGTAGCCCGGAGTTGGCGAGCACGACGGCGGCCAGATACGCGGCGAGGAACCCGCTGGCGTGCGCTGAGCCTGCCGCGGCGAATGCGACCATGCCCAACCCGAAGGTCGCCAGCGGATACAGGCCGGAGGCCGGAAGGGCGATGCGGCGCAAGGCGATTGCGCCGAGAAAACCACATCCAAGCCCGATCGCGGCGCCGACACCCAACTCGTAGACCAACTCGCCGAGCGCGTGCACCGGGGACAGCTCGAGCGGCACGACGCTGAACATCAAGACGAGGATGACGGCGGGGGCGTCGTTAAAACCGGACTCCGCTTCGAGCAGGCCCGCGACGCGGCGCGGCAAGGGCACTACGCGCAGCACCGAGAACACCGCGGCGGCGTCGGTGACCGACACGACGGCGCCAAGCAGCAGCGCCAGTTGCCAGTCCATCCCGAGCAGCAGGTGCGCCCCCGCGGCCGTGACCACCATGCTGACCGCTACGCCGACGGTGGCCAATGCGCCTGCGGGCGCCAACACCTTTCGCACGTCGGCGAACTTCGTCGTCAGGCCGCCTTCGATGAGGATGATCGCCAGCGCCACCGTGCCGAGGTGATCGGCGAGCAGGTAGTTGTCGAAATGCAGGCCCAGCCCGTCCTCGCCGACGATGACACCCACGCCGAGGAACAGCAACAGGCTCGGCAGTCCCACTCGGCTGGCCGCCCGGGTGGCGACGATGCTGGCGAGTAGTACCAGCCCACCGGCAAGCAGCACCAGGTACAGCTGCTGCATGCTCATTTCATCCCCGTCCGGGACCGCATCGGTGGTTTGACGTGCAGTTAACCAGTACCACGGCGCCCACGTGCGATGGTCCTGCCGGTAGTGGCGCAGGACGCCGCCACATGGGACAGGATGAGATCGTGTTCCGCATCAGAAGGCGATCCGCCGCGGCATCGAAAGCCGCTGAGGCCGCTGACGAGCGGCAGATGATGCGCGTCGGCATCGCCGGTGCCGGGGCGGTCGGACGGTCTGTCGCCCAGGAACTCCTCGACTATGGCCACAAGGTGTTGCTGATCGAGCACAACGTCAGTCACTACGAACCGCGCACGGTTCCCGATGCCGAGTGGTTGTTGGCGGACGCGTGCGAGCTGACGTCGCTCGAGGCGTCCGGAATTCAAATGTGTGATGTTGTCATCGCCGCGACCGGCGATGACCAGGTGAATCTCACGGCGGCGCTGTTGGCCAAGACCGAGTTCGGGGTGGCCAGGGTGGTGGCACGGGTCAACGACATGCGTAATGAATGGCTGTTCTCCGAGTCGTGGGGCGTCGATGTCGCGGTCTCTGCGCCGAGCGCCTTGGTAGCGGCCATCGAGGGCGCCATCGATATCGGACACCTGGTGCGATTGATGGAATTGCGGCAGGGACAAGTGAGCTTGGCCAAACTGACTCTGCCCACCGACGATCCATTCGTCGGTCAGCGGATGCGAGACCTACCCCTGCCCGAGAACACCGCACTGGCCATCGTCATACGCGACAGCGGGATCGTCCTCCCTTCGCCGGACGACATGCTCCAGGCCGGCGACGAGATGCTGTTCTTCGCCGGCGGTGCTGCTGCCGAGAACCAGGTCCGGGCCCTTGTCCGCGGTGCCATCGATGAGATTTCGCCCCGAAGGAGGTCTATACCGCGATGATCGACTTGACGCCTGCATGCCAACGCACGTCCGAGGTGCTCGCCAACGTGGCCGACGACCAGCTTTCCGCCGGGACCCCCTGTGACCCGATGCGCCTGCGTGATCTGGTGCAACACATCGGCGGGCTGTCACTGGCATTCGCCGCCGCGGCGCGAAAAGACTTCGGGCCGCTGACCGACACCCCTCCGGCGAGTACGGGCGAACTGGAAGCTGACTGGCGCACCAGCTTTCCGGCGCGGCTCGCCGACTTGGCCAAGGCGTGGGGTGACCCGGCGGCGTGGGAAGGCATGTCGCGCGCCGGTGGCGTCGACTTTCCTGCGGAGATCGGCGGATTGATCGCGTTGACGGAGGTGGTGATTCACGGCTGGGACGTGGCTCGTGTGACGGGCCGGCCCTACGACGTCGACCTCGAGAGCGCGGCCGCCGTGCTGGGCAATGTCGAGCAGACGGCCGCGGAGGGACCCGTGGAGGGACTGTTCGGG
>NZ_DASSCY010000061.1:0-10500 GCF_035697385.1 Mycobacterium sp. | reverse complement strand
CCATATCCGCCGAGGACCCGGATGAGCCGGTCTTCGATCTCCGCGAGCTCGCCGAGCACCCGGTCGAGCAGACCTTCGACCGCACCTGCCGGATCATCGCCGAGGTCCCGCCCAGCCTGCCTGCCGCGCTCGGCCACGTCTTCGGGGTCCATCCCCAGCGCCGACGGATTCACCTTCGCGTAGTACTCCTGCGCGGTGGTGATGTCTTCGCGCTCCGCGGTCGTCTGCAAGTAAGTGCTGACGGTGATCAGTGAGCGCGACGTATGGCCGACCAGCGACCGCACGTCCCAGTCACCCAGGCCCGGGCCGTCCCACGCGTCGGCGGGAATGTCGTGCACGAGCGCCGCGAAACTCCTTGCCGCCGAAGCAAACGCAGCAATCGTGTCGGCCGAGGTCACGACTGAACGACTTGGTCCCAACCCTCGACGGACTCGGGGCTGCGTGGGTCGGGGCCGACGTAGATGGCTGCGGGGCGGACCAGCTTGCCCAGTCTCTTCTGCTCGAGGATGTGCGCGCACCAGCCCGCGGTGCGACCGCAGGTGAACATGGCGGGCATCATCTTCGTCGGCACCTGGGCGAAGTCGAGGATCACCGCAGCCCAGAACTCGACATTGGTCTCGATGGCACGGTCGGGTCGTCGCTCCCGCAACTCTGCGAGCGCGGCCTGCTCCAGTGCGGCGGCGACCTCGTAGCGCGGGGCCTCCAGTCGTTTGGCGGTGGCGCGCAGCACCCGTGCCCGTGGATCCTCGGCCCGGTAGACGCGGTGACCGAAGCCCATCAGCTTTTCGTTGCGGTCCAGAATGCCCTTGACCACGGCGCGGGCGTCGCCGGTCTGCTCGGCCTCCTCGATCATCGGGATCACCCGCGCCGGGGCGCCGCCGTGCAAGGGGCCGCTCATCGCGCCGATCGCGCCTGAGAGTGCGGCGGCCACGTCGGCGCCGGTCGAGGCGATGACCCGCGCGGTGAACGTCGAGGCGTTCATGCCGTGCTCGGCCGCGGTCACCCAGTATGCGTCGATCGCCTCGACGTGCTTGGGGTCAGGATCGCCCTGCCAGCGCGTCATGAATCGCGCTGTCACGGTGGAACATTCGTCGATGGTGCGCTGCGGGACAGCGGGCTGATAGATGCCGCGCGCGGATTGCGCGACGTAGGACAGTGCCATCACCGAGGCCCTGGCGAGCTGCTCGCGAGCCGTCGGTTCGTCGATGTCCAGCAGCGGCGCATAGCCCCAGATCGGGGCCAGCATGGCCAGCCCGGCCTGCACGTCGACGCGCACGTCGCCGCTGTGAATGGGCAGCGGGAACGGTTCGGCCGGCGGCAGGCTGTGGCCGAACTTGCCGTCGACCAGCAGCGCCCACACGTCGCCGAACGTGACGTGACGGGTGACCAGATCCTCGATGTCCACGCCGCGATAGCGCAGCGCGCCGCCATCCTTATCGGGCTCGGCGATCTCGGTGGTGAAAGCCACCACGCCTTCAAGCCCCTCGACGAAGTCTTCCGGCACAGCAGTCATGGGCAGATTCTCGCACCTGCGGTGAGGCGTAGCGTGATCGCGTGGCAACTCGCGACGACGAGCACCTGGCGAAAATGCGGGTCGAGTACGGCTCGGTGGAGAAGGACGGCAGCCCCGATCTCGACGCGGATTGGCTTGCCGAGGGCTGGCTTGCGCTGCTGCGCAGGTGGTTAGCCGACGCCGAACGCGCAGGCGTGGCCGAGCCGAACGCGATGGTCGTCGGCACGGTCGATCACCGTGGAAGGCCGGTCACCCGGGCGGTGTTGTGCAAAAGCATGGACGAAGCCGGCATCACCTTCTTCACCAATTACGACTCCGCCAAGGGCGCCGACCTCGCGACTACTCCGTACGCGTCGGCGACCTTTCCGTGGTTCCTGCTCGGCCGCCAGGTTCATGTCCGCGGGCCGGTGACCAAGGTGTCCGAAGAGATGACCACCGATTACTGGTCGCACCGGCCGCGTGGTTCGCAGCTCGGCGCTTGGGCGTCGCACCAATCGCAACCGGTCGCGTCGCGTGCCGCGCTGCTGGAGCAGTTGGCCGAAGTCACCGAACGATTCGCCGACCATGACGCGGTGCCTGTGCCGCCGAACTGGGGCGGATACCTGATCGCGCCCGAGGTCGTCGAATTCTGGCAGGGCCGGGAGAACCGGGTGCACAACAGGATTCGGGTGGTCGCCCAAGCCGGGGCGCCGGCGACGACAAGCACTAGCCGCATCGAGCGGCTCCAGCCCTAGTGCGGCGGCTGTTCGCCGACACCACACCGCTGCGGACACCGGACTTCCGGCGGCTGTGGCTGTCTGGGATCGTCACGGTCATCGGCGCCAACCTGACCATCTTCGCCGTGCCGGTGCAGCTGTACGCGCTCACTCAGAACTCCGCGTATGTGGGGCTGTCCGGGGTGTTCGCGCTCGTGCCGCTGGTGGTGTTCGGCCTGTTGGGCGGTGCGTGGGCCGACGCGATGGACCGCAGGCTGCTGTTGATCATCGCGTCGTGTGGGCTGGCAGTGGCCTCTGTCCTGCTGTGGCTGCAGGCCGCGCTGACCCTGAACAACGTCTGGGTGGTGCTGTGCCTGCTGTCGGTTCAGCAGGCGTTCTACGCGATCAACTCACCAACCCGGTCGGCGGCCATTCCGCGCATGCTGCCCGCCGCTCAGCTACCCGCCGCCAACTCGTTGAACATGACCGTCATGCAGTTCGGCGCGATAGTCGGGCCGCTGATGGCCGGCGTGATGCTGCACTGGGTCGACCTGTCCACGCTCTACTTCATCGACGCGATCACCTGTATCGCCCCGATCTGGGCGACGTTTCGGCTCGCGAAGATGCCGCCGACCAACGGCGGGCAGGGCTCGTCCGGGTGGGGATTCCGCGCAGTGCTTGACGGCTTTCGCTACCTGGCCGGAAACCAGGTGGTGCTGATGTCGTTCGTCGTCGACCTCATCGCGATGATCTGCGGCATGCCCCGGGCATTGTTCCCGCAAATGGCGCACGAGAGTTTTGGCGGGCCGGTCGAGGGCGGCACGACTATGGCGCTGCTTGCCGCAGCGATGTCGGTGGGCGCCGTTGCGGGCGGGGTGTTTTCGGGCTGGCTGCCCCGGATCCGGCGCCAGGGTCTGGTCGTGGTCGTCGCGATCGTGGTGTGGGGCGCGGCGATGGTCGGCTTCGGCCTTGCCGGCGGGCTCGCGGGCGGCAGCGCTGGGACGTTTCTCTGGATTGCATTGGTGTTCTTGGCAATTGGTGGTGTTGCTGACATGGTGTCGGCGGCATTCCGGTCGACGATCCTGCAGCAGGCGGCGTCCGACGAGCTGCGCGGCCGGCTTCAGGGCGTGTTCACCGTCGTCGTGGCGGGCGGGCCGCGGCTGGCTGATGCGCTGCACGGTGGCGCGGCCGCGGTCGTCGGCACCACGGTGGCCGCTGCGGGCGGTGGCGCGCTGGTGGTGGTCGGCGTGGTGATTGCGGCGCTTGTCGTGCCCGCCTTCGTGCGCTACCGGGTGGCCGAGGATGACAAAGTATGAGCGACGTCAATTGTCTGGCGTTGCCATTTTCTAATCCATTTCATAGCCCGGCGGGTTAGCATCCGGATGTGGCTGAAGTAAGGGGGGAGTCCGCTCTCGGCCTGCGGGAACGCAAGAAGCAACGAACCCGGACCACGTTGATCGACGCGGCCGTCGAGTTGTGCGAGCGGCAGGGCTTCGAGCGGACGACGGTGGATCAGATCGCTGCCATCGCCGACGTCTCGCCGCGCACATTCAGCCGGTACTTCGCCACCAAGGACGCCATCGCGCTGGCGTTGATCGACGAAGCGATCGACAAGACCGCGGCCGTCCTGGCGGACCAGCCGACCGACATCAGCCATTTCGAGGCGCTGCGCCGTTCCTATGTCGCGATGTACACCGACAGCAAGACCGCCCTGTCTGGTGAACTGACCGCCGAGCGGATGATGTGTACGGTGCGGATCATCTTGTCCTCGCCGGCGTTGCGGCAGGCGGTCGTCGAATTCCGCCACCACGCGGTCGTGATCGAGCTGGCCAAGCGGATGGGGGTCGGGCTCGACGACCGCAGGCTGCGGCTTGTTTCGGCAATATGGTCGTCGATCCTCATGAACGCCATGGGCGACCTCGGGGTCAGCACGGACTGGCGTCAGATCGGTGTCGACGACTTGGTATCCCGCCTCGAGGCCACATACGACGAGTTCATCGGCTTGGTCGCGGACGTTCCGAAGCCTGTCTGACCATCACTCGGCACCCCCTCGGGCGCGAGTGCTGGAATGGGACTACCTTTTGTAGGGCAGAGACCAGCAGCGACGAAGGGATTCCCGTGGCCGAGAACAACGAGCACGCCACGCTCTCCTACCCCGGTGGCGAGCTTGAGCTGGAGGTCGTCAAGGCCACGGAAGGAGCGGACGGCATCGCGCTCGGTCCGCTGCTCTCCAAGACTGGCTACACGACGTTCGACAGCGGCTTCGTCAACACGGCCTCCACCAAGAGCGCCATAACCTACATCGACGGCGACGCGGGGATCCTGCGCTACCGCGGCTACCCGATCGAACAGCTCGCCGAGAAGTCGAATTTCATCGAGGTCAGTTATCTGCTGATCTACGGCGAACTGCCGACCAAGGACCAGCTGGACAAGTTCACCACCTTGATCCAGCGGCACACGCTGCTGCACGAGGACCTGAAGCGCTTCTTCGACGGCTTCCCGCGCAACGCCCATCCGATGCCGGTGCTGTCCAGTGCGGTCAACGCGCTGAGCGCCTACTACCAGGATTCGCTTGACCCGTTCGACGACGAGCAGGTGGAGCTGTCCACCATCCGGCTGCTGGCCAAGCTGCCGACCATCGCCGCCTACGCCTTCAAGAAGTCGGTCGGCCAGCCGTTCCTGTACCCGGACAACTCGATGACGCTGGTCGAGAACTTCCTGCGGATGACGTTCGGCCTGCCCGCCGAGCCCTATGAGGTCGACCCGGAACTTGTTCGGGCGCTTGACATGCTGTTCATCCTGCACGCCGATCACGAGCAGAACTGCTCGACATCGACGGTGCGGCTGGTGGGCTCGTCGCAGGCCAACCTGTTCACGTCGATCTCCGGCGGCATCAACGCGCTGTGGGGACCGCTGCACGGCGGCGCGAACCAGGCGGTGCTGGAGATGCTCGAGAAGATCCGGCAGGCCGACGGCGACGTGCACGACTTCGTCAAGAAGGTCAAGGACCGCGAAGACGGCGTGAAGCTGATGGGCTTCGGGCACCGGGTGTACAAGAACTACGACCCGCGGGCGCGCATCGTCAAGGAGCAGGCCGACAAGATCCTCGGCAAGCTCGGTGGCGACGACGAACTGCTGGACATCGCCAAGGCGCTGGAAGAGGTTGCGCTGACCGACGATTACTTCGTCGAGCGCAAGCTCTACCCGAACGTCGACTTCTACACCGGCGTGATCTACCGCGCGATGGGCTTCCCGACACGGATGTTCACCGTGCTGTTCGCGCTCGGCCGGCTGCCCGGCTGGATCGCGCACTGGCGTGAGATGCACGACGAGGGCGACAGCAAGATCGGCCGGCCGCGCCAGATCTACACCGGCTACACCGAGCGTGACTACAAGGCGGCCGACGCCCGCTAGTTTTGTCAGCTCGGCCACACTGGCTTGCACAGCCGACAGTTGTAGTTTCACAATAGTTGTGTGAATGAAACTGTCGTCCGGTCTTTGAGTGCCCGGCGCAAGGCCATCATCTTGGTGTCCTGCTGCCTGAGCCTGCTGATCGTGTCGATGGACGCGACGATCGTCAACGTCGCCATCCCCAGCATTCGCGCCGACCTCGGCGCCTCGGCGCCGCAGCTGCAGTGGGTCCTCGACATCTACACCTTGGTGCTGGCATCGGTGCTGCTTCTCTCGGGCGCCGCCGGGGACCGGTTCGGCCGCAGGCGCACATTCCAGGTCGGGCTGACGGTCTTCGCGCTGGGCTCGCTGCTGTGCAGTGTCGCGCCGAACATCGAGACACTCATCGGCGCACGTTTGATCCAGGCGATCGGCGGGTCGATGATGAACCCGGTGGCGATGTCGATCATCACCCAGGTGTTCACCGGCCGAGTGGAACGCGCCCGCGCGATCGGCATCTGGGGTGGCGTCGTGGGCATCTCGATGGCACTGGGCCCGATCGTGGGCGGCGCGCTCATCGAACTGCTCGACTGGCGCGCGGTGTTCTGGATCAACCTGCCGATCTGCGCCCTGGCGATCGTGCTGACGGCCATCTTCGTCCCGGAATCCAAGTCGATCACGATGCGCGACTTCGACCCGGTCGGACAGGCGCTCGGCATGGCGTTTCTGTTCGGCATCGTCTTCGTGCTCATCGAGGGGCCAGGGTTGGGCTGGGGCGACGCGCGCATCGTCGCGATCGCGGTCGTCGCGGTGCTCGCGTTTGTGGCGTTCCTGCGTTACGAGGCACGGCGCCGCGACCCGTTCATCGATCTCCGGTTTTTCCGGAGCATCCCATTCGCGTCGGCGACGATGATCGCGGCGTGCGCGTTCGCCGCGTGGGGAGCGTTCTTGTTCATGATGTCGTTGTATCTGCAGGACGAGCGGGGTTTCTCGGCGATGCATACCGGGCTGATCTACCTGCCTGTTGCCGTTGGCGCGCTGATCTTTTCGCCGCTCTCGGGCCGGCTGGTCGGCCGGTTCGGCAGCCGCCCATCGCTGTTGGTCGCTGGCACCTTGATCACCGCGGCGACGTTGATGCTCACGCGGCTCAGCGCCACCACCCCGCTGTGGCAGTTGCTGACGGTCTTCGCGGTGATCGGCATCGGCTTCGCGATGGTCAACGCACCGGTGACCACCGCGGCGGTCAGCGGCATGCCGACCGATCGGGCCGGCGCCGCATCCGCGGTTGCCTCGACCAGCAGGCAGGTCGGCGTGAGTATCGGTGTGGCGCTATGTGGTTCGGTCGCGGGAACCGCGCTGGCAACAGGCGGCGCCGACTTCGCCGTCGCCGCCAGGCCGCTGTGGCTGATCTGCGCGGGTCTCGGGCTGGCGATCATCGCCCTTGGCATCTACTCGACGTCACCGCGCGCGCTGCGCTCGGCCGAGCGGCTGGCCCCCCTGGTGGCCGGACCTCAGCGGGTGGAGGCCGTCGATGTCGGGTAATCCGTTGGCCGACGAGGTCTGGCGGATCATGACCGCGCTGGTGATCGACAACCGCGACAGCTGGAAACGGGCCGTGATCGAGCGAACCGGGTTGCCGTTCAGCAGGATTAGGATCCTCCTCCGGCTAGGCCGTCAACCGATGTCGGTAAAGCAGGTGGCGCAGGCCGCGACCATCGACGCGCCCGCGGCGACGGTGGCCGTCAACGACCTCGAGGCGCGCGGACTCGTGGTGCGCTCAATCGATCCGACGAATCGACGGTGCAAGGTGGTGTCGCTGACCGATGCCGGCCGCGAAATGGTGCACCAGATCGACGCGGTTAAACATCCGGCGCCAGACGTGATTGCGGCGGTAGGTGACGCGGAACTCAAACAGCTGAAGGCGATACTGGAGAAACTCGCCGTTGGTTAGCTCTCCAGCACCGCCATCGCGGCGTTGTGTCCGCCGATCCCCGAGACCGCACCGCCGCGGCGGGATCCCGAGCCGCACAACATGATCCGGTCATGTGCGGTCGCTACTCCCCAGCGGCGCGCAGGCGTGTCGAGCGGTTGGTCGGTTTCGGCGAACGGCCAACTCAGCGCGCCGTGGAAGATGTTGCCCGCCGTCATACCCAGCGTATGTTCCAGATCCAGCGTCGTCTTGGCTTCGATGCACAGCCGCCCCGATGAATCCTGCATGAGTACATCTTGAATTGGTTCGGCCAGAACCGAATTCAGCGAATTCAGCACTGCCGACGTCAACGTGTCACGCAAACGGTCGGGGTCCGCGCCCACCGCCAGGCTGTGCGGCGTGTGCAGCCCGAACACGGTCAACGTCTGTGCGCCCGACTCCCGTAGCTCTTCCGACAGGATCGTCGGGTCCGTCAGCGAATGGCAGTAGATCTCACACGGCAACGGGTCGGGGACGACGCCGTGGTCGGCGCGGACGAATGCGGTGTCGAGCTGGCTGAAGGTCTCGTTGATGTGGAACGTCCCACCGAATGCCTGCTCCGCAGTGACCGTGTCGTCGCGCAGTCGCGGCAGCCGGCGCAACATCAGGTTGACCTTCACCTGCGCTCCCGGCGCCAGCGCCGGCGCTGGTTCACCCAGCAGGCCGGCCAGCACCGACGGCGTCACATTGGCCAGCACGACCCCGGCGTGCGCGCGGTGCTCCCGGCCCTCGCGGTGGTACCGCACCTCGCCGTCCGGGTCGATGGCGTAAACCTCTGCGCCCGTGACGATTTCGGCACCATGGCTGGCAGCCGCAGCGGCCAGCGCGCCGCTGACGGCGCCCATCCCGCCGATCGGCACGTCCCAGTCGCCGGTGCCGCCGCCGAGCTGGTGATACAGAAAGCACACGTTCTGCCTCAGCGTCGCGTCATCGGTGCGGGCGAACGTGCCGATCAACGCGTCTGTAGCCATCACCCCGCGGACCAAGTCGTTCTGCACGGAATCACAAATGGCCTCGGAGATCGGCCGGTCGACCATCGACCGCCACGCCGCGTCGTCGGCGACGTGTCTGCGCGCCTCGTCGCGCGTCATCAACGGCGAGGTCAGCGTCGGCCACAACCGGGACGTGACCGTCCGGCAGCGACGGTAGAACTCATCGAAGCCGGCCTCGTCATCGGCAGCGCCCACAGCGCCGAATGAGCTTTCTGGCCCGATCAACAGACCCGTGCGTCCTGCCGTCGCCGGATCGGGCGTGTACGACGAGTAGCGGCGGCGCACCAACCGCACCCTGGCACCGAGGTCTTCGACGATGCGCCGCGGCAGCAGGCTGACCAGATACGAGTAACGGGACAGCCGGGCGTCCACGCCGTCGAACGCGTGCGCGGACACCGCAGCCCCGCCGACGTGGTCGAGCCGTTCAAGGACCTGCACCCGCCGGCCCGCGCGGGCCAGATACGCCGCGGCGACAAGCCCGTTGTGTCCGCCGCCGACGATGACAACGTCGGGCGTCGTCACAGGTCAGCCAAGATAGCCCTCGACCTCGTTGGCCGGACGCACCCGGGCCTCGCGGGGATCGCCGCCGGTCTCGCGGAGCGCCCGTCGCTGCCGCAGCAGATCCCAGCACTGGTCGAGCGCGACCTCCACGGCGCGCAGGCGCGCGTGCTCCTCCGACTCGTCGATCTCGTGATGCTGCAGCGCAGCCCGCAGCTCCTGCTCCTCGGCGACCAGCTTGTTGACCTGAGCGAGAATGTCTTGGTCCTTAGCCACGGCTCCAGTGTGCCCGACTACGGTGAGTGCGGTGACTACCAAACCCGAGATCGAGTTTCCCGACGGTCCCGCGCCGTCCAAGCTGGTGATCAAGGACCTCACGGTCGGTGACGGCGCGGAGGCAGTGCCTGGCGCCACCGTCGAGGTGCACTATGTCGGCGTCGAGTACGACACCGGCGACGAATTCGACAGCTCCTGGAATCGCGGCGAATCCATCGAGTTCCCGCTGCGTGGGCTGATCCAGGGTTGGCAGGACGGCATTCCGGGCATGAAGGTCGGCGGCCGCAGGCAGCTCGTCATTCCACCGGAACAGGCATACGGCCCAGCAGGCGGCGGGCACCGGCTGTCCGGCAAGACGCTGATTTTCGTCATCGACCTACTGGCCACTCGCTAGCTTCGGCGTTCGCGGGCGCGTTAGCGGCGGAACGGCAGGTTCAACAGCAGACGGGCACCGCCGAGCGGGCTGTCCTCCAAAGAGGCTGTACCGCCATGTAATTCGGCCTGCTGGGCGACCAGCGCCAAGCCAAGCCCTGAGCCGGAGTGCGACGCCGTCGAGCCGCGGGAGAACCGGTCGAACACCAAAGCACGCTCCTCCTCGGGAACGCCGACGCCGTTGTCGTCTATCGCGATCTCCACACCGGATCGCGACGTGACGGCCGACAGCTGAACCCGCGTCGCACCACCGTGCTTGATCGCGTTGGCAATCGCGTTGTCCACGGCCAGCCGAAGGCCCGCAGGCAGTCCGACGATGATCACCGTCGGCGCGGGCACCAGCGACACATCCAGGTCGGGATAGACGCGCATCGCGTCGTGGGCGGCACGGTCGAGCAGTTCGGTGATGTCCACCGGCATGTGGTCGTCGTACGTGGACAGCTCGCCCTGGGCCAGCCGCTCCAGTGCACCGAGCGTCGCCTCGATCCGCGACTGCGTTCGGATGACGTCGTTGATGACCTCCTTGCGCTGCTCTTCCGGCATATCAAGGGTGGCAAGCACCTCGAGGTTGGTACGCATCGCGGTCAGCGGCGTGCGCAGCTCGTGCGCGGACACCGACGCGAAGTCACGGGCCGACGCGAGCGCGGCCTTGGTGCGGTCCTGCTCCTTCCAGATGCGCTGCAGCATGCCCTTGACCGCGTCGGCGATCTCGACGGCCTCCGTTGCGCCGCGGAC
>NZ_DASSCY010000060.1:0-4309 GCF_035697385.1 Mycobacterium sp. | reverse complement strand
TCGGCGACCGCCTCACCGCCGACAAATACCTCCCCCATGACCGCATACTGGCCGCCACCACCGACAAGCCGCGAAACTGTATTCCAGCGGGCGCCTACTCGAACTTTCTCTGCTGGAATACCGTTTCGGCGGAAACTAGAGGCCGAGGAGCTTCACGCTTTCGGCGCGCATGTCGACCTTGCGCACCTTGCCGGTGATTGTCATCGGGAACTCGTCGACCACATGTATGTACCGGGGGACCTTGTAGTGGGCGATCTTTCCGGCGGCGAACGCACGGATGGCGTCGGCGTCGAGCGTGCCAGCACCGGGCTTCATCCGGATCCAGGCACAGATTTCCTCGCCGTACTTCTCGTCGGGCACGCCGATGATTTGCGCGTCCTCGATGTCGGGATGGGTGTAGAGGAACTCCTCAACCTCCCGCGGATAAACGTTCTCCCCACCCCGGATCACCATGTCCTTGATCCGCCCAACGATGTTGCAGTAGCCGTCTTCTCGCATGACCGCGAGGTCGCCGGTGTGCATCCAGCCGTCGGCGTCGATCGCCTCGCGGGTCTTCTCCTCGTCGTTCCAGTAGCCCAGCATCACCGAGTAACCCCGCGTACAGAACTCGCCTGGCTGTCCCCGCTCGACGATGTCGCCCGTCTCCGGGTCGATGATCTTGACCTCCACATGCGGGTGCGCCCGGCCGATCGATGCGGTGCGGCGCTCAAGGTCGTCGTCGATGAGCGTCTGACAGGACACCGGTGACGTCTCGGTCATCCCGTAGGCGATGGCAACCTCGGTCATGTTCATCTCGTTGACGCAGCGCTTCATCACCTCGACCGGACAGACGGATCCCGCCATGATGCCGGTGCGCAGCGACGACAGGTCGCGGTCGGCGAAGTCCGGGTGCCCGAGCATCGCGATGAACATCGTCGGCACGCCGTACACACCGGTGCACCTTTCGGATTCGATGGTCGCCAGCGTCAGCCCAGGGTCGAAGCCCGGCGCGGGAATGACCATCGTCGTCCCGTGGGTGGTGCAGCCCAGATTGCCCATCACCATGCCAAAGCAGTGGTAGAAGGGCACCGGGATGCAGAGCCGGTCATCCGGCCCTAGGTCGATGATCTCGGTTGTGAAGTATCCGTTGTTGAGGATGTTGCGGTGCGACAGCGTTGCACCCTTCGGGAAACCAGTTGTCCCCGAGGTGTATTGGATGTTGATGGGATCAGTGTTGGCCAACGAGGCCATGCGGGTTCGCAATTCGTCCTCGGCAACGACGCCCTCGCGGAGGCGCTCCCAGTCGCCGGTGCCCAGGAACAGAACCTCCTTCAGGTCAGGAGAATCCGGACGCACCTCGGCGACCATGCCTGCGTAGTCCGAGGTCTTGAACGCTGTCGCGGAGATCAGCGTGCGAACACCCGACTGGTTCAGCACGTACGCCAGTTCGTGGGTGCGGTACGCGGGATTGACATTGACCAGGATCGCGCCGATCTTCGCCGTGGCGTACTGCACGATCGTCCACTCCGCGCAGTTCGGCGCCCAGATGCCTACGCGCTCACCCTTTTCGATCCCGAGCGACATCAGCCCACGCGCGACCAGGTTGACCTCGGCGTCGAGTTCGGCGTAGGTCCAGCGACGGTTCGCGGCGACATCGACTAGAGCTTCAGCGTCCGGATGCGTCGCAACGGTCCGTTCGAAGTTCTCGCCGATCGTCTCCTCAATGATCGGCGAGTCGGTCGGTCCTGCGTCGTATGACTTCATCAGTATCAGTTCTCCACCAAGTCCTCGTAGCGATGCTCCGTGGTGATCGGAGCGCCGCAGCGATGTGCTTCATCTTCACGCCGGCGCAGCTCGACCCGGCGGATTTTGCCCGAAATGGTCTTCGGCAGTTCGTAAAACTCGACGCGACGCACCTTCAGGTACGGCGCGAGGTGATCGCGGGCGTACTCCATGATCGCCTTCGCAGTGTCCGCGTCGGCATCCCATCCATCTGCCAATGACACGTACGCCTTGGGCACCGCCAGGCGGGTGTCGTCGGGCTGAGGGACCACCGCCGCCTCGACAACGGCGGGGTGCTCGATCAACACGCTTTCGAGTTCGAACGGTGAGACCTTGTAGTCCGAACACTTGAACACGTCGTCGGTGCGGCCGATGTAGGTGATGTAGCCGTCCTCGTCGCGGCTGGCGACATCGCCGGTGTGGTAGTAACCGCCTGCCATCGCGATCTCGTTGCGACGCGGATCGCCGAGGTAGCCGGTCATCAGGTTCAGCGGATTGCGTTGTAAGTCAAGGCAAATCTCGCCTTCATCGGCGGGCTGACCGGTCAGCGGGTCGATGAGCACGACAGGCACGCCGGGCATGGGCCGTCCCATCGAGCCCGGCTTCACCGGTTGACCCGGCGTATTGCCGACCTGCAGCGTGGTCTCGGTCTGGCCGAAACCGTCGCGGATGGTCAGTCCCCACGCGCGTTCCACCTGAGCGATGACGTCGGGGTTGAGCGGTTCACCCGCTCCCAGGATTTCGCGCAGCCCTTCGGGTTTCGGCCCGAGATCGGATTGGATGAGCATGCGCCACACGGTCGGTGGTGCGCAGAACGTGTTCACGCCCGCGCGACGGAGCTGGCCCAGCAGGGCAGCGGCGTCGAACCGGGCGTAGTTGTAGACGAAGATCGTCGCCTCGGCGATCCACGGCGCGAAGAAGCAACTCCACGCATGCTTGGCCCAACCCGGTGAACTGATCGCCAGGTGCACGTCGCCGGGCCGCACGCCGATCCACGCCATCGTCGACATGTGCCCGACCGGATAGCTGACCTGTGAGTGCTCCACCAACTTCGGCTTGCTCGTGGTGCCGGAGGTGAAGTAGATCAGCATCGGATCGTCGACGGCGGTTGGCGCCGTGAACGGCCCCGCCGAAGCACACGCGTACGCGGCCGAGTAGCTGTGCCAGCCGTCGACCGAATCGCCGACAGCGATGCGGGTGTAGTCACCGGGCACGCCGTCGAATTTGGCGGCATCGGCAGAATTGGCGATGACGAACCGCGCCCCGCCGCGTTCGATGCGGTCGGCAAGATCGGCCGGCCCCAGTGCGCCGGTGGTCGGCATGATCACGGCGCCGAGCTTCGCCACGGCGAGCATCGACTCCCACAGCTCGACCTGATTGCCCAGCATCAGGATGACCCTGTCGCCCTTGCCGACGCCGAGGTCCGCGAGCCACGTCGCAACCCGGTCCGAGCCTTCCGCCATATCCGCAAACGTGACCTTGTGCTCGCCGCCGTCCTCCTCGACGACCCACAGCGCCGTGCGGTCGTTGCCTCGGGCGATCACGTCGAACCAATCCGTTGCCCAGTTGAAGGTGCCGGTCAGTCTGGGGAACGAAAACGTCTCGGCGGCCTTTGCGTAGTCATGGACGAGCTGGTCGCGGGCGCTGCGATACCGCTCGGTGTTGCTGGCCATATCGATAGGATCTACGTCACACCTCTAGCCCGCTACCCCCAGATGAGGGGATCCCGATGCCACTCGACTCGCCGCTGTTGCGGCCGCGCGACGCCGACGCGTTGCGCGCCGAGCTGCGCCACGTCGCTGCGGCGGCCGGGCTGCCGGTGACGTTCGGCGGTGAGGTGTACGGCGCGACGCTGTTGCTCACGGAGTTCGTCGGCACCCGAACCGCCAGCATGCGCGGGCTGGCGGTGCGACCCAGCGCGGGCCTAGGCGGCGCGACGATGGTGGCCGGGCGGCCGATGTCGGTCGCGGACTACCGCAAGGCCGCCACCATTACGCACGATTACGACGGGCCGGTGGTCGAGGAGGGCATCAGGTCGATCCTCGCCGTTCCTGTGGTCGTGGAGGGTCATGCCCGTGCGGTGCTGTACGGCGCGTACCGGGCGGCAGCGCCCATCGGGGATCGCACGGCAGACCTGATGATCGGGTCCGCACGACGGCTGAGCGGCGAGTTGAGGATCCGCGACGAGGTCGACCGGCGGATGCGCATGCGGGAGGCCGCGGCGACGAATGGCGCCGGAGCCCGGGCCGAGGAGGTCCGCGAAGTGCACGCGCAGTTGCGCCGCCTTGCCGCGGACCCGTCGGCACCGCCTGCGCTGCGGGCGCAGCTGCGCGTGCTCGCTGATCGACTGGCGCGGGGCGGTTCGTCACCCGAGGTTGAATTGTCGCCGCGAGAGCTCGACGTGCTCGCCCAGGTCGCGCTCGGATGCACCAATGCCGAAGCAGCGCAACGTCTTTCACTCAAGCCGGAGACGGTCAAGAGGTATCTTCGCAGTGCGACGGCCAAACTCGGCGCCCACACCCGCCACGAGGCGGTGTCCAAGGCCCGA
>NZ_DASSCY010000059.1:0-50438 GCF_035697385.1 Mycobacterium sp. | reverse complement strand
AAGTTCTTTCACTACGTCAAGAAGGACAGGATCGCTGAAAGTGCGGTGATGGGTACGCACGTCGTCGCGCTGTGTGGCGAGGTGTTCCCGGTGACCAAGGCCGCGAAGCCTGGCTCGCCCGTCTGCCCGGACTGCAAGCGGATCTACGAGAAGCTCAAGACGTAGCGCCGTCTGTCTTCGCGACGGCGGTCGCCGGCTGGGCGGGCGTCTCGCCGTTGAGCGAGTCTGCCTTTTCCTCCAGCCACCACCTCAAGCGGCGCGCATGCGTGTCGGGCGCCGGCCACTCCTCCTGAATCGCGGCGTTCAGCTCCGCGCCCACCATGATCGCGAAGCCCAGGAAGAACGCGAACAACAGGAACGCGATCGGGGTCGCCAGCGCGCCGTAGGTGTAGCCGGTGGCGGTGATCCAGGTCAGATACACGCGCAGGCCGAGTGTGGTGAGCAGAAAGACGACGGCCGCCAGGACGGAGCCCAGGAGCAGCCGATGGGACGGGAGTGGCTTCGGCAGCGAGACCCGGTAAAGGACGTTCACCGCGACCACCAGACCGAGGAACAACGCCGGGTAGTAACCGAAGCGCAGTGCGTTATCCCAGCTGTCAGGGAGAAACTCGGCGATCTTGAGCGGACCCAGCGCGATGAAGGGTGCGGAGGCGATCGCGAGCACCAGCATGACCACGTACAGGCCCAGCGCGTAGAACCGCTGCCGCACCGGGTGACGCAGCGGGGTCTGGTCGTGGGCTTCGGTGATCGAGTCGACGAACGCCGAGATGGCCGAGGAGCCCGCCCACAACGAGATCACAAATCCGACCGAAACCACCTCACCGCGGGCACCCTTGACGATGTCTCGGATCGTCGGCGCGATGATCTCGTTGACGACGTTGGGGGAGAAGAAGCTGTTCGCCGTATTGATGATCTGATTCTCGATCGTCGGCAGCGTCTCCGGACCGAACAGCGGCGCCACGTAGGCGAGACTGCCCAGCATTCCCAGCAGCAGCGGCGGCAGCGACAGCGCGCACCAGAACGCAGCCTGTGCAGATTCGGAGAAGATCGAATCGTCCCAGCTTTTCGACATCGTGCGACGCAAGAGGTGCAAAACGTGGTGACGCGATGGCTTAACCGGTGCCGGCTGGTCCTTCATGACCAGTCCAGCATTACTGACAATCGGCAGTACTGCCCACAATCGCGGCGTACCAGGCGGTACTAGGCGTCAACCGGGCTGATTTCGATCACGGCGGCGAGTTCGATCAGCTTGGCCTCGTGCTCGTTCGCGTGGTGCTGGCAGAACAGCAGTTCGGCGCCAGACGGCAGCTTCGCGCGTACCCGGGCAGCGGCACCGCAGCGATCGCAGCGGTCAGCCCTGGTGAGTTCGGGACTGGTCAACGTTGCGTTCATTGGCTCCTCCGTTACCTCCGGCGTTGTTCTACTGTCTCAGACGCTTTGGGTTCCGGCCTTGTTCCCCGGGGGTTTACCGGTGTGTCGTGTCTCACGATTGCGCCGGGTTGCCGGCACGGCAGGCTGGCGGTATGACCTCCCCGAGTGCGCTGGTGCACCTCTGTAGTGCCGACGAGTGGCGGCTGGCCCAGGTCCGTGGCGAGCATCGGCCCGATTCCCTGGACGCAAACGGCTTCGTGCATCTGTCGACACCTGAGCAGGTACATCTACCGGCCAACCGGCTCTACGCCGGCCGCGCCGATCTGGTGCTGCTGCGCATCGATCCTGCATGCCTGACCTCTGAAGTCCGTTGGGAGCCGGGGGTCGCCACTGATCCCGATTCGATGGTGTTCCCACATCTGTACGGACCATTGCCCGCGGCGGCTGTGACAAGCGTCACGCCGTACCGGCCCGGTGCCGACGGTCGCTTCACGCCGCTGGAAAAGGAATGCGGCTAAGCCTCGTGGTAGGCATCCGCCTCGATCTCGATCAGCAGCTCGGGTGAGATAAGGGCGGACACCTCCACCATGGTCGTGACCGGAGCGATGTCGCCGAACACCTCGGCGTGCACCGCGCCGACGTCCCGCCACAGCGAGATGTCGGTGACGTACATGCGCGTACGCACCACGTCTGACATTGACGCGCCAACCTTGTTCAGCGCAACCTCGATGCGCCGCAGCGCTTCCCGCGTCTGTTCGACGATGCCGTCGCCCGATCCGGTGGTCCCGGCGACCACGATCTGGGCGCCCGTTCGCACTGCCCTCGAATAGCCGACTGTCGACTCATATACCGAGCCGGTTGACACTCTGCGGCGCTGGGTCATCACTACAAAATAGGGCCCGACTGTTACGTGCTGAGCATCGGAGTCTCTACACTGACCCATCGTGGGCATTCTGGTTGGCTTCGCGCCGTGGATCGTTTATTGGGTGCTTGTCGGCAACGTTCCCTTCACGCTTGCCGCGGTGATCGCGCTGGTGATCGCCGTGGCCGCGTTGGTGGTCGGGCGGGTCACCGGTAAGCCGGCGCGCATCATCGAAATCGGGGCTGCTGCAACCTTTTTGGTGCTCATAGTTCTTTCGTTCTCGCTGAGTGCTTCGTTCGTGGAGCGCTGGACACTGCCGCTGAGCAACGCGGGGATCTTCTTGGCCGTGCTTGCCGGTGCGCTGATCGGCAAGCCGTTCGTGCGTGAATTCGCCGAATCGGAGCAATCCGCCGAGGTGATCAAGAGTGAGCCGTTCGGCCCGACCACCGCGTTGGTGACGTGGATCTGGGTAGCCACGTTCGCCGCCATGACGGTGTCGTCGGCGATCCCGCCAATCGTCGCTGCGGACGCCACGATCCTGGACAGGGGCAATCCGCTGTCGTTCGTGTGCTCATGGGCCATTCCGTTCACCCTGCTCGGCGGCGCGGCGATCGCGTCGCGCATGCTGGTGGACCGGATGGTCGCCGAAGCCACAAGTCCGCATACGGTCCGCCGCACCACGTTCTTGGCCTTCCGCGAACTCGAGATCGATCAGCTCTATTACCTCGCCCAGCAGAAAGCCGAACGCGAAGTCGGCGCCGGCATGGAACCGTACGAAGTCAAGATCGGCAGTCAGGGAGTTCCCTTGACGGGCGACGAATCTCGAGAGTCATGGCCCGCGACGTACAAGGTGCGCGAGCGACGGCATTAGCTCAGGCGGGTGTCGCCTCGATGATCGACACCGCGGTCGCGGTCTCGACGACGCGGTTCAACCGGAAGCCCGCGCGCCGCAGAAGGCTCGTCCACTCGGCGCGGGTGCGCTCCTTGCCGCCCACCGCGACGAGCATCTCTAGGTCGATGAGCATACCGATGTCTGACGAAGATCGTTCCGGCAGAACACTTTCCAGCAACAGCAGCTTGCCGTCGGACGCGATCGCGGTGCGCACGTGGCCCAGGATCTTCGCCGCGTCGTCGTCGTTCCAGTCGTGAATGATCGCCTTCATGATGTATGCGTCGCCGCCGTCGGGCACCGATTCGAAGAACGACCCGCCGACGACCTGACAGCGATCCGCAACGCCGGCCCTCTTCAACTCCGGCCCGGCACCCTCGACCACGACAGGTAGGTCGTAGAGCACGCCGCTGGTGTTCGGTGCCTTGCCCAGGATCATCGACAGCAGTCGGCCGTGGCCGCCGCCGACGTCGATGATCGTGCGGTAGGCGCTGAAGTCGTAACTCGCGAGCACCGCATAGATCGCGAACTCACTGCCGGCCGTCATCGCGTTGTTGAAGGACTCGGCCAGTTCGGGGTTGTCGTCGAGGTACTCGAAGAACGGCTTGCCGCGCAGCTTGACCACGGCGGGCTCGCCCGTCCGTACCGAATACAACAGGTTGCCCCAGTCCTCCCAACGCAGCGGGTGGCCGATGAACAATGCCATGTCGCTAAGTGAGCCGGGTATGCCGGTGCGCAGTGCCTTGCCGATCGAGGTCAGCGTGAACGTGCCGTCCCGGCGATGGCGGAGCACACCCCTGGACGCCAGCGCGCGCATCAGCCGGTACACCGCATCCGGATGGGCACCGACGCGGTGGGCGACCTCGTTGGCCGGCAGCGGACCGTCGGCCAGCACGTCGGGGATGCCCAGCTTGACCGCCACGTACACCATTTGTGTGATCCAGCCGCCGGTCAGCAGCTCCAGCAAGTTGATGCCGCCCGGCGCGAGTGAGCGGTGCGCCCGCTGCAGGCCAGCGCGTGCCGTGTTGATCGCGCGAACAAACGCCAGCGGCGGGATCCTCGGTGGCTTCTCAGGCATGGCCTGTTAGTCGAGGTAGTCGCGCAGAACCTGAGAACGGCTGGGGTGGCGCAACTTTGACATCGTCTTCGACTCGATCTGCCGGATGCGCTCGCGGGTCACGCCGTACACCTGGCCAATCTCGTCGAGGGTGCGGGGCTGGCCGTCGGTCAGGCCGAAGCGCAGCCGCACCACACCGGCTTCACGTTCGGACAACGTCTCCAGCACCGACTGCAACTGGTCCTGCAGCAGTGTGAAGCTCACCGCATCGACAGCCACAACGGCCTCGGAGTCCTCGATGAAATCGCCGAGCTGCGAATCGCCCTCGTCGCCGATGGTCTGGTCCAGCGAGATCGGCTCACGCGCGTACTGCTGGATCTCCAGCACCTTCTCCGGCGTGATGTCCATTTCCTTGGCAAGCTCTTCCGGCGTGGGCTCGCGGCCCAGGTCCTGAAGCAGCTCACGCTGGATGCGACCGAGCTTGTTGATCACCTCGACCATATGCACCGGGATGCGGATGGTGCGCGCCTGATCGGCCATCGCTCGGGTGATGGCCTGCCGGATCCACCACGTCGCGTAGGTGGAGAACTTGTAACCCTTGGTGTAGTCGAACTTTTCGACCGCACGGATCAGACCCAGGTTGCCTTCCTGGATCAGGTCGAGGAAGGCCATGCCGCGGCCGGTGTAGCGCTTGGCCAGCGACACGACGAGCCGCAGATTCGCTTCAAGAAGATGATTCTTCGCACGGTCGCCGTCGCGGCAGATCCAAGACATGTCGCGCCGCTGGGCGGCTGGCAGCTTCTCGCCCTTCTCGGCGAACTCGGCCATCAGCTGCGTCGCGTAGAGCCCAGCCTCGATGCGCTTGGCGAGCTCGACTTCTTCCTCCGCGTTGAGCAGAGCGACCTTGCCGATCTGCTTGAGGTAGGCCCGGACGGAGTCGGCCGACGCGGTGAGCTCAGCGTCCTTGCGGGCCTGCCGCAGTGCCTCGGATTCCTCCTCGTCCCAGACGAAGTCGCCGGAAGCCTTGTCCTTCTCGGACGGCTCGGCGATCTCCTCGTCATCGGCGGCCGGTGCCGGCTCGACGACTGCCGCTGTGGGCTCGGCCGCGGCGGGTTCGTCATCGGCGACTTCGAGATCTTCCAGATCGATGTCGGTCTCTTCGACCTCGAGGTCCTCGCCGGGCTCGGCCTCGAGGTCGTCGGTGGTCTCGAGCTCGTCGCCCGTCGCGCCCTCGGCCGTGGTGTCCGGTTCGGCCCCGGTGGCTTTCTTCGCGCGGCCGCGGGTGGCGGGAGCATCGTCGGTCTTGGCCTTCGGGGCCCGCGACTTGGCTGCGGCGGGCTTAGCGCCGGTGGCCTTGGCCGCGGCCGTCTTCGTTGCCCGCTTGGGGGCCGTCGATCCGTTGGCGGTTTTCGCCGCCGGGGAAGCCTTTTTGGCGGGGGTCTTGGTAGCGGTGCGCTTCACCGGCTCATCGGTCGCCGGGCGTGCCTTTGTCGCTGCCACGTACACCCTTTCGTCTTGCAATTTTTCGTGGCTGGACCCACCGCGTAAGCGTGGGGGACCTTGTGCACCATCGAAAAAAGTCGGTTATGTCGAATATTGGCGGTTGAACTCGCCGCTATTCGGTATGCGGCCGCCGTCGACCATTGTAACGACAGTGTGAGGTAGCGCCGCCCTGAGCGGCAAATTCGACCGTCAATGCGGCGAGCCGCAGGTGGCTACTTTGCAGTAGCGGTGACGTCGACGTCGGCGGCCATCGCCGCACCGACGATCCCTGCGGTGTTCTGCAGGGCCGCCCCCACCACCGGCGTGCGGTTCTTGAGCAGCGGAATCCACTTGTCGGCTTTACGGCTGATCCCGCCGCCCGCGATGAACAGATCCGGCCAGATCGCGTTCTCGACGGCTACCAGCACGCGGGTGACCTCCTCGGTCCACCGTTCGTAGCTCCAGCCCTTTTTCTCCTTGATCGACGAGGCGGCCCGGTGTTCGGCCTCCTTGCCGCCGACCTCGAGGTGGCCGAACTCGGTGTTCGGTAGCAGCACACCGTTGTGGATCACCGCCGAACCGATGCCGGTGCCGAAGGTCAGCAACACGATGACGCCGGTGTTGTCCTTGCCTGCGCCGAATTTCTCCTCGGCAAGGCCCGCGGCGTCGGCGTCGTTGAGCACGGTCACCGGTTGCCCGTCGAGCGCCGAGGCGAACACGTCCCTGGCGTTGACCCCGATCCATCGTTTGTCGACATTGGCCGCCGTGTGAACGATTCCGTCGGTCACCACGCCGGGGTAGGTGACGCCCAGCTTCTCGGTCCACCCGAACTCCTTGACGACCGCGGCGATGGTCTTGGCGACCGCGTCCGGGGTCGCCGGCTGCGGGGTGGCGAGCTTGAACCGTTCACCGATCAGAAGGCCGGTGTCGAGGTCGACGATGCCGCCCTTGACGCCGCTTCCACCCACGTCGATCCCGAAGCCACGGCGCGCAGGGCCGCCGTTCGTGTTCGGAGCGGCGGCGGGTGAATCGGTGGCGGTCATGAGCGCTCCTCTGAGGGGCGGGCAAAGTGCGACGCGCCCCACACCTTAGTAGCTCGGGAAAACTCATGCGCGGCTGTCGCGCAACCGGTTAGCGATATGTGTGTTGCGATGGAACCGTGACGGAAAACGACACCGATCCTGTCCTTTTGCGCTCGGTCGCGGAGGCACTGGCAACAGAGGCTGCCGAATTCGTCCGGCGGCGCCGTATCGAGGTTTTCGGCGATCCCCAGCCAAACGTCGCTCCGGAGGTGCGGGCCAAGAGCACGCCGACCGACCCTGTCACCGTCGTCGACACCGAGACCGAACGCCTACTTCGCGACAGGCTGGCCGAACTGCGGCCCGGTGAACACATCCTCGGCGAGGAGGAGGGCGGCTCTGCAGCCCTTGACGACGGGCTGACCTGGGTCCTGGATCCCATCGACGGCACGGTCAACTTCGTCTACGGGATCGAGACCTACGCCGTTTCGGTGGCGGTGCAGCGCGGCGGCGCGTCACTGGCGGGCGCGGTTGCCAACGTGCCCACTGGCGCCGTGTACTCGGCCGCGCTGGGGCACGGCGCATCTCTGCGGCGCGCCGGTGTGACAACGCCGCTGCGGGTCAACACCGTCGGCGAGTTGTCAATGTCGTTGGTAGGAACCGGTTTTTCCTACGCTCCGGATCAGCGGACCCGGCAGGCCGAGATCCTCGCCAGATTGCTGCCCGTCGTGCGTGACGTCCGCCGGATCGGCTCGTGCGCGCTCGATCTGTGCATGGTGGCCGCCGGGGGACTCGACGCGTACTACGAGGACGGCGTGCACGTCTGGGACTGGGCCGCAGGCGCGCTTATCGCCGCGGAGGCCGGCGCGACGCTGCTGTTGCCGCCGGCCGATGACAGAGCCGGATTGGTGGTTGCGGCCGCGCCGGGCGTCGCCGAGCCGCTAGTCGCGGAGTTGCGCCGATACGGTGTTGTCTAGGTCGCGAAACCGCTTTCGCCCCAAGGAGATACGAGCTAGCAGGAGCCGGTGTGGATCTTCTTGAGCAGTTCCGAGTCGGCGGGCTGCGTCGCGTCTGGCCGCAAACTGGTGAGGACAGCATCGATGTCCTCGTTGACGGTCAGCTCACTGAATTCGGTGCCGATGGCCAGGTCCACGGTGTCGTCGCTGCGTTGGTCCTGGAAAAGTTCGGTGCACGGCGCCACCAGCCAGACGGCCGCGGCGGCGGCGCGTCCGGACGGCCCGAACCGGATCTGGCCCTGGCACTCCAGGCGGGTGTTGACGTACACGGTGTCGTTCGCCGCGGCCGGTTCGGCGAAGCCAAGGTCACGTAGTTCGCCGGCGATCTCGGCGGCTTGGCCGCCCTGTCCGCTGGCGTTGAGAACCCTGATCTTGGTGTCGGCGAGCCGGGCCGGTGTGACCTCGGTCATGGTGGAGCGCGATACTTGCTCGCCGAGTGCCGGTGGATCGCTGGGGTTGGCCGCTGGCGGCGGCGGGTTACAGACCGCGGCCTCCTGCACATCGACAGGGCGGGACAGGGCGACGACCCAGACCAACATCGTCACCACCGACAGTGCGACGAACAGCAGAATCCCAGGCAGGAAATTACGCCGACGGAAGGGGCGACCGTGCTTGTCGAACGCGGTGCCGTCTGTGATTTGCGCTACCACGCCTGCACTCTAAGGCCCCGGTCGCTGGGGCGCTTACCGCCGCACCAGCCCCGGTGTGACGTAAATCACAGTGGAACGCGTGTCAATACGGGCACGAATCATTTGGGGAATGCGTTCGACGCTGGTACAAAGCTCTGCTGCAAGGTTTATGGAGGGGACATGGCTATGGCTACCGATTACGACGCCCCACGGCGCACTGAGACCGACGACGTTTCCGAGGATTCGCTCGAGGAACTGAAGGCACGGCGCAACGAGGCCCAGTCGGCAGTCGTTGACGTCGACGAATCTGAGTCTGCTGAGTCCTTCGAACTCCCTGGCGCCGATCTATCCGGCGAGGAACTGTCGGTGCGGGTCATCCCGAAGCAGGCCGACGAGTTCACCTGCTCGAGCTGCTTCCTTGTGCACCACCGCAGCCGGCTGGCCAGCGAGAAGAACGGCGTGATGATCTGCACGGACTGCGCGGCCTGACGGCGTAGGTGCCCTAAGTGCGCAGCGCGGCCAGTACACGGTCGGGATGGCGGCAGCTCACCAGCCAGTACGGCGTCGGATCGTCGGGATCGTCGAGAACCAGGAGAACCATTGGGCCGATCCAGGCCCGGTGCACGACGTAGGCCGCGGGGTCGAGTTGGCGGCCAAGAGCCGCCGACTTGGCCGACCGGGGCACCTCCGCCGACCGGGAAATCACGGTGACCGGCAGGTGCGCAGCGCCGACCCACAGTTCGGCCTCGCCGGATCCACCCACCACGCGGAGTTCGGTCTTGCCGAGCCACAGCAGCACCGTGACGGCGACCGGCAGCAGCAGGGCGAACGGCAGCCAATTCGGTAGGGCGCCAACGCCCTGGTTCACCTCGAGCGCGATCAACGCGGCAAGCCCCAGCCCGGGCGGCCACCACCACCACGGCACCCACAACCGTTCGCGGTAGCGCACGGTTTGCGACGTGGCGCGCGTGTCGGACACGGGGCCAAGAGTAATCTGTGACGTCGTGTCCACCTCTCTTGCGGTCGTGCGCCTGGATCGCGATTTACCGATGCCCAGCCGGGCCCATGACGGCGACGCGGGCGTCGACCTGTTCAGCGCGCTCGACGTGACGCTGGCGCCCGGCCAGCGGGCGCTGGTGCCGACCGGAATAGCCGTGGCCATCCCGCACGGGATGGTTGGCCTGGTCCACCCGCGCTCGGGTTTGGCTGCGCGCGTGGGACTTTCGATCGTCAACAGCCCCGGCACAATCGATGCCGGCTACCGCGGCGAGATCAAGGTGGCACTGATCAACCTCGACCCGCAGGAGCCCATCGTGGTGCACCGCGGCGACCGAATCGCTCAGCTGCTGGTACAGCGGGTCGAGTTGCCCGAGCTGGTCGAGGTGACATCGTTCGACGAGGCCGGCTTGGCCGATACAACCCGTGGTGATGGCGGCCACGGTTCCTCCGGCGGACATGCGAGTTTGTGATGGCATTCGGAAAAAACAAGAGCAGCGACGACGACCGCGAGGACCTCACCATGTCCCCGGATGACGGGGACGACCTCGACGGTCCGTTCGACGTCGACGACTTCGACGACCCGTCGGTGGCGGCCGTCGGCCGGTTGGATCTGGGTTCGGTGCTGATTCCGATGCCCGAGGCCGGGCAGGTCTCTGTCGAGGTGTCCGAGACGGGCGTGCCCAACGCGGTCTGGGTGATGACGCCCAACGGCCGATTCACCATTGCCGCTTACGCCGCACCGAAGACCGCGGGCCTGTGGCGCGAAGTTGCCGGCGAGCTGGCCGATTCGCTGCGCAAGGACGTCGCCAAGGTCAGCATCGAGGACGGTCCGTGGGGCCGTGAGGTGGTCGGCTTGGCCGCAGACCAGGGGCAGGGTGTCGCCGTGGTGCGGTTCATCGGCGTCGACGGCTACCGCTGGATGATCCGCTGCGTGGTCAACGGTCCTCAGGAGAACGTCGAAGCGTTGGCGGCCGAGGCGCGAAATGCGTTGGCCGACACCGTAGTTCGTCGCGGTGACACGCCGATGCCGGTTCGCACGCCACTGGCAGTGCAATTGCCTGAGCCGATGGCTGCCCAACTACGTGCGGCGGCGGAGCAGGCAGCGCAGCAGGCCCAGCAGGCCGCGCAGGCAGGCGGACAGGAGCCGCCACCGGCGCAGCCCGTCGCGCGCCGCAGTGCGCAGGGATCGGCCATGCAACAGCTCCGGACGATCACCGGCGGTTAGGCGCGTCAGGCGTCGTCCAACGCCGCCAAACACGCCGCGCCCAGCACCGAGGGGTCGGCACCCATTTCGTCGAGAGTGACCGTGCGCAGTGCGGCCCGCGGCGCCGCCGATGCCCACTCGATGCCGACCTCCACCGGGTGCACCGGGTCGTCGGTGGCGGCCGCCACTCCCATCGGGACCGTAAGGCCTTCCAGTTCGCTGCACGTCGGCGCGACATATTGCGATGCCTCATCCATGGCGTCGGGCAACGACGGCCATTGGCCCACCCACGACCTGGTCAGCTCGTCGGCCAGCCACGCAGGACTCGAGGCGCGCATCGCAGCGGTGGCTGCCACCAGCCCGTCGCGTCGCAACGCATGTGCCGAGTGGCGCGCCGCATGGGCGGCGGGCGCGGTGTCCGGTGCGCCCGTCCATGCGGGCAGTGCGGCCATCACGGCGACCACGTGCCCGGGATGGGCGAGCGCCCAAGCGGTTGCGACAGCGGCGCCGATGGAGACCCCGCCGACCGCGATCGGCTCGGCGCGCGCGGCGTTGTCCAGCGCGTCCCGGTAGCCGTCGATGAGCCGATCCGGGCGCGGCGGCGGCGTCACGACAACCGCGCCAACAGCGTGCAGAGAGGCAGAAAACGCCCGGTAGACGTAGTCGTCGTCGGATCCGGTGCCAGGCAGCAGAACCGTCGTCACACCGCGCAGATTGACCGCCATCAGATGATCGTGCCCGGTGCCGCAAGTCGCCGGCGCGTCGAGGTACGCCCCGCGTGGCAGATCGGAACCAAGAGGTCTACCGTGGCGTTGGATTGGGTAGATCCATGGTGGATCTGCGGAAGGTCAGGAGAGGCCATGGCTACGGCCGAAGGGTATCTGCGCCGGCTCACCCGCCGGCTGACGGAAGACCCGGAGCAACTCGACGTTCAAGAGCTCAGCGACGAAGCCGCCAACACCGGCGCCCAAAAGGCGATCGACTGTCGACGCGGTCAAGAAGTGACAATGGTCGGCACCCTTCGCAGCGTCGAATGCAACGGCAAAGGCTGCGCGGGCGGCGTCAAGGCCGAACTGTTCGACGGCACCGATTCTGTGATGCTTGTCTGGCTCGGACAGCGCCGCATCCCCGGCATCGAGTCGGGCCGCACGCTCAAGGTGCACGGCCGTATCGGCAAGCTCGATAGTGGCGCCAAAGCCATGTACAACCCGCATTACGAGATTCAGAAGTGAGTTCCCCCGGACCTGAACCGGGGAAGCAGACCAAAGCGCATGCCGTCCTCGACCAGATGGGCGGCATCAGCGGTCTGATCTATTCGTCCTTGCCTGTGGTGGCGTTCGTTCCGGTGTCGTCGGCGTTCGGGCTGCAGGCCGCGATCGCTGCGGCGCTCGGTGTGGCGGCGATCATCCTGGTGTGGCGGCTGATCCGCCGCGAATCGACCCAGCCTGCGATCTCCGGATTCATGGGCGTCGGCGTGTGTGCGCTGATCGCCTATGTGATGGGGGAGTCGAAAGGCTACTTCCTGCTTGGCATTTGGTCGTCGCTGCTGTGGGCGTCCGTATTCGCGGTCTCGGTGCTGATCCGCCGTCCAGTGGTCGGCTACGTCTGGGGCTGGGTCAACGGTCATGACCGCGGCTGGCGCAAGGTGCGTCGCGCCGTACTGGCCTTCGACATCGCGACCGTCTTCTGGGTGCTGGTGTTCGCGTCGCGGTTCGTCGTCCAACATCACCTCTACGACGCCGACCAGACGGGAATGCTTGGCGTCGCCCGCATCGCGATGGGCTGGCCGCTGACCGCCGTCGCCGCGCTGGTGACGTATCTGGCGATCCGGGCGGCTCAGCGCGCCATCCACGCGCACGACGGTCCTGCTGTGAAGTCGGAGCCCGAGGACGCGGTCCAGGAATCCTGATTGAAGTCCCGGGCCCGGGTTTCGGACCGACCGCTGATCGTGGTCGCGGTTCTCGCCTCGTTCGTGGCGTTTCTCGACGGTTCGGTGGTCAACTTGGCGTTGCCCGCGATCGGGCTCGAGTTCGGTGGTGGTCTGGCGCTGCAGCAGTGGGTGGTGGACGGGTACCTGCTGACGCTGGGCGCGCTGATCCTTGTCGCAGGCGCCATCTCGGATCAGTTCGGCCGGCTGTCGGTGCTGCGGATGGGTCTTGTCGTCTTCGCCGTGTCGTCAGTGCTGTGCGCAGTGGCGCCCAGCGGCTGGGTGCTGATCGCCGCCCGTTGCCTGCAGGGCGTGGGCGCGGCCTTCCTGGTGCCCAGCTCGCTGGCGATGATCAACTCCCGGTTCTCCGGTGCCGACCAGGCCCGTGCCATCGGCACGTGGACGGCGTGGACGGGTACCGCGTTCGTGTTCGGGCCGCTGCTGGGCGGCGTGCTGGTGGACGTACTGAACTGGCGCTGGATCTTCGGGGTCAACATCGTGCCGCTGGCCGTCACGCTCTACTTCACGACGAAGCTGTCCACCGACGAGTTCGCCGCTGACCGCTCTGCACGCATTGACTTCGTCGGGGCGGCGCTGAACGCCGTCGGCCTCACCGGTGCGGTGTACGCGTTGATCGAAGGCCAGCGGCTCGGCTTCGGTCATCCCGCGGTGGTGGCCACACTCGCGGTCGGACTGGTCTGCCTCGTCGTGTTCCCGTGGTGGGAGCGCCGCACGCCGCACCCGATGATGCCGCCCCACATCTTCGCGGCCCGCAATTTCGCGGTCGGCAACCTGGCCACGGTGTTCCTCTACGCCGCGGTGTCGCTCGGAATTCTGATCGCCGCGCTGTTCCTGCAGGAGACCGCGGGCCTTTCGGCTACGCAGGCGGGCCTGGCCACCCTGCCGATCCCTGTACTGTCGTTCTTCCTGGCGCGACGATTCGGCACCCTCGCAGGGCGGCACGGCCCGCGCCTGTATATGGCGGCCGGTCCGCTGATCGCGGCGCTTGGGTACCTGTGGATGGCGGCGGCGCGGGAACCGTTCGATTTCTGGTCGCAGATGCTGCCCGGCCTTGTGGTGTTCGGCCTGGGACTGTCGGTCACGGTGTCGCCGCTGACCGCCGCGATCCTCGCCGCGGTCGACCCCGCGCAGAGCGGCATCGGATCGGCGATCAACAACGCGGTGTCCAGGATCGCCGGTCTGATCGCGGTGGCGTTCACCGGTGTGATCATTGGCGGCGCAGTCGATTTCGCCGGTTTCCGGCAGGGCGCGATGGTGACAGCCGGCCTGTTCGCGGTGGCCGGGCTGATTTCGGCGGTGGGGATTCGCAACGAGCAGTGTGACTTCGACCGTGTGTCACCGGAGTCGGCGGCGGGTTGCCAGGACCGGGCGGCAGCGCCGCCGGCATACGTGAGGCGTTGACGAGCCTCAGCGTGACTCGGGGTGCAGTAACAGCTCCCGCAGCTCGTCCTCGACCTCAGCGACGACGACGAACAGCAACTCGTCGCCGCCCTCGAGAGGCTCATCGGATTCGGGCACGATCACCCTCGGGCCGCGCAAGATCGTCACCAACGTGGCGTCGCGGGGCAGATCGAGGCGTTTGACCGGTCTGCCGCCCCACGGTGTGTCGTCGGGCAGCGTGATCTCGACCAGGTTCGCCTGTCCCTTGCGGAACTCCATCAGCCGCACCAGATCACCGACAGCGACGGCCTCCTCGACGAGGGAAGCCAGCATGCGCGGCGTCGAAACCGCCACGTCGACACCCCAGCTCTCGTCGAACAGCCACTCGTTGCGCGGATCGTTGACGCGGGCCACCACGCGCGGCACGGCGAACTCCGTCTTGGCGAGCAGGCTGACCACCACGTTGACCTTGTCGTCGCCGGTCGCGGCGATTACCACGTCGAACTCATGGAGCTGCACCGATTCCAGCAGGGTCAGTTCGCAGGCGTCGCCGAGGCGCCACTGGGCGGCGGGAATGGCGTCGACGTCGATGTGATCGGGATTACGTTCCAGCAGCGTGACGTCGTGGCTGTCGACGAGCTCGCGGGCGATGGATCGGCCAACGGCGCCGGCCCCAGCGATCGCGACTTTCACTGGGCCTCCACGTCCTCGCTGGGCGGCAGCGCCGCAATGGCCAGTGCTTCGGCTATGTGCCCGGCGATCGCGGCCATGTACACCTGGTCGCCGGACTGGATGACCGTCTTCGGGTCGGGCAGCAGGCCGGCGCCGAAGCGGATGAGGAAGGCAACACGTGCGCCGGTGGCCGATTCGAGGGCGGTGATCCGGTGGCCCATCCAGCCTTCGTGCAGCGCCAGTTCGGTCACGCCGACGTTGCCGGTCGGGTCGCGCCATTTGGTGGTCTCGGTTTCGCGGGTGAGCACGTTGAGCAGCCGGTCGGTGGTCCACGGCACGGTGGCAACGGTCGGGATGCCCAGCCGCTCGTACACCGCGGCGCGCTTGGCGTCGTAGATGCGCGCGACCACTCGCTCGACGCCGAATGTCTCGCGGGCCACCCTGGCCGAAATGATGTTGGAGTTGTCGCCCGACGACACCGCCGCAAACGCGCCGGCCTCCTCGATTCCGGCCCGCAGCAGCACATCACGATCGAAGCCCATGCCGAGGACGCGCTCGCCGGAGAACTCGGGTGAGAGCCGGTGAAAAGCGGTGCTGTCGCGGTCGATCACGGCAACGTCGTGACCGATTCGGGCCAGGCTGTCCGATAGCGACGCGCCCACTCGGCCGCATCCCATCACCACTACTCGCACCTGACGGTCCTTCCCGGCCGAAGCCTGAAAAAGCTGTCTTCGCAACCCGCGCACTCGGAACGCTACAGCCAATCGCTCCTGCGCTTACTCTTGGCTCTCGTGTCCAAGCTTTCGACCGCCGCGCGGCGGTTGGTACTCGGCCGTCCGTTCCGCAGCGACAAGCTCGCGCACACGCTGCTGCCCAAGCGGATCGCCCTGCCGGTGTTCGCATCCGATGCGCTGTCGTCGGTGGCTTACGCGCCGGAGGAGATCTTCCTGGTGCTGTCGATCGCGGGTATGACCGCGATCACAATGGCCCCGTGGATCGGGCTCGCGGTGTCGATCGTCATGTTGATCGTCATCGCCAGTTACCGGCAGAACGTGCACGCCTATCCGTCGGGGGGCGGCGATTACGAGGTGGTCACCACCAACCTCGGGCATACCGCCGGCCTGACGGTGGCCAGCGCCCTGCTGGTGGACTACATCCTGACCGTCGCGGTGTCGATGGCGTCGGCGATGTCGAACATCGGGTCGGCGGTGCCGTTCATCGGTGAGCACAAGGTGTTGTTCGCGGTCACCGCGATTCTCATCCTGGCGTCGTTGAATCTGCGAGGCATCCGGGAGTCGGGCACCGCGTTCGCGATTCCCACCTATGCGTTCATGATCGGTATGTACCTCATGTTGGTCTGGGGATTGATCCAGATCTATCTGCTCGGTGAGCCGCTGCGAGCCGAATCGGCCGCGTTCGAGATGCACTCCGAGCACGGCGATGTGCTGGGATTCGCCTTGGTGTTCCTGATCGCACGGGCGTTCTCGTCGGGCAGCGCGGCACTCACCGGTGTCGAGGCGATCAGCAACGGGGTGCCCGCGTTCCGAAAGCCGAAGTCCCGCAATGCCGCAACCACCCTTGCTCTGCTGGGTCTGATAGCGATCACGTTGTTCATGGGCATGATCCTGCTGGCCGAGGAGACCGGCGTGAAGATTGCCGAGCATCCCGAACATCAGCTGATCGGAGCGCCTGCCGACTACCAGCAGAAGACGCTGGTCGCTCAGCTCGCCGAGACAATCTTTGCAGGCTTTCCGCTCGGGTTGTTGATCATCACCAGTGTCACCGCGCTGATCCTGGTGTTGGCGGCCAACACGGCATTCAATGGATTTCCTGTACTGGGGTCGATTCTGGCCCAGGATCGCTTCCTCCCGCGCCAGCTGCACACCCGCGGTGACCGGCTGGCGTTTTCCAACGGCATCCTGTTCCTCGCGTTCGCGGCGATCGCATTCATCGTGGCATTCCGGGCCGAGGTCACCGCGCTGATCCAGCTCTACATCGTCGGCGTGTTCGTGTCATTCACGCTGAGCCAGATCGGCATGGTCCGGCACTGGACCCGACTGTTACGCACAGAAACCGACAACGCCGCGCGGCGCAAGATGATGCGCTCTCGGGTGATCAACACGATCGGCTGCATCTGCACAGGGGCCGTGCTGGTCGTGGTGGTCGTGACGAAATTCCTTGTGGGAGCGTGGATCGCGATCCTGGCGATGGGCAGCCTGTTCGTCATCATGAAGCTGATCCGCAAGCACTACGACACCGTTGCGCGCGAGCTCGAGGAACAGGAAGCGCAAAACGAAGACATCGTCTTGCCGAGCCGCAACCATGCCATCGTGCTGGTGTCGAAGATGCACCTGCCGACGTTGCGCGCGTTGGCGTACGCCAGGGCCACCCGTCCCGACGTGCTGGAAGCGATCACCGTCAGCGTCGACGACGGCGAGACCCGCGAGCTGGTGCACAAATGGGAGGACAGTGATATCACCGTGCCGCTCAAGGTGATTGCCTCGCCGTATCGGGAGATCACCCGCCCGGTGCTCGACTACGTCAAACGCGTCAGCAGGGAGTCGCCGCGCACGGTCGTCACGGTGTTCATCCCCGAGTATGTCGTGGGGCACTGGTGGGAACAGGTGTTGCACAACCAGAGTGCGCTGCGGCTCAAGGGGCGGCTGTTGTTCGAGCCCAACGTCATGGTGACATCTGTTCCGTGGCAATTGAATTCGTCGGAGCGGCTGAAGACGCTGCAGCCGCAGTCGGCTCCCGGCGATATACGCAGAGGCTTCATGGAGTGAGTGAACAATTAACCGACCAGCCGCCGTTGCCGACGGACCTGACGTTGACGGTGGGACCGCCGGCCAACGGCGGCAGTTGTGTGGCGCGCCACGACGGCCGGGTGGTGTTCGTGCGGTACGCGTTGCCGGGGGAGACCGTCAAGGTTCGCATCGTCGCCGACCACGGATCGTACTGGCACGCTGATGTTGTCGAGGTGATCGAACCGTCCGCGGACCGCGTCGACCCGCTGTGCCCGATCGCCGGCGTTGACGGCGCGGGATGTTGCGATCTGGCCTTCGCTGCGCCTGATGCCACACGAGGTCTGAAGGGCGCCGTCGTTGCCAACCAACTGTCAAGGCTGGGCGGCTACCACTGGCGTGACGAGGAGGAGGCGGCGGCCGAGCCGGTCGGAGGGGGCAGTGCGACGGGCTGGCGGACCCGGGTGCGGCTGGACACCTCGAGTGAGGGCCGGGTGGGATTTCACCGCTATCACAGCGCCGAATTGGTCACCGACCTGGAGTGCGCCCAGCTGCCTGCGGGCATGCTCGACGGACTGCAGGACCGGACGTGGCCCCCGGGGGCACAGCTGCACGTGGCGCTTGACGACGACGGCGACCGGCATGTCGTGCAGTCCGGGCCGCGAGTCGGGCGCAAGACGTCGACGCAGGTGGTCGAGGGGGGCTACGAGGCTGTGCAGCGGGTCGGGAACCGGGTCTGGCGGGTGCCGGTGACCGCGTTCTGGCAGGCGCACCGTGACGCGGCACGGGTCTACAGCGAGCTTGTGGCCGGCTGGGCGCAGCTGGATGCGGGGATGACGGCGTGGGACTTGTACGGCGGCGCGGGTGTTTTCGCCGCCGTGCTGGCCGAGGAGGTCGGAGAGACCGGCAGGGTGGTCACTGTCGACACGTCGCGCGGCGCGTCACGATCGGCGCGGGCGGCGCTGGCCGACCTCGGCTGGGTTTCGGTGGTCACGGACTCCGTGCGCCGCGCGTTGGCCGCCGAGCGTCAGCGCGCAGACGTCGCGGTGCTCGACCCGCCGCGGGCCGGGGCGGGCCGCGAGATCATCGATCAGCTGGCCGCCGCCGACGTGCCGCGCGTCGTCCACATCGGTTGTGAGGCAGCATCATTCGCGCGTGACGTCGGGTTATACCGTGGGCACGGCTACCAGGTCGAAGATCTGCGCGTGTTCGACTCGTTCCCGCTGACGCACCACGTGGAATGCGTCGCAGTGCTCACCCGCTGAGCAGTTTGTTCCGTCGCGCTCTGGGTACCCGAGCGCCATGGCGGATAAGAATGTTGAAGATGCCAAGCAGCAGCAGCTGGACGGTTCGCGGGTCAGCCGCGAGACCGGGTTTCTGACCACTCAGCAGGGTGTCCGGGTCGACCACACCGACGACGCTCTGACCGTGGGCGAACGCGGCCCCACCCTGTTGGAGGACTTCCACGCCCGGGAAAAGATCACCCACTTCGACCACGAGCGAATCCCCGAGCGGGTGGTACACGCCAGAGGCGCGGGCGCATACGGGTACTTCGAGCCATACGACGACTCGCTGGCCGAGTACACCGTCGCGAAGTTTCTGACCACCCCTGGCAAGCAGACGCCGGTGTTCGTGCGGTTTTCGACGGTTGCCGGCTCGCGCGGTTCGGCCGACACAGTGCGTGACGTGCGCGGCTTCGCCACGAAGCTCTACACCGACCAGGGCAACTACGACTTGGTGGGGAACAACTTTCCGGTGTTCTTCATCCAGGACGGCATCAAGTTTCCCGACTTCGTGCACGCGGTCAAACCCGAGCCGCACAACGAGATCCCTCAGGCCGCCTCGGCCCACGACACGTTATGGGATTTCGTGTCCCTGCAGCCGGAGACGCTGCACGCGATCATGTGGCTGATGTCTGACCGCGCGCTGCCGCGCAGCTATCGGACGATGCAGGGCTTTGGCGTGCACACGTTCCGCTTCGTCAACGCCAGCGGTGAAGGGACGTTCGTCAAGTTCCACTGGAAGCCCAAGCTGGGTGTGCACTCCCTTGTGTGGGATGAGGCGCAGAAGATCGCAGGCAAGGACCCGGATTTCAATCGGCGCGACCTGTGGGACTGCATCGACGCGGGCCAGTTTCCGGAGTGGGAGCTCGGCGTTCAATTGGTGCCGCAGAGCGACGAGTTCACATTCGCATTCGATCTGCTCGATGCGACCAAAATCATTCCGGAAGAACAGGTCCCGGTGCGCCCGGTCGGCAGGATGGTGCTCAACCGCAACCCCGACAACTTCTTCGCCGAGACAGAGCAGGTGGCGTTCCACACCGCCAACGTCGTGCCCGGCATCGACTTCACCAACGATCCATTGCTGCAGTTCCGCAACTTCTCGTATCTGGACACACAGCTGATCCGACTGGGCGGACCCAACTTCGCGCAACTGCCGGTGAACCGGCCGCTCGCCGATGTGAGGAACAACCAGCAGGACGGCTTCAGCCAGCACGCGATCCCCCAAGGGAAGTCCAGCTACTTCAAGAACACCATGGGTGGGGGATGTCCGGCGCTGGCCGACGAAGACGTGTACCGGCACTACACCGAGAAGGTCGACGGACACAAGATCCGTCAGCGCGCCAAGAGTTTTCAGGACTACTACAGCCAAGCGCGGATGTTCTGGAAGAGCATGTCGCCGGTAGAGGCCAAGCACATCGTCGCCGCGTTCGCGTTCGAATTGGGCAAGGTGGAACTGCCTGACATACGCAAGCGGGCAGTCGAACAGCTCAATCGAATCGACAACGAGCTGGCCAGCCAGGTCGCCGCGAAATTGGGCTTACCCGAACCGGCCGCGGAGCCCGTCGACGACAAGATGCCCGAGTCACCGGCGTTGTCGCAGATGAACACCGCGACCGATAGCATCGCGACTCGCAAGATCGCCGTTTTGGCGGCCAACGGCGTCGATGCGAAAGGCGTCGAGAAGCTCAAGCGTGCGCTAGAACGGCAGGGCGCGATCGTGGAGGTGCTGGCGCCCGTCGCAGGCGGGACGCTGTCCGGTGGATCGGGCGGCGAGGTCGCCGTCGACCGGGCCTTCACCACCATGGCGTCGGTGTTGTACGACGCGGTGGTCGTACCGTGCGGCCCGGACTCGGTGGAGACGCTGTCAAAGGACGGGTACGCAACGCATTTCATCGTCGAGGCCTACAAACATTTCAAGGCCGTCGGAGCATTCGGATCCGGAGTCGACCTGCTGCGCAAAGTGGGCATAACGGAGCGGCTCGCAGACCACACCGACGTGGTCGTCTCCAACGGGGTGGTGTCGACTGCGGCGGCCGCCGATGACCTCACCGATGAGTTCTCACAGGCCTTCGCCTCGGCGCTGGCGCAGCATCGAGCATGGGACCGCGAGTGCGATCCGGTGCCTGCCTAGTTCCATGGCGCCGGTGGATGTCAACGTCGAGACCGTCATTGCGCGGCCACGCGATGTCGTAGCCGCTTATGCCGCCGATCCGGACAACGCTACGGCGTGGTACGTCAACATCAAGTCTGTCGAGTGGAAGACGCCTCGACCGCTCACCGTCGGTTCCCAGTTCACCTTCACTGCAGCGTTTTTGGGCAGGAAGTTGACCTACACGTATGAGGTCGTGGAGTTCGTCCCCGCCCGGCGGTTCGTCATGCGGACGGCCGAGGGGCCGTTCCCGATGGAGACCACATATGAGTGGGATGAGGCCGAACCGGATTCCACCCGGATGAGGCTGCGCAACCGCGGCGAGCCATCAGGGTTCTCCGGTGTCGCGGCGCCGATGATGGCTGTGGCGATGAAGCGCGCGAACATGAAGGACCTGAAGCGGCTTAAGGCGATTCTCGAATCGCAAGGCGGCTAGCGTGTACCCCAGTTGTATTGCTGTTTCACCGTTTTGAGATAGACCAGCGTTTCGGCTTGATAGACGTCGGGCAGTGATCGGATCTCCGTGTTGAGCACGTTGAGCAGATGCGCATCGTCCTCGCACACCACTTCCACGATCAGATCGAATCTGCCGGCGGTAAGCACGACGTAGTTGATGACGTCGATTGTTGCCAGCTTTTCGGCCGTCGCTGTGCTGTCTCCCGTACAGCAGATCCCGACCATCGCTTCGCGGCCGAAGCCGAGCTGCCTGGGATCGGTGACGGCGACGATCTGCATCATCCCGCTTTCGACCAGCCGGTGCACGCGTTGGCGCACCGTTGCCTCGGAGATCCCCACGGAATCGGCGATCGCGGAGTACGACCGGCGGCCGTCCTCCTGAAGGGCGTCGATGATGGCCTTGGACACACGGTCCAGCGGCGGCTTTGAAGGCGAAGTGGCGGAGTGAGCCATGGCCTGGATTGTGCTCCAGCGGGCGCCGATCAGGATGTCAAAACGATCAAACTAGTTTGCTCCAATCTGACGACGCTGCCGACTTCGGTGCGTTGAGCCAGCCAGATACCGGGTAGAGGTGTACTGGGAGCCTTACTGAATCACGCGCGTGGGAAGGCGGGGTGAAATGCAAACATTCCTGCCCTATGCCGGATTCATCGAGTCGGCACGGGTGCTCGACAAACGCCGACTCGGCAAGCAGCGGGTCGAGACCATTCAGATTCTCCGTGCGTTGACGGTGCCCGGCTACGGCTGGCGCCACCACCCGGCGGCGGCAATGTGGGCCGGGTACGAAGAGGCGCTGGTCCGGTACGGGCTTGACATGTGTTCGGTCTGGTGTGGCCTCGGCAACGCCGACACCTGTGCAGTCACGCTGATTGCCGATCTGACGCACGGGACCGGATGCACGGCAGCACGTACACAGAAGGAACTCGCGGGCGCCGGTGAGGTGCCGCCATGGCTCGGCGATGCAGCGTTTCACCGAAGCCATCAATCGGCGCTCCTGCGCAAGGCCCCGGCGCACTACCGGCGGTTCTTCCCAGGCGTGCCAGATGATCTGCCCTACTTGTGGCCCGCATCAGACAGAGAGCGACGGGTTACCCGCGGTGCCGGCGACGGGTGACCGGTGCGTAGGGCGTGGGATCGATGTCGGGCAGACGCCCCTCGATGAGGTCGGCGAGCATCCGCGCCGAGCCGCACGCCATCGTCCATCCGACATGCCCGTGCCCGGTGTTGTAGTACAGGTTGTCGTGGCGGCCGAGCCCGATCAGCGGCGGACCGTCCGGGGTCATCGGGCGCAGTCCGGTGCGGTACCGCGCACTGTCCCAATCGACTGCACCAGGAAATAGCTCTTCGGCGGCCTCGCTGATTCCGGCATAGTCAGCTGGTGTCGAGCTACGGTCGTAGCCAACGAATTCCGCGGTGGCCGACATTCGGATATCGGTGCCGAATCGCGACCATGCGACCAGGGATCGCTCGTCGATTCCGCCGACATTCGGTGCACGATCAGGGTCCTTCACGGCCGCCGTCAGTGTGTATCCCTTGGCCGGGTAGACCGGAATCCGCACGCCCATGGTCCGGGTCAGCAGTGAGCTAGCCGCGCCGGCGGCCAATACGACGGCGTCCGAACTGATGTGACCGTCGGACGTGCTGATCTCGGTGACGCTCGACCCGTCTGTTGTCAGTCCCGTGATCGGCGTCGACATGTGAAACTTCACACCGAGGGTGCGGCAGGTCTCGGCCAGGGCGACGGCGAACCGTTGTGGGTCGCCGGTGGCGTCGGAGGTGTCATGGATCGCGCCTGCGAAACGTGCCTTGCTGTGGCGCAGCGCAGGCTCGACGGCGGTGAGCTGGTCCGCATCGAGAATTGACTGGTGCCGTCCATGCTCGCGCAGGAGTGTCGAATTGCGTTCAGCAACACGAAGTTCGGATTCATCGCGGTAGAGATAGAGCACGCCGCTGCCGGTATGCCAGAACTGCAGGCCCTCCCGAAGCGCGAGTTCGTCCGTGAGCCGCTGGCTGTATCGTGCGAGTGCGAGTTTGGCCAGCGTGTTTGCCCGCGAGCGCGACGGCGTGCACTCCCGCAAGAACCTCAATCCCCACCAAATCAGGTCGGCGTCCGCGCGGGGTTTCACCTTGATCGACGTGTCGGCGCCGAGCAGCGACCGCAGCAACATCCGCGGCGCGGTCGGTGATGCCCAAGCGTAGGAGTGGCCGGGTGCGATCAGCCCGGCGGTGCTGGCGCTCGTATCGGAGGCAACGTCGGAGCGGCGGTCGTAGACGTGCACTTCGTGACCGCGTTCGGCTAGTTGGTGCGCCGTTGCCACCCCAACCACGCCGGCTCCGATGACGGCTATCTTCACGTTGTCGGATCCGCGTCATTAGCGTTGTCTCGCAGCACTTCCTGGACATAGAAGCGCCAGCCGAGGAAGCCGACCCACAAAGTGACGGCGATGACGGCACTCGGAACTCCGTAGAAGAGCAGGTTGGCGATCATGCGAGTTCTCCTTGGGGGACAAGTGCCGGCTGCCGGCGGGGTGGATATCGGTTTGCCGTGGCGGTCGCAACGATGCTGAAGACCAGCAAGTTGGCCAGCACGCCGGGGATGAGCCCGTCATCGAGACCGAACGGTGCGGGAAGGACCCATTGCCATACCGCGGTGACAACCGCACCCGCGGCGATTCCCGACAGTGCCGCAGGCGCAGAGCGGATTCCGAACAGAACGGCGGCGAAGAGTGGGACGATGATCGTCGGCGCCCAGAGCGTATAGCTGTAGAGCAACGCATCGACGATGGTGGGCACACTCAGCGCGAATACCGTTGCCGCGGCCCCGACGATCACGCTGGTGGCGCGTTCAATGGCCAGTCGGCGGGCGGCCGGTACGGGTGTCGGGCGCAACGGCTGATAGATGTCCTTTGTCAACACGACGGCAGTGGAGTTGAGATACGAACTGGCCGTTGACATCACGACCGCGAGCAGAGCTGCGATGACCAGACCCAGGACACCGATGGGCATCAGATTCATGACGACGGTCGGCAGCGCTTGGTCGGTTTCGATGTTCGGATAGAGCACGAGCGCGATGAGCCCGAGCGTTGCCGAGACGAAGTAGAAGGCGAACGAGAAGAAGCCCGCCATCGTGAAACCTAGCCGGGCGTGCCGGGAGTCGGGAGTGGAGAAGGTGCGCTGCGCGTACGGCGGCACCAACGTTTCCCCGAGCAGCAGGGCGCAGAACAGTGTGAGGAACTGCAGCGGCGTGTAGTCGCCCATCACCGTGAGGTGCGCCGCAGGCACCTGGTCGATCAGGTTGCTTGGGCCGCCGACCGCGTCCAGACCGATCAACAGGGCGACCGGCAACAAGACACCGAGGAACACGAACTGAAGCATGTCGGTCTGGATTACGGCCCATGCGCCGCCGAACGACGAGTACAGCACGACGACCCCCATGCCGATGAGTACCGCGGGCACAGTCGGAACATCGAGCGTCGCGTTGACGACCGTGCCGATCGCCAACGCCTGTGCGCCAAGGATTCCCGCGCACAGGGCGAGCGACAGCACGCCGGTCACGATGCGCGCCGGCTTGCCGTAATGCTCGTGCATGACGTCACCCAACGTGTGCGCGCCGACGTAGTTCTTCAGCCGGGGTGCGACGAACAGGCCAACGAGAACCGTCTGTATGCCGAACGCGCAGAACGCGAACATGTAGACGTATCCGTCGCGCATCGTGGCACCGGCGACGCCGATCGATGCGCCACCGCCGAGGAAGGCGGCGGCAAGGCTGCCGAAGAACACCGGCCAGACGATTCGGTTGCCGGCGACGGCGAAGTCGTCGGGATTCTTCACGCGCCGCATGGTCTGCACGCCGATGAGGATCAGGAGGGCGAAGTAGCCCGCGAGCAGAATCCAGTCCAGAGCTGCCATGAGAGAACTCCTTGTCGAGGATCGCTCAAGCGTAGGGACGGCACGTGATCGACGTCACTAGGCAAACCACATAGACTTTGGTTTCGGACACGTAAGAAATTGGGCGAAATGCCCAACAGGGCGCAGGGGGTTTACATGCTGGGACAGGCGCTGGCTCAGCAGATCGCCAACGAGATCACCGACGTCATCGGGCACAACGTGCTGATCACCGACGAGTCGGGAATCGTCCTCGGCAGCGGCGACGATTCCCGTGTCGGACAGTTCCACGAAGCGTCCGTCGAGGTCGTCCGCAGCCGGCGAACAATGGCGCACTCCAGCGAGGACGTTCGCGACCTCATCGGCACGCTTCCGGGCGTGACCATCCCTCTGGTCATCGACGACACAGTGGTCGGCACGATTGGGCTCTCCGGTTCGCCGGACGACGTCGTTCAGTTCGGGCTCGTCGTCAAACGGCAGACCGAGATCCTCATGCAGGAGGCCGCCCGCATCGGGACGCGGATGACGCACGAACGGGCCACGGCTGAACTGCTGCGGGAGATCTGCGAATGGCACCACTCCGGGGTGCCGAAATCGCGATTGCTCCGTAGGGGCCGCACGCTGGGACACGATCTGACTCTGCCGCGCCGGATGGTGTTGATCCAATGGGAGGACACAGGTCCGGAGGCGGACTCAGACCACATCGCACGTCGGGTCGAGCAGGTCTTCAGCTCGGCGGACGACCTCATTGCGCCCTTGGCGCGCATGGTGATCGCGGTCGCGACGCCCGAGGGCGCCGCCGAGGATCGCTGCCGCGAACTGGTTGCGTCGGCCGAGGGCAGCGGCGTTAGCGTTCGCGTAGGCGTGGGGTCGACCGCGTCAGAAATCGGCGAGCTGAACATCTCCGCGCGCGACGCTTTCGATGCGCTCCAGGTAGGGCCGATCGCTCATCCGGAGTTGACGATCCATGAGATCGAACATGTTCGTCTGCTACAGGCCTTGTCCGTTGTGCCGATCGACTCCCGGATCCGCTTGGTCGAAGGATTGCTCGCGCCGCTGTTGGGCGACCGTGAATGGTCGACGTTGCGCGCCACGCTGATCGCTTGGGGCGACTGCGCGTTCAACATCACCCGGGCGGCGGAGCGCCTTCACGTCCACCGCAATACGCTGATCTACCGCCTCGACAAGATCGCCCGCTTACTGCGGCGGTCGCTCGATGAGCCCGGCCTGGCTGTCGCGCTGTACGTCACGTGCGTCATCGATGAACTCGGTCGGCGAAATGCCGCTGAAGTCGACGGTGCCGGTGTCCGAACAGCGCGCGTATCCCAGCAGCGATGAGTGGCGTCGCCAGGCGCAGCGGTACGCGCAACTCGAAGGTAATGCGGTCCCGGACAACGGTTTTCCCGTCACCCTCGGGAGCCAGGCTGCGCTCGTGACGCCACGTCCGCATGCTCAGCATCGTCGACTGCTCGTCGAAGCCGCGCCCCGGTTGCAGGTCGGCGATCGTCAAATAGTCGTAGTCGAACGGGACGACGCCGAACAATCGCATCCAGCACCGACCGACCGGCTCACCGACGGGCACGTTGTCGACCGTCAGGGCTTCGGCGCCACGCGGCATCGACATCGTCATCCATGGCCGGAGTTCGTCGTTGATCCCCTCCGGTGTGACCACGCGTGCCCACACCTGCTCTGCGGGGGCCTCGACGACGCTCTGCCGTTCGATGATCATTGCGTTCCACGGTATTCGATGGAAACGGGTGGTGGGGGACTACGTCTTAGTGGAGCCGGACCGTTGATACCAGCGGTCAAGCAGCGCCGGGATCTCGTCGAGCAAGAAGGTGTAGAAGTCCCGCATCTGAATGAGGCGCTGGCGGGCCAGGCCATCCCCCTCGGTGGTGGCGATCCCGGCGTCCGCGGCCTTGATCACGGCGGCGGTCACTTCGTTTTGGTTGGTGTACTGGATGGCCCAAGCGTTGTCACGCAGCCGGTAGTGGTCTCGCCGGCTGCCGGGCGCGGGCACTCGCTCGACTATGCCCACTGAGGTGAGCATTTTGAGCGCGCCGGAGATCGCGCCCGAGCTGGCACGCAGCTGATCAGCCAGCTCACCCATGGTCATCGTCGGTTGTTCGGTGAACAGCAGGGCGGCCAGCACGCGGGCGGTCATGCGTTGCAGACCGTGACTACTGAGGACAAGAGCAAGTTCCTCGGCGGCCGCTGCCTGCTTATCAGAAGCCTCGGCCAATTGCCCTCCTTCAGAGACTTCAATAATTTCTGAAAGTTCAGTATAGTGACCCACGGCGCTCCGGGAAGTCTGGTCGGAACTAATATCCGCATACCCAGAGGAGGCCGGGCGCGCCATGCGATCCGCCAACATCGTCACACCGTCGAGTGTCACAACAGACGTGATCGAAGTCCGCGGACTCACTTTCACGTATCCGAAGTCAACCGAACCCGCGGTGCGGGGCATGGACTTCAGCGTCGCGCCGGGCGAGATCTTTGGATTCCTCGGCCCCAGCGGCGCCGGGAAATCCACAACGCAGAAGCTGTTGATCGGCTTGCTGCGCGGCCACGGTGGCGATGCCGCGGTGTGGGGGAAGGATCCGCTGGCCTGGGGCCCCGACTACTACCAGCGGATCGGAGTCTCCTTCGAGCTGCCGAACCACTACCAGAAGCTCACCGGTCTGGAGAACCTTCGGTTCTTTGCGTCGCTGTACGACGTCGACACCCTGGATCCGATGGAGCTGCTTGACGCCGTCGGCCTCGCTGACGACGCCAACACCCGAGTTGGCAAGTACTCCAAGGGAATGCAGATGCGCTTGACGTTCGCGCGGTCGCTGATCAACGACCCGGAGCTGCTGTTCCTCGATGAGCCCACGTCAGGTCTCGACCCCGTCAACGCGCGCAAGGTCAAGAACATCATTCTCGACCTGAAGGATCGCGGACGCACGATTTTCCTCACCACTCATGACATGTCGACCGCCGATGAACTCTGCGACCGGGTCGCTTTCGTCGTCGACGGTGGGATCGTCGCGCTGGACACTCCGACCGAGCTGAAAATTGCCCGCAGCCAACGACGTGTGCGGGTGGAGTATCGGGGCGACAGCGGCCGGCTCGATACGGCCGAGTTCGGAATGGACGACCTGGCCGACGATCCGGCGTTCCATGCGATGCTGCGAAACCATCACGTCGAGACGATCCACAGCCGCGAAGCCAGCCTCGATGACGTTTTCGTCGAGGTCACTGGAAGGCACCTGAAATGACCCGGCTGGCAAGTGCGTTGCGGCTTGAGGTAACCATTCAGAACCGGCAGAAGTTCCTTTACGCGGCGATATTTTCCGGACTCATCTGGTTGGCCGTGCTGCTGCCCATGTCGCATGGGCTGCGCCTGGCCGCTGAGCCCTACATCCTGTTGGGCGATACCGCGATAATCGGGTTCTTTTTCATAGGCGGGTCGGTGTTTTTCGAGAAGCAGGAACGTACCCTCAGCGCCGTCATCTCCACACCTCTGCGGTTCTGGGAATATCTGACAGCGAAACTGACTGTGCTCGTGCTTCTTTCACTGTTCGTGGCGCTTGTCGTCCCCACCATCGCGCACGGGTTCGTGTACCGGCTGGTGCCGCTGGTCGTCGGAATCGTGCTGGCCACGTTGCTCATGCTGCTGGTCGCTTTCATCACATCGCTGCCGTTCGACTCGATCAGTGACTGGTTTCTGTCAGCAACCATTCCGCTCGCGGTGATGTCGGCCCTGCCGGTCCTGCATTACTCGGGGGTGTGGCCGATACCGCTGATTTATGCGATCCCCACGCAGGGGCCTCTGCTGTTTCTCGGGGCGGCGTTCGATCAGGTCACGTTGGAGCCGTGGCAGGTCGTGTACGCGGTGGTGTACCCGGTGGTCTGTGTGGCCGGGTTGTGTTGGGCGGCAAAGGCGGCGTTCGGTCGCTATGTCATCGCGAAATCCGGAGGCATGTGATGGCAACCATTAATGCAGGTGCGCTGTTGGCGTTCGGGCGCAACGACATTCGCGGCACCTACCGTGACCCGCTGCTTGTCATGCTTGTCCTGGCTCCGGTCCTCTGGACCACCGGGGTCGTCCTTCTCACCCCAATGGTCACCGAGATGCTGGCCGACCGGTACCAGTTCGACCTGGTTCCGTATTACCCGCTGGTGCTGACCGGGTTCCTGCTCTTGACGAGCATCATCATCGCCGGTGGGCTTGGTGCGTTCCTAGTGCTGGAGGAAGTGGATGCCGGCACTCTTGCCGCGCTGCGGGTGACCCCAGTCCCGATGTCGATGTTCTTCGGCTACCGTGCCGCGACGGTGGTGCTCGTGACAACGGTCTATGTCGTTGCGACGCTGTCGTTCAGTGGGATCCTGGAGCCCGGCTTGGTGCCGACGCTCATTCCGATCGGACTGTTGTCGGGCCTGTCGGCGGTTGTCTGCCTACTGCTGATAGTCGTGTTGGCGAACAACAAGATCCAGGGCCTGGCCATGGTGCGTGCCCTTGGCATGCTCATCGCAGGATTGCCCGCCCTGCCGTGGTTCATCGGCTCGGCATGGAACCTGGCTTTCGGTGTGCTGCCGCCGTATTGGGCCGCCAAGGCGTTCTGGATTGCCAGTGCACACGGCACCTGGTGGCCATACCTGGTCGTCGGGGTGCTCTACAACGTGGCGATCGCGTGGCTGCTGTTTCGCCGCTTCCGTACCAAGCACGCCTGATGCCTAGAGATCGGGTTTGCGCTCGGCGCAACAATGTTCAGGCTGGCACGAATTACCAGTGCGCGTCACTGCAGGGCCGCGCTAACCCCCGCCGGGTTCGATCGAGTCAACCGCGCGCTGTACGCGGTCGAGCGCTTCGCGCAGTTCCGCCAGCGCTTCTCGTAGTTCCTCCACTGACGGGGTAGGACTTCCCGGCGCCGGAGGCGCAATGACAGGCGGCGGTTGCGCAGTCGCGGGCGGTCCGGTCCGTGGTGGTGTGCCGGCATCACCACCCGGAGCGGTGGCAGCGCGGCCGGCGCCGGGGCCAAACACCTGATCGAGCGCCTCGGCAAGGGTCGGGGCGTAGCCGACCCGGACCCCGCCGCCTGCGCGGGGTTCGCGCACGCTGACCAGTACTCGTGAGAGTTGAGGGAACGTTGAGCTGTTCGGGGCGGTCGAGATCCGCTCGGTGTAGAGCGGTTCCACGTAGAGCACGCCCCCATCGGCGATCGGAAGCATCAGTAGATTGCCGTAATGAATCCGGTTGGACCGCTCGAGCAGTGTCCGTTCGGACGCCACGCGGGTATCGGAGATCATCGAGTTCTGGATCTGTTGCGGGCCCTGGGTCAGCGTGTCGGTCGGCAAGCGCAGCACAATGAGCTTGCCGTAATCCTCCGGATCTGACTGAGCAGAGATGTAGGCGGACAGGAATTCCCGGTTGTAGCCGACCATCGCGGTGGCCAGTCGGAAGGACGGCTGAGCTGTCTGCTGGTCACCGACCAGGACATAGAAAGGCGGCTGCGTCGGGTTGGTTTCATCGGTGGGATCGCTGGGCACCGACCAGAAGGCGTTTGTGGTGAAGAACTCGCGCGGCTCGTCTACGTGATACTTCGCGAGCAGCTCTCGCTGAACCTTGAATATGTCCTCGGGATAGCGGAAATGCGCGCGCAGTTCGTCCGTGATGTCGTCATCGGGTTTCACCGTGCCAGGGAAGGCTCGCATCCACGCTTGCAGGACCGGATCGTCGCGATCAACCTGATACAGGGTCACCGTGCCGTCGTAGGCGTCGACGGTGGCCTTGACGGAGTTTCGCACGTATGACACCTCTTTGCCCGTTCTCAAGGTGCCGGCGGCATTGGCCACCTGTCCCTCCAGCGAGCTGCGCTGTGCGTAGGGATAGGTGTCGAGGGTGGTGTAGGCGTCGACGATCCAGACGATCCGTCCCCCCACCGCCGCTGGATAGGAGTTGGCGTCGGTTGTCAGCCACGGCGCCACCCGCTGCACACGGTCGATCGGGTCGCGGTGGAATATCACTTTGGAGTCCGAGCCGATGTCGCGGGAGAACAGGATCCTGTGCTCGGCGAACTTGGTGGCAAATACCGTGCGGTAGAACCAGTTTCCGATAGGAACACCGCCAGCGCCGGTGTAGGTGTACGTCGAGGTGTCGGTGTCGTATTCGCGTGGTGCGGATCCTGGGGCACCGCCGACGATCGCATAGTCGGGGTTGGCCTGGGCGATCACCTCGCCGAAGTAGATACGTGGCTGGTCGACCGGTATGATCTGGCGGCCGGAAGCCTGCGACGCGATGTCGCTCACCGTGTAGATGGGGTAACCGCTGTTGCTTTCGGAGGCTTCCGCAGCATCGCGGACCGCCGCGTTCACCCGGTTCGCGGGCGCGGCAACGAAACCGTTGCCATGTGTGTAGACCGTATGGCGATTGATCCAGTCTCGCTGATTGCCGGTGAGGCTGTTGGGCGACAGTTCGCGAGCGCTGACTACGTAGTCACGCAGTTCGCCGTCGATGCGATACCGGTCGAGGTCCAACTTGTCGTGGAAGTTGTAGAAATTCTTGAGCTGCTGCTGCTGGGTGAAGGTTCGGGACAGCACATTTGGGTCGAGCAGTCGCACGTTGGCGATGGTGGTCAAGTCCGCCGGAAAATCGCCGGGCGCCTTGGTTCCGACGCCTGGATAGTCGCGGTATTCGACCCAGTCGCCGCCGAGCCGAAACGCCTGACGTGTCGCGTCGATATTGCGCTGGATGTACGGGCGCTCGACATCGGCGGCGTTAGGGCGCACGGAGAACTGCTCCATTAGCAGCGGCCATACCCCACCGACAAGGACCGCGGACAGCACAAGCAGTGCGGCGGCCATCGCGGGAATCCGCATGTCGTGCAGGAAGATTGCGACAAAAAATGCCACCGCACACAGCACCGCTATCGCGAGGAGGACGAGCTTGGCGGGCAATGCAGCGTGGATGTCTGTGTAACCAGCGCCGGTGAAAGTCGGTTCCTTACGATTACCCGAAAGGAGCTCGTAGCGGTCGAGCCAGTATGCAACCGCCTTCAACAGGATCAGCGTGCCGGCAATCGCGGCAAGCTGAACCCGCGCGGCCTGGGTCAGCATGCCCTTGCCCTTCGTCAGTCGTACACCGCCGAACAGATAGTGCGTCCCAAGACTGACCACGAATGCCAGGCACACGGCCACGAATAGCCAGTTCAGCACCATCCGGTAAAAGGGCAGGTTGAAGACGAAGAACCCGATGTCGTGGCCGAATTCAGGGTCGACGATTCCGAAGGATCCGCCGTGTAGGAAGAGTTGCACCGTCACCCAGTTCGTCTTGGCGACCAGACCGCACAACACGCCAACAGCGACGGCGCTACCCAACCCGAACATCTTTGGCCGGCGCATCACCTGGGTCCGGTAGGGCTCTATCGGATCTTTCGACCGCGTATCGGGGATGAAGGCAGGCCGCGAGCGATAGGCCACGAGCATGGCCAGAAACACGGCGCCGCCCACTACCACCGCCACCGCGAAGAACGTCGCGATCCTGGTCAGCAACACGGTGATCCACACTCTGCGAAAACCGACTTCACCAAACCACAACCAATCGACGTAAGTGTCCACCAGCTGCGGGCCAATGACGAGCAATACGAGGAGGCCGAGGCCCACGATGATGAGCCGGCGGGCGCGCCTAGACAAGGTTGGGAGTTTCTCGGGCGAACGTGTGCCCATGTGGACGCTCCGAAGTTCGGGTAGCACGTGTGGCGTGCAACTCTCCGGCGATCAGCGCCTCGCCGCCGCGTGACCGATGTGCTGAATTCTACGCTCGAGTCGACCGATTAAATGGAAACTGACGGCACCGCATGGAGCGGCCTCGCAGTTCAGCCGGATGCGCTACTACGTTGTTTGTTGGTGTGCCGAGAAGCCTGGTCGGCGTTTTGTCTCAGCGACCCAGGAGCACACCGTGAAAAAACCTGCTGCCCAGACCGCGCTCGGCCCGATGGTCATCGTCGCCGCCGACCAATACGAATCCGCCCCTCTCGTGCACGACCCGTGGGCGCAGAGGCTGCTTCCGGCCGCCGGGCGTATGGTCACAACGCTCGCGCGGTGGGCACCTGTACGGAGGGCGCTGATCGGCGCGACCGAGAAGAAAATGCACGGCGGCTGGGCCAGCTTCTTGTGCCGCAAACGCTACATCGACGATCAACTGCTATACGCCATCACGAAAGGCATTGATGCCGTTGTCATTCTGGGCGCAGGCTACGACACGCGCGCGTACCGACTACCCGAGCTCGCTGGGATTCCGGTTTGCGAAGTCGATCTGCCCGCCGACATCGACCGTAAGGCCGCAGCGGTCCGGCGGTGCTTCGGCCGGGTGCCACCCGATGTGAGGCTGCTGCCGGTCGACTTCGAAACCGATGATCTCGCAGACTGTCTGGCCCGGAACGGTTTCGACCCGGGGATGCGCACGTTCTACGTCTGGGAGGCGGTGACGCAATACCTGACTGAGTCCGCCGTTCGCAAGACGATGGAGCATCTGGCTGGCGCCGCGCCCGGCAGCGGCCTGGCGTTAACGTTGGTTCGCTAGGACTTTCTGGAGGGGCAGGCCATGTACGGGGCGCAGTCGGCCTACCAGGACTTCGTCGTGGAAAAGGGACTCTGGCAGTTTGGGCTCCACCCAGAACAGGCTGCAGGCTTCTTAGCCGAATATGGCTGGCGTGAGATCGAGCAAGTTGGCCCTGATGAATACGCGGTTCGCTACCTCCAGCCGGTAGGCAGGAGTGAACCGGTATCGGAGATCGAGCGAGCCGTCTACGCCGAGCGCTGAACGTCTATGCGAGCAGATGCGCAATGAGTGCATACAGCGCCCAGACGAAGAGCGCAGCCATCACGATAATCTCCCGCCACGCGAGGCCCGGCCGAAGCTTGGATTGCGTACGACATGATTTTCCTTGGGGGAGCACCCGATTCGGGTGCCTTCTCTGGGTCAAGCGGTTGGTCGAAGCGGTGGAAGAAGATCTGAATGATGAGCATTCCGACGACTAGACCCGTGATGAAGCTGAGTTCCTGCATGTCGACCAAGAACAGAAGAATGACGAGCGCCACGATGATGACGAGGGTGACGCCTGTCGTAGATGCTGATGATGCGGCCGTCGTGCACGTAATAGGACGAGATCCGCTTGATCCTGGTGTCGTACGGCACGAGGAATCCAACTCCGAATCTCACCAATCCCTGTACGCAGAAGGCGATCAGCACGATCGTTAGCGCGACCGACATCCGTTTCCCTTCTACCCGAAGACGAAGTAGCGCAGCCAGAGGTAAAGGGCAGAGAGCACGATCGACACCACCGTGATCAGCGCACCTTTGCGGGTGAACTCCCAGAACGAGATGGGATTGTCTGCGCGGCGGGCGATTCCGAGCATGACGACATTGGCGCTCGCGCCCACCGCCGTAAGGTTCCCACCGAAGTCGGCGCCCAGCGCAAGCGCCCACCAAAGCACATCCGGGTGTGCCAGATCAGAAATGCTCGCTGACAACTCGCTGACGATCGGCGTCATCGTTGCGGTGAACGGAATGTTGTCGATGACGCCGGACACCGGTGCGGAAATGCCGAGGATCAGCATCGTCGTGAGTAACCCGTTGCCGTCGGTGAATTCGGTTGCCGACCGGGCCAACTGTTCGACAACGCCGGTCTTTACCAGCGCGCCAACCATGACGAAAAGCCCAACGAAGAACAGCAGCGTCTCCCACTCAACACTGGCCAGATAGTCGCGCTGTTCGAGCCGGGAGATCAGGATCAAGATGCCGGCGCCCAGCAGCGCGACCACGGAGGGTTCGATGTGCAGCACCGAGTGCCCGATGAATGCGGCGAATACCGCGATCAGAACAAGTCCGCACTTGACGAGCAGGCGCGGATTCTGAATGGCCTCGCGCTCGTTCAGTGTCATCACGTCGGCCACGCGCGCAGGATCGACATCGAAGGATCCGCGGAAGATGAGCGGCACCAAGGCGATGAAAGCGACCATGACGATCAACACGATCGGTGTCATGTGAATGAGAAAGTCGTTGAACGTCAAGCCTGCCCGGCTGGCGATGATGATGTTCGGGGGGTCGCCGACGAGGGTCGATGCGCCGCCGATATTCGAGGCGAGAACCTCTGCGATCAGGAACGGCACCGCGTTGATCGCGAGCCGCTCACATACCAACAGCGTGACCGGTGCGATCAGCAGCACCGTGGTGACATTGTCCAGAAGGGCCGATGCGAAGGCGGTCACCAGCACCAGCAAGATCATGATCCGCAGCGGAGAGCCGTTGGCGCGCTTGGCGGCCCATATCGCGATGTATTCGAAAACGCCGGTCTGCCGCAGCACGCCGACGATGATCATCATCCCGAAAAGCAGGAAGATGACGTTCCAGTCGATACCCGTCTCGTGTGAGAAGAAGGCATCGTCTGCGCCTACGATCCCAAGAGCGAGCACGATCGCCCCACCGCAAAGGGCCACCAGCGTCTTGTTGATGCGGTCGCTGGCAATCAGGATGTAGGCGATCACAAATGTGGTGATCGCAATGGCTGCCATAGGGATTAAGTCCTCAGCGCGGCGTCCAGCAGCCGCGACGCAGTGATCACACCGTGCAACTTGCCGTCCTTCATGACGGCGATCAACGGGCTCCTGAATCTCGCCATGAGTGCGGCCACTTCGATGATCGTGTCATCCGCATTGGCTGCCGGCACGTTGGTGAGGTGTTCCGGCAACACGTCGTGGACCTTTTTGTTGCCCAGCTTCTCCGCCGCACGATCGGCCCACGACTCGTTGATCACACCTGCCAGCGACGGGTCGTCCTGGACGTACGTCGGCACAATGAACCGCACCACCTGGGACGCGGGCAAGACGGCGTACGGCGACCCCGACGAGTCGGTGACGACGATCCCGGGCAACCGGTGCTCGGCCAACGTGCGGGCCGCGTCCAGCGCGTTGGAGTCGATGCTTATCACCGGAAATTCCTCGGCCATGTCCTCGGCGTGCATATCAGCTCCCTACGGCCGTGTTAAGGGAAGCATGCACCGGCGAAACTCGCGCTGCGTCAAGGGGAAAGCGAAGTTGAGAGCCCGGGATCGGCGGCGCCGGATGAGAGTGCACAAGGAGCCTTTCACGAGTCGGTCAACTGACTGCCGACCAGACTTCCCGGCGCACCAAGCGTGAATCTACTCGCGCCGGGCCTTACCCACCAGCGTTTAACGAGCTGATCCGCGGCGGCATAGTCACTAAGATCGGGCCGATGCCAACCAATTTGCGATTGCTGACGCGCGGCTCGTGGCCGGAATCGCAACGGTTGTCCCAGATTCTGCGCCAGGAGACCGTCGGCGGCCTGCTGTTACTGGCGGCCGCAGGCGCAGCGCTGGTATGGGCCAATTCGCCGTGGTCGGCCGCCTACCGCGCCATATCGGAGTTCACGATCGGGCCCGAATCGCTGCACCTGCGCCTGAGCAACTCGGAGTGGGCCGCCGACGGGTTGCTTGCGATCTTCTTCTTTATCGTCGGACTCGAACTCAAGCGCGAGTTCGTCGCCGGCGATCTGCGTGATCCGCGCAAGGCTGCGCTGCCGATCGCCGCGGCTATTGGCGGGATGGTCGTGCCGGCCGCGGTGTTCATTGCGATCAATCTGGCGGCTGATCGACCCGAGAATCTTGGTGGCTGGGCGGTACCGATCGCGACCGACATCGCATTCGCGCTCGCGGTTCTTGCTGTCCTGTCGACGCACCTGCCGACCGCGCTTCGCACGTTCCTGCTGACGCTTGCGGTCGTGGACGACCTGCTCGCGATCACCGTCATCGCCGTCTTCTACACCGACCATCTGTCGCTCGGACCACTGGCGCTCGCGTTGATCCCGATCGGATTGTTCGGGTTGGCCGTACAGCGTGGTGTGCACCACTGGTGGCTATTGGCACCGCTGGCGATCGCCGCATGGGCGCTGGTGCACGCCAGCGGTGTGCATGCCACCGTCGCAGGCGTGGTGCTCGGCTTCACCGTCCCGGTGCTGGGCCGGTTCGGTCACCCGACGGCGGAACTGTTCGAACACGCTATGCGGCCCGCGTCGGCGGGTTTCGCGGTGCCGGTCTTCGCGTTCTTCGCCGCCGGTGTGACGGTTGGGGGGTGGTCCGGTCTCGGCGCGTCGCTGCTCGATCCGCTAACCGACGGCGTGATCCTCGGGCTGGTCATCGGCAAACCCCTCGGCGTGTTCGCCACCGCCTTCTTACTGGCCAAATTCACGCACGCCAGCCTCGATGACGAGCTGGCGTGGCGCGACGTTCTCGGCGTGTCGCTACTGGCCGGCATCGGCTTTACCGTGTCGTTATTGATCGGTGAGCTGGCGTTTGGCCACGGCACCGCGGCGGGCGCTGACGTCAAGGTCGGTGTGCTCGTCGGGTCCGTTATCGCAGGTGTACTGGCGTCTTTGGTATTGGTGAGCCGCAACGCGGCCTATCGTCGCATCGAGGCAATCGAGACCGCCGACGCCGATCACGATGGTGTGCCCGACATCTACGACGCTCGACAGGACTGAGCCAGGAGCGCGTGCGTACACTGACCTAATGCTCGAACAGATCCGCGGGCCCGCCGATCTGCAGCACCTGTCACAGTCGCAAATGAGCGATTTGGCGCAGGAAATCCGCGAATTCCTGATTCACAAGGTCGCTGCAACCGGCGGACATCTGGGCCCCAACCTTGGTGTCGTCGAGCTCACGCTTGCGCTGCACCGCGTGTTCGATTCGCCGCACGACCCGATCATCTTCGACACCGGCCACCAGGCTTATGTGCACAAGATGCTGACGGGACGCAGCCACGACTTCGACACGCTGCGCAAGAAGGGCGGCCTGTCGGGCTATCCGTCACGCAGCGAGAGTGAGCACGACTGGGTGGAGTCCAGCCACGCCAGCTCCTCTTTGTCCTACGCCGATGGGCTTGCCAAGGCGTTCGAGCTGTCCGGGCACCGCAACCGGCATGTGGTGGCGGTGGTCGGCGACGGCGCGCTGACGGGCGGCATGTGCTGGGAAGCACTGAACAACATCGCCGCGTCACAGCGGCCCGTGGTGATCGTCGTGAACGACAACGGCCGCAGCTATGCACCGACGATCGGCGGTTTCGCCGAGCACTTGGCTGGGCTGCGGCTGCAGCCGGCCTACGAGAAGGTGCTCGAGGAAGGTCGCAAGGCGGTGCGCGGCGTGCCGCTCATCGGCGAGATCTGCTATCAGTGCATGCACAGCATCAAGGCGGGCATCAAGGATGCGTTGTCGCCGCAGGTGATGTTCACCGACCTCGGCATCAAATACGTGGGGCCGATCGACGGCCACGACGAACACGCCGTGGAGAGCGCGCTGCGCAACGCGCGGGGCTTCAACGCGCCGGTGATCGTGCACGTCGTCACCCGCAAGGGCATGGGCTACCCGCCGGCCGAGAACGACGAGGCCGACCAGATGCACTCCTGCGGGGTCATCGACCCCGAGACCGGACTGGCCACGTCGATTCCCGGGCCGGGCTGGACCTCTGCATTCTCCGAGGCCTTGATCGCCTACGGTGCCAAGCGGCGCGACATCGTCGCGATCACCGCTGCCATGCCAGGCCCCACCGGGTTGTCCAAGTTCCGGCAGCGGTTCCCCGATCGGTTCTTCGATGTGGGGATCGCCGAGCAGCATGCGATGACGTCGGCGGCCGGGCTGGCGATGGGCGGCATGCATCCCGTCGTCGCGATCTATTCGACGTTCCTCAACCGCGCGTTCGATCAGGTCATGATGGACGTGGCGCTGCACAAGCTGCCGGTGACCATGGTGCTCGACCGCTCGGGCGTTACCGGACCCGACGGCGCCAGCCACAACGGCATGTGGGACCTGTCGATGCTGGGCATCGTTCCCGGCATGCGGGTCGCCGCGCCGCGCGACGGTGCCCGGCTGCGTGAAGAACTCGGCGAAGCGCTCGACATCAATGACGGGCCTACCGCCATCCGCTTCCCGAGAGGCGATGTCGGCGAGGACATTCCGGCGGTAGAACGTCGCCGCGGTGTCGACGTGCTCGCGGTTCCAACCGAGGGACTTTCCGAGGATGTGCTGCTGGTGGCGGTCGGGCCGTTCGCGAAGATGGCGCTGGCCGTCGCCGAGCGGCTGCGCAATCAGGGCATCGGTGTGACGGTGGTCGACCCGCGGTGGGTGCTGCCGGTGCCGGAAGCGATCGCAGAGCTGGCGACCGCGCACAAGCTAGTCGTGACCCTCGAGGACAACGGTGTGACCGGCGGCGTCGGTTCGGCCGTGTCGGCGGCGCTGCGCCGCTCCGAAATCGACGTGCCATGCCGCGATGTCGGGCTGCCGCAGGAGTTTTTCGCACAGGCGTCGCGTGGCGAGGTGTTCGCCGACGTTGGCCTGACCGATCGCAACGTCGCCCGCCAGATCACCGGATGGGTGGCAGCGCAGGGCGCCGCCGTCACTGAGCGCGAAGTCAGCGAGCGCCTCGACTAACTCTGGCGCTGCAACTCCGGGGAGATCAGCGCATGCCGACAGCGTGCGCCTGGCCGCAGCCTCGGCAGGAACGTTCGTGCTTTATAAGGGCTTGTAGCTACCAGTTTCAGCTCGCCGTTGCGGACAGGACCCGTGGTCCGCCCGCCATGACGTGGCCGCGCATCAGTCAGAACGAGTCAATCGCGAGGGACGGGTTGATCGTCGTAGCGTGGGCCGAATAATCCGAAGCGCTTGATCATTTGCTCGGCCGGTGCGGGTGTCCAATTCCACGCGGCGATCTGTCGTTGCGAACGGCGACTGTGTGTCGCGCGCAGCAATTCGTAGCCGTCCGCCCGTAGCAGCGTCGCGGGCTCTCCCGAACCGCAACTCCATTGCTGCCCTTGCTCATCGCGGATGATCAGCGTCCTGTTGTGTCGGAGCTGTTTTCCGAGGAACAGCATCATCACTTCGAGGAAGGGTTGCCAGTGCTCGCGGTCTACGCGAGGAAGTCCCAGTGCCTCGTGAAGGTCTGCTTCATGGCAGATCGCATCTGCGGCCATATTGGGTCCGAAGATCTGTTCGTCCGTCAGGGTGGACTCGGCTGCCGGGCCGATGCGGCCCCACTCGTCGAGGAGCTCACCAATCGAATAATGCCGGCGTTCCTCGACATGGCGTGCCGTCCATTGTTCGCCCGGTGCTCCGTCCACCCGTCCGCTGGCCGCATCGGCGGCGCATCCGACCAAATGTGCCAATAGCTCGTGCATCGTCCATCTCGGTGTCGCAGGTACCGGTGTGTGTAACTGTTCATCGCTGAGCGTGGCAGCGAGGTCGGCGACGCGAGTACGGGCCTTGCGATAAATCACGTCAAGCACGCGGGTTGTCCTGTCTCATGGGTGGGACTGTCGGGAATCAGCGTCCCCATTAGCTTTTCGGCGATTCGGCGATGCTTCGTGTTCTGCGAGGCGGCCGGGGCAGACCTGAGGCCGAAAGGGACGTGCGGTGCCGCCGCAAGTTCGTCACGACCACGCGCGCATGAAACCTTGGGTCTTGCAGCCGATTCGGAGAGTCAGTGAAATTGCGTACCCGGAAAACTGTTTCGGCGATCGCGATGTCGTTCTCGACGGCGGTCATGATCTTCTCCATCCACCAGTTCATCAGCCGTCGCTGCAACTGCCTTGACAGCGAGCGCGCACGGCGGCGTTGACGCTGGCCTGAAGCGGGGGCGAATTCGCCGGTGAGCCGGTTTGCCTGCCAAATCATGTCGAGTTGCTTGGCGGCGGCGGTGAAGAACCGCCGACTCAGGTCGGCATCCCCACGGGCTAGACAGCCCTTGAGCGCTAGGGCCTGCAACGCCGCCATTGTCATGCCCTGGCCATAACTGGGATTGAAGCTTGCGATCGCGTCGCCGAATACCAGTAGCCCGGCCGGGAATCGGTGCATCTTGTCATAGCGTCGCCACATGCTGCCGGGGTAGCGATAGATGGACACCTCGCCAAGGGGCGTGCCCGCGTGCAGCGCTGCCAGCACCGAGGGTGGCGCGAATTGTGCGGCAGTGTGGAGCATTCCGGCCAGGTCGGTGGGTGGTTGGTGCTCGTGAATACCACTCACGGTGACGACCATGGTGTCGTTTTCGCAGAGCAAGATCCCGCCACCGGCCGGCTGGTCCTCGCCGGGCACCGCAAGTGTCAGCTTCTCGGTGACCATATCTGGGGTGATGCGCATCAGCTGACTGGCGTAGACCACGCGGGTCCCGGACCGCTGCTCTGCGGGCCTGCCGTAGCCCAGACTGTCGAGAAAGGCTGGCGTGGACGCGCCACGGCCCATTGCGTCAATCACCAGCTGGGCGTTGAGCACGGTCGCATCACCAGTTTCACGGTTGACCGCTCGAACGCCGGTGACGCGGGCCGGCGTATCTGCGACTGGCTCCACGACATCATGGCCGTCGAGTATCAGCACGTTGTCGATCGCCCGAACTCGCCGCCGTACATGGGCTTCAAGAAAAGGGCGGCTTGCCAGATACGTCGTAGACGCAACCGGGTCTGCGAATCTGCCAGAGTTCTTGAACTCATAGCCGCCGAAGCGGAAGCAGATGCGAGATAGGTCCCCGTCATCCCATACGTTCGCTCCCGCATCGACGAGTTCGTCGAGCAGCCCCGGAAACAGCCGACCCAACACTTGCGAACCGCCACTCGTGAACGCGTGGACGTGCCGCCCTTGCGGGATCCCCTTGCGCTGCACGGGATCACTCGGCAAAGTATCGCGCTCGACGATCGTGACCGTCTCGTAGAAGTCCGATACCACGCGGGCGGCTAACAGACCGGCCATGCCGGCACCGAGGACAACCGAGTGCTTGCGCGAACGATTAGGTGGCGTCATCGTCGAGCACGTTACACCGATAAATAAGAAAGTTAAGGTAAAACTAAGAATTTCTTAAGGAAATTGTGACCTAGCAGTTGGGTCCCGGTTCGAGGAACCGCCACGAAGATGGGCGAGAAACGCTCCGGCCATTTCGATGAGAATCCCGCATACGACCAGGTAGACGCTTCGCTTTTCCGCCCGCCGCAACGAATGAAGTCAGTTCAGCGCGCACGTCTACCTGGACGGAGGTTCCAATGAGAACTTAAATCCTCGGAACTGCCCGACGGCGCTGGCTCGCCCGGTCAGCCGGGATTCGCCGAGTCGATCACCGATTCGATTGCGCGCCAAATATGTTCGGCGGCGCGGTCGGGTTCCGGTTGGCCAATGTCCAGCCAGGCGATGACGGCCTCGAGGGTGACGGTGGGGACCAGACGCGCCGCCCAGTCTCGCCAGGGTCCGGCCGGAATCCGCTCGGTCAGGTGGTGGTGAGCGACCTCAATCGAGGTGGACCGGATGCTGTCGACCACGTCGCGAAAAGCCGGTTCCCTGGCGGCATGGCGGAACAGCAGCCGGAATCCATCTGGATTGGCCGCGGCGGCGCTCAACAGGCCGGGGATGGTCTCCTCGTCGTAGTGGTCGGCCCCGACCGCGTCGGCCAGCCGAGCGCGGGCGCGATCCAGCACCGCGCGGTAGAGGTCGGTCTTCGAGGCGAAGTGTCGATAGAGGATCACATGCGTGACGCCGGCTTCGGCGGCGACGTCGTCAAGGCCGGTCGCGGTGAACCCGGTGCGGGCGAACGCGCGGGTGGCCGCGTCGAGGATCTGCTCGCGACGCTCGGCGCGGGCCAACCGCCGGACCGGCTGCTCGCGAGTTGACACCGCGCGAGCCGGTTGGCGAGCCACTGTCATCGCACGAATCTCCTCTTGTTTAGGTCAGACTATACAAGTAGCTTTATACAAGCCGTCGAACTGGAGGCTCCCATGGTCGCCCAGACGCAGCTGCCCTTCGAGCAGACGCATCCGCTGCAGGTCGCGCCGCAGCTTCGCGAGCTGCAGGAGCAGGGCGCGGTACACCGGGTTCGCACCGATGTGGGCGATTCGGCGTGGCTCATCACCCGTCACCCTGAAGTGCGGCGGCTGCTGGATGACCATCGGCTCGGCCGCGCCCACCCAGAGCCGGAAACCGCGGCCCGGACTGGCGAATCGGCCGTATTCGGCGGGCCGATGGGCAATTTCGCCACCGAGCACGCCGATCACGTGCGGTTGCGCACGCTGTTGCAGCCGCACTTCACGCCTAAACACATGCGGGCGCTGCGCCCGAGGATCGAAGCCATGGCAGAGCAGTTGCTCGACGAGCTGGCCGAGCACGGGTCACCGGCCGATCTCCATGCGGCGCTGGCAGTACCGCTGCCGATCCTGGTGATCTGCGAGCTGCTCGGGGTGCCCTACGAGGACCGCGACCAATTCCGTCGCTGGACCGACGATGCGGCCAACACCCGCGACCACGATCGGTCCGAACGCGGGCTGCAACAACTGTTCGCCTATGGCCAGCGGCTCGTCGCCGCCAAGCGACACAATCCCGGCGACGACGTGATCTCCCGGTTGTCCGGAACCGACGGCGTGACCGACGACGAGGTAGCCGAGCACTCGATGTTTCTGCTTTTCGCCGGCCACGAAACCACAGTGGTCCAAATCGGATTGACCGCTTTCATGCTCTTGGCCAACCCCGACCAATGGCAGGCACTTGTCGACGACCCCGGTCTGGTTCCGAACGCCGTCGAGGAGACCCTGCGGGCCGCGCGAGCAGGTGGCGGCGCGATGGTCCGGTACGCGCGCACCGACCTGGACGTCGACGGGGTCACCATCAAGGCGGGGGAGTTAGTCCTTCTGGATATTGGTGCGGGCAACCATGATCCGGCGGTATTCGGCGAACCGGATCGGGTGGATATCACCCGGTCGGCTGCCGGCCATGTCGCCTTCGGCTACGGCGCGCGGTACTGCATCGGTGCGCCACTGGCCCGTATCGAACTGCAAGCTGTGTTCTCGCAACTGGTTTCTCGGTATCCCTCGATGCGTCTCGCGGTCGACCCCGAGACGTTGAGGGTGCGGACTGACACGTTGGCAGGCGGGCTGACCGAACTGCCCGTGCGGTGGTGAGGGGCCCGGTCGTTCGCCCGACTCACCTCAATGCGCAGTCGCTGCATTTCGAACCGGTCGGCGTGCGGTAGTACAGGCAGCAGCTGCGGCGACGAAACGCCAGATTCGGACCAGTGATCACTCCGGCGTTGCCGAGTTTGCCTGTCGCCAGCAGTGATTCGGTGAGCCGTGTGGCCGGCTCGCGCAGATCGGGCCGCGCATTCTGCAACGCCCGAGACGCCCCGACCAGTGCGGAGGCGGCATTGCCGAACAGTAATCCGGACGCCATCTTGACGCGCAGCCCTGCGGCAAGTGGTTCCAGGTGCCGCTGCACCACGATGCGGTACAGCAGGTCCGGTGGCGGATCGTCGCGGTCGACGGGTTCACCAATCGGATCCGGCAGGCGCAACCGCGCTGCGTCGTCGGCGCGTTCGAGCTGCGTCAGGTCAGGGACGACACCGTGGACGAGCGCGCACGCCAGGACCGGTGACCAGAGCCTGCTCGCGTGACTGAACTGGACCATGGAGGCACCGATCCGCACGTCGGCGGTGTCGTAACGCGCGGTGGTGGCGTCGATCAGTTCGGAGCAGCCGTTGTCGTAGAACCGGCGAACGGGCTGCCAGCCCGCGTCGGCACCGCCGACGGTGATGGTGAAAAACTCGCCGTACGAAGAGATCTCAGACAGAGCGGTGGAGATGTTCATATGCACTCCGCTACTCTCGGGATCACCGTGATCTGCGGCACGGCCATCCGCGGATGATGCGCGATGTCCACGTCGACACCGTAGACATCCGCGATCAGGTCGGCGGTGAGCACCTCGGCGGGGACGCCAAGGGCAACGATTTCACCAGCGTCGAGTACGCAGATGCGATCGCAGTAGGCGATGGCCAGATTGAGGTCATGCAACGCGGCGACCACAGTGGTGCCGGTCCGGCGCAACAGGTGCAGCGCGTCGTGTTGATGTCGCAGATCGAGATGATTCGTCGGCTCGTCAAGCACGATCGTGACTGCCCGTTGCGTCAAGGCCCGCGCGATCAGCGTGCGCTGCTTCTGTCCGCCGGACAATCTGCTGAACGGTGCATTCGTCAGATCGGCGATGTCCAGCGCCGACAATGCTTCTCCGATGATGGCGCGGTCGACGTCGGTATCGCCCTCAAAGGCCCGCTTGTGGGGCGTCCGGCCCATCGCGACGACGTCGAACACCGTGAGCTCGAAATCGCCTGTAGTGTCCTGCAATACCGCCGCGAGCCGTTGGGCGACCTTCTTGGCGGGCGTGCGCCACACGTCATCGCCGTCGAGCAGCACCCGGCCCGCTGTGGGTCGCTGGGCGCGATACAGCGTGCGCAGCAGCGTGGTCTTGCCCGCGCCGTTCGGACCCACCAACGCCACCACCTCACCGGGCGCGACCCGCAGTGAGACGTTGCGCACCAACGTTTTTGCACCGACGGACACGGACACGTTCTCGATCGTCAGCTCGCCGCTCATGCCGAGGTCCTACGGCGCATGAGCCACAAAAAGAACGGCCCGCCAATCAGCGCCGTGAGCACACCGACCGGCAGTTCTTCGGGAGCGGTGATGGTGCGTGCAGCGATGTCACACGCCACCAGGAATGACGCACCGAGCAATGCGGCGGCGACAAGCGCGCGACGATGATCAGCACCGACAAGCAACCGCACCACGTGCGGCATGATCAGGCCGACGAATCCGATCGCGCCGCTGACCGCCACCATCGCACCAACCATCAGCGCGACGACCACGAAAACCCCGGCGCGGAATCGATGTACGTCGAGGCCGAGCGCCGTGGCGGCTTCTTCGCCCGTGTAGAGCAGGTTCAGCGGCCGGGTCACGGCGAGCAGAATCACCGCCCCGAACAGCACGGCGGCAGCGGGAATCCACACCATCGGCCAGGTTGTCCCGCCAAGGCCGCCGAGCATCCACCGCACCGCGGACTGCGTCTTGTGCGGATCGTCGGAGGAGATGATCAGGTAGCTGGCGAGGGCGGACAGCACCTCCGCAACGGCCACCCCGGCCAAGATGAGGCGCACCGTGGTCATCCGACCGCCGGTCCTCGCGAGAAAGTACACCGCAACCAGGGCAGCCAGGGCTCCTCCGAAGGCGGCCAGCGGAAGCGTGAAGAACGGGAACACCCCAACGCCGAAGACCAGGACGCCGACCGCGCCGACTGAGGCGCCGGACGAGACGCCCAGCAGCATCGGATCCGCGAGCGGATTGCGAACCACGGCCTGCAGCGCCATTCCGCACATGGCCAGGCCTGCGCCGATCGCCGCAGCCAGAACCACCCGGGGCAGCCGGGCCTCCAGCACGATCGATTCGCGCACCGCGGGCCAGGTCGGTTCGATCAGCGTCGGATGGATGTGGTGCAACACGATGGCCCACACCTGGTCGAACGCGATGGGCACTGATCCGGCCGCGATCCCCGTCGTCATCGTCGCCACCAAGAGTGCCGCGAGCATCACGAGCACCGCGCGAAATGGCAGCCGCCGGGCAGCCGGTGCGCGGGTCGGCGTCGTCGGTGCGCTGACTTCTGTGACGGTCACTGGAAGCGGCCCGGATGCAACTGTTCTGCAAGGGACTTCACGGCGCCCGGCACTCGTACGCCGAGGACGACCGACGAGAGCGGCAACACGGCGAACTGCTTGTTCCGGATGGCTGGAACCTGCTGCAGCACAGGGTGTTCGAGCAGAAACTTCTTCTTGTGCTCCACCGGCTGGTCGCCATAGTCGTAGATGACGATGACGTCTGGTGCGCGCTCGGCGAACTGCTCGAACGACACGTCGGCCCATAGCTTGGGCAGGTCGGCGAACAGGTTTACCGCTCCTGCGGCCTTGATCACCTCGTTGCTGATCCCATGCCCGCCTGCGGTGTACACCGTTGTTTCGCCACTGTCGTAGACCGCGACGCGTACGGGTTGCGCGCCGTCGACCTTGGCGTCGACCTCTTTGAGCGTGCGACGGAGCCGCTCAATCTCCTGCTCAGCCCGGTCCTGCACGCCGAAAATCGTTCCGATGCTGCGGATCTCGTCATAAAGCTGCGCCATGGCCACCGGCCCGCTGGTGCATTCCTCGACGTTGAGGTGTGTGTCGATGCCCGCATCGACAAACCGCTGACGGCCGCGACCTTCCTTCTCGTCGAAAGCGCTGGCGAAGCCGCCGTAGACGAAATCCGGTTCGGCGGCCAGCAGCGCCTCGTATGAGGGGTACTCGTCGGCCAACACTGGAATCGCCTCGTATGCGGGCTGGTACTGCGGCAGGATCCGGTCGTCCAGATAGGCGGTGCCGCGGATCGATTTCTCCAGGCCGAGCGCTAGCAGGTTTTCGATCGCGTGCTGGTTCAGCGCGACGGCACCGATCGGTGGTCGGTCAAACGTTGTGGTGACACCGCAATTGATCACCGTGACCGGAAAGCCTTGAGGAGAACTGTGGTCTGCAGCAGCGGGATCTCGGGCGTCAGAACCGCATCCGGTTATCAGCAGCGCGGCGGTCGACAGGACAACAGCCCAGGCACGAAATAGACAAAACACACGCATAGTCGTCCTCCCTGGAGAAATCCGCCCCAGTCAGTTGAGGTGGCGACCACGGTGAGTATCTGGCTCTCGGGCATGGCTACCCGATCACAGTGGCGGGACCGCGCCGGTTTTACACCGGCTTCCTCGGTCCGCAGTCGCCTTTGGCGAGGCTCATACTGCCACAGCTAAATCGTGAGCGGCGCTAGCCGTCATCCTCCGGTGGTGTGAGCGCCTCCGTGAGCACCGGGACGACGAGCTCACGCTGCCACGGCCGCACCAGCGCCTCACGCAGGAAGTCGTCAACCGCTGCCGCGGTGTTCTCGACCGGCTGCCAATCCCAACACAACCGGCGCACCACGTCGGGGGAGACGAGGTTCTCCGTCGGCACCGAAACCCGTTGCGACACTTCGGTAAGGCCGGCGCGAGCAGCCTCCAGCCGCGCCGCCGCCTCTGGTTTGCGACGAGCCCACCGGGATGCGGGCGGCGGCCCGTTCGACGGCTCCTGAGCCTGCGGCGGATCCTCGGTGCTGCGCGCACGGGCCAGCGCATCCAGCCACACTTGCGCGCTTCGGCGTTGCCGTGACCCGCCAAACACCGGCAGTTCGGTCAGCTTCTCGACGGTCTCGGGGTTGGCGCTGGCGGCGTTGATGATCGCCGCATCGGGCAGGATTCGTCCCGGCGCGATGTCCCGGCGGCGGGCGATGTGGTCGCGGGTGGTCCACAACTCGCGCACCGCTGCCAGCGCACGCGGGTCACGAATCTTGTGGATGCCCGAGGTGCGACGCCACCGGTCGCGCCGCGTCGGAGCCGCCTCGAAGATGCGCAGGTGCTCGAATTCCTGTGCGGCCCAGTCACGCTTGCCCTGCTCCTCGAGCACCGCGGCGATGGCGTGGCGCAGGTCCAGCAGTACCTCGACGTCCAACGCCGCGTAGTTCAGCCATTCGTGGGGGAGCGGACGTTTCGACCAGTCGGCCGCGCCGTGGCCCTTCATCAACTGCACGCCGAGCAGCCGCTGCACCATGGTGGCCAGATTCACCCGGTCGAAGCCCGCAAGCCGGCCCGCCAACTCGGTGTCATACAGCTTCACCGGCGTCATGCCGATCTCGGCCAGGCATGGCAGATCCTGGTCTGCCGCGTGCAGCACCCACTCGTCGGTCGCCAGCACCTTGGCGATCGGGGCCAGCGTCGTCACCGGATCACCGCCGTGGTTGACCGGGTCGATCAGCACGGTGCCCGCCCCTGCCCGGCGGATCTGCAACAGGTACGCGCGATTCGAATACCGAAAGCCCGACGCCCGTTCGGCGTCGACCGCGAACGGTCCGTTGCCCGAGCCCAAAAGATCTGCAGCCCTTTTGATTTCGCTGGCGCTGACCGACAGCTCGGGCACACCGTCGCGCGGCGCAAGCAGCGGCGTGGCTTCCGGCTCGGTATCGGTCTCGTTGACTACTTCGTCGGTCATCTCAAGCGCGCGTGCGAGAGCCCAGATCGGTGACCCCGGTCGGGGGCAGGCCGGCGGCATGCTCGAGCACCTCGCAGAATGCCTGCACGTGCGGGCCCAGTTCCAGTGACGTCGCCGTCCACGAGGCCCGCAGCTCCAGCTGGTGCGCGCGCGGTGGGCCGGAGATGTCCCCGTAGCGCACCGACGTAGTGGCGGTGACGGTACCGCCGAGCGCGGTGACATGCTCGGCCCGCGCTTCCAGCGCGTCGACCAACCAGCTCCAGGCCACCTCGGGAAGCAGGGGGTCGACGGCCTCGCTGGAATCCAGGTCGGCCTGAATGTAGGCAACCAGCCGCATCGTGCCGTCCCAGGCCTCGGCGCCTTCGGGGTCGTGGAGCAGGATCAGCCGGCCGAACGCGTCGCCTTCTGAGCGCTCGGGCACGATCGCCGTTTCGGGGTGCCGGACCTCAGCGCCCAGCGCGTAGCTGAACGGCGCCAGCCGCTGCGGCGGGCGGATCGGGCCGAGCTCGATTTCCGGTCGCACGGTGGTGGCATTCATCGCCGCCACCGCTTCGCGGAATTGAGCCGGTTCGGCGGTGGTCACGGCGTTTGACGCTAGCCGATCTGGGCAGGTGTGTGCGCAGGCGCGCCGATTTGTACCCGATGTGAAACTACAGGGACGGCTGTGGCGTTCCGGCGCAGAAAGGCGCAGGAAGCACCCGGTTCGGAATGAGACGATGGCAGCATGCCTGAGCGGCTCGCAGATGCCATTGACGAACTCGCACAGCCCAACCGACCTGAGCGCCCTGAACCGCAGATCCAGGCCGATCCGGCGCTGCGCCGACCTCGGTTATTGCGTAACGCCCCGCCCCTGTTGGTCGCGGTCCTGGTCGTTGCTGCGGCTGGCGCCGCAGGCTGGGCGACGTTCTGGGCCCTCGGCATACCCGCCGTGGCGGACCTATTAGGCCCGCTGTCGGATCGTCTGGCCATCCGCGTCGCTGCCGCGGTACTTGTAGGCGTCATCGCCTGCGGCCTGGTCGCGTGGGCGTTCAGACCGGCCCAGACCCTTCGTGGCGCGACCCGCAGCTGGTTCATCACGTGGCGTCGGCGCACCGCGCGCGTTCCGTTGTTCGCGTCGGTGGCGGCGGCTGTGCTCATCGGGCTCATCCTGAGCGCGCTGGCGACGCGGGCGATCAGCGGTGCCTTCGTGATGGACGCCGGGGCCGCGACGGCCGTCGACGTCGTCAAGGCAGCCCTTCCCGCGATCGCGGGGATCGCGGTTGCGGTCGCCCTCGTCGTAGTGTACCGGCGCCAAAAGGGCTCGGAGCGAAGAGAATTCGAACAGCGCTTCGGCGCGGCCACCAATCAGCTCGGCGGATCGGATGTGGCAGTGCGCGTGGCAGGCGTCTACGCGCTGGCCGCCGTCGCCGACGAAAGTCCCGCCTTCGCGCGCCGCCAGCAGTGCATCGACATGCTG
>NZ_DASSCY010000058.1:0-11325 GCF_035697385.1 Mycobacterium sp. | reverse complement strand
ACCTTCGACGAACCCGACGACGGCGCCGACATGGCGCGCCGCGAAATCCGTTTGATGCCAGTCAACTTCTCCGGCAGCACCTCCGGCAGCGCCAGACCGAAGTTCGGCCACGCACCCTGGTTGGCCGGCTCCTCCTGCACCCAGAAGTACTGGTCGGCGTTCGGGTACTGGTCAAGCGTTTCGGCCAGCCGCCGTCGAGGCAGCGGCGCCAGCTGTTCGACGCGCACGATCGCCACGTCGTCGCGCTGATCCTTGTTCTTGCGTGCCACCATCTCGTAGTAGATCTTGCCGCTGGTCAACAAGATTCGCTTCACCTTGTTGCGGTCGCCGTCGCCGTCGGTGTACGTGGGCTCCTCCAGCACCGACCGGAACTTCTGCTCGGTGAAGTCGCGGATGTCGCTCACCGCAGCCTTGTTGCGCAGCATCGACTTCGGCGTGAACACGATCAGCGGCCGGTGGATCCCGTCCAGCGCATGGCGGCGCAGCAGGTGGAAGTAGTTGGCCGGTGTCGACGGCATCGCGATCGTCATCGAGCCCTCGGCCCACAGCAGCAGGAAGCGCTCGATGCGTCCCGACGTGTGGTCAGGTCCCTGACCCTCGTGACCATGCGGCAGCAGCAGCACCACATCCGAGAGCTGTCCCCACTTGGCCTCGCCCGAGCTGATGAACTCGTCGATGATCGACTGCGCCCCGTTGACGAAGTCGCCGAACTGGGCCTCCCACAACACAAGTGCTTCGGGATCGCCGACTGAATAGCCGTACTCGAAGCCCACGGCGGCGAACTCCGACAATGCCGAGTCGTACACCATGAACTTGCCGCCGGTCGGCGTTCCGTCCTGGTTGACCGTCAGCAGCTGCAGCGGCGTGAACTCCTGACCGGTCGTGCGGTCGATCACCACGGAATGGCGCTGGGTGAACGTGCCGCGGCGAGTGTCCTGGCCGGACAACCGAACCGTCTTGCCCTCGGCGATCAACGACCCGAGCGCCAGCAGTTCGGCGAACGCCCAGTCGACCTTGCCTTCGTAGGCCATCTCGCGGCGCTTCTCCAGCACTGGCTTGACCCGCGGATGGACCGTGAAGCCGTCGGGTACGGACAGGAATGCGTCGCCGATGCGGGCCAGCAGCGACTTGTCGACCGCCGTGTTCATTCCGGCGGGCACCATCTGGTCGGATTCCACTGACGCACTGGGCTCGATCTCGTGCTTCTCGAGCTCCCGGACTTCGTTGAACACGCGCTCGAGCTGACCCTGGTAGTCACGCAGCGCGTCCTCGGCCTCTTTCATCGATATGTCGCCGCGGCCGATCAGCGCTTCGGTGTAGGTCTTGCGCACACCGCGCTTGAGGTCGATCGCGTCGTACATGGCCGGCTGCGTCATCGACGGGTCGTCGCCCTCGTTGTGCCCGCGACGGCGGTAGCACAGCATGTCGATGACGACGTCCTTGTTGAACTTCTGCCGGAAGTCCACGGCCAGCTTCGCGACCCACACCGCGGCCTCGGGGTCGTCGCCGTTCACGTGGAAGATCGGCGCGCCGATCATCTTCGCGACGTCGGTGCAGTATTCCGACGACTTTGAATCGAAAGGCGATGTGGTGAAACCGATTTGGTTGTTGACGATGATGTGGATGGTGCCGCCGGTGCGGTACCCGCGTAGCAGGGCCAGGTTCAGAGTTTCCGCCACCACACCCTGGCCCGCGAACGCCGCGTCGCCGTGCAGCATCAGCGGCACGACGGTGAAACCGTCCGGCCCGTCGCCCTTGTCGAGCAGGTCCTGCTTCGCCCGGACCAGCCCTTCCAGCACCGGGTCGACCGCCTCCAGGTGTGACGGGTTGGCCACCAACGACACCTGAATGTCGTTGTCGCCGAACATCTGGATGTAGTTACCGGTCGCGCCGAGGTGGTACTTGACGTCACCGGAGCCGTGCGCCTGCGACGGGTTCAGGTTGCCCTCGAACTCGCTGAAGATCTGCGAGTACGGCTTGCCGACGATGTTGGCCAGCACGTTGAGCCGGCCGCGGTGCGGCATACCGATGACCACCTCGTCGAGCGCATGCTCGGCGCACTGGTCGATCACCGCGTCCATCGTCGGGATGACGGTTTCCGCGCCTTCCAGCGAGAATCGCTTCTGCCCAACGTATTTCGTCTGCAGGAACGTCTCGAAGGCCTCGGCGGCGTTCAGTTTGGACAGGATGTACTTCTGCTGCGCGACGGTCGGCTTGTCGTGCTTGACCTCGACGCGCTCCTCCAGCCACTTCTGCTGCTCGGGCTCGAGGATGTGGGTGTATTCGACGCCGACGTGGCGGCAGTAGGCGTCACGCAGCAGCCCGAGCACGTCGCGAAGCTTCTTGTGCTCGGCACCGGCGAAGCCGTTGACCTTGAACTCGCGGTCCAGATCCCACAGCGTCAGGCCGTGGGTCTGCACGTCGAGGTCCGGGTGGCTGCGGAACCGGCCTTTGTCCAGCCGCAGCGGGTCGATGTCGGCCATCAGGTGGCCGCGGTTGCGGTACGCCGCGATCAGCTCGATGACGCGGGCGTTCTTGTCCTCGATGGAATCGGGGTTGTCGGTGCGCCAGCGGACCGGCTCGTACGGGATGCCGAGTTCGCGGAAGATCTCGTCGAAAAAGTCGTCCGACAGCAGCAATTCGTGCACGGTGCGCAGGAAGTCGCCCGACTCGGCGCCCTGAATGATGCGGTGGTCATAGGTGGACGTGAACGTCACCAGCTTGCCGACGCCGAGCTCGGAGATGCGTTCCTCGCTGGCCCCCTGGAACTCGGCGGGGTATTCCATTGCGCCGACGCCGATGATCGCGCCCTGGCCGCGCATCAGTCGCGGCACCGAGTGCACAGTGCCGATGGTGCCGGGATTGGTCAGCGAAATCGTCACGCCACCAAAGTCTTCGGCGGTCAGCTTGCCGTCGCGCGCACGCCGCACGATGTCCTCGTAGGCGGCGATGAACTGGCCGAACCGCATGGCCTGGGCCTTCTTGATGCCGGCGACGACGAGCTGCCGGTTGCCGTCCTTGCCCTGCAGGTCGATGGCCAGCCCGAGGTTGATGTGTTCGGGGGTTATCGCATTGGGCTTGCCGTCGACCTCGGCAAAATGGCGATTCATGTTCGGGAACTTCTTGACCGCCTGCACCACCGCGTAGCCGATGAGGTGGGTGAACGAGATCTTCCCGCCGCGGGTGCGCTTGAGGTGGTTGTTGATCACGATCCGGTTGTCGATCATCAGCTTGGCCGGGATCGCGCGCACGCTCGTTGCAGTCGGCACCTCAAGAGAAGCCGACATGTTCTTGACGACGGCCGCCGCTGCTCCGCGCAGGACCTGCGCTTCGTCGCCCTCCGCCTGTTTTGGCGCGGGTGCCTTTGCCTGTGCTTTTTCGGGCGCCTTCTCGGGCGCCTTCTCTGGTGCTTTTTCGGGCGCCTTTTCGGCCTGCGGCGCCTTCGCGGGAGCCGCCGCCCCATTGCCCTTCGCGGTCGCAGGTGGCGGCGCGGGCGCTGGTTCTGGCGGCGCAGTTGGCGCGGCCGATGGTTTTCCGTTGCCGCCGGTGCTTCGCGTCTCGGCGGTTGGTTCAGGGGATTCAGGGGAGTAGTCGACTAGGAATTCATGCCAACTGTCGTCTACCGACGAGGGATCCTCGCGGAACTTGCGATACATCTCCTCGACCAACCACTCGTTCTGACCGAATGGTGAAGGTGAGCTCACGGTAGCTACTCGCCTCGATTCTTCGCTTCACGCAAGCGCACTGAAACGCTCGCCACTTTTTGCGGTTACCCGCTCTTTCGCCGCCTAAAGGCTATCGCTCTGGCAACGGGCAGACCATGCCAACGCCCTTATGGTCGTTGTGGTCGTAAAACTGCTAGTTTCGCGGCCCCGGCAGCACGTGCAGAGCGGCGGGCCAGCGCGGCGGCGGATTGCCGAACGCCTTGCGTGCGTTGGCGATGATTCGCTTACCCATCAGCCGGTTTCCCACCCCGCCGACGACGGCGCCGATGCCGACCGGTAGCAACTTGCCGAACGCGATCGCCCCGCGCTTGAGCGCGTAGCGTTTGACGAAGTACTTCATCAGGCGCGAATTCAGCTGCGACACGGCAGGCAGCGGCAACGTCGCCGCTCCGTCGGCGATCCAGGCGCCGCTGGTGCGGCCGGGCCCGATGAGATCTGCGACCGCGTGCTTGCCGTCCTCGCCGACGAGTACCGCCAGTACCATCGCGCGGCGCCGCTCCCGGTGATCGGCGGGGATCCCGTACACCTCGGCGAGCGCGAGCACGTAGACCGCCGTCGCCTCCATGAACACCACTGTCTCGCCGGCGACCGCGGACAGGGCCGCCAACGTGCCGATGCCAGGGATGGCCGCAGCAGAGCCGACCGCCGCACCGCTGGCCATGACCGCGGCGAGGTAGTGCTTCTCGAGCTTCTTGACGACCTCGGCGGGCGCCGCATCGGCATTGTGATCGCGCAGTCGATCGACATACGCCTTCACCGCGGGCGCTTGCACGCGGGCGCCGCGTTCGATGATCTGCGAAAGCACCTTCGCCGTGGCGCCGGGGTTGTCTTCAGTAGTAGCCGGCAGCTGGCTCTTGGCGCTTGACCGAGCGCTCATATGCGGCCCCTCTGTCGTGGTTACGGCTGGCCTTCAGGCTAACGCGTTGTTAACGAACGGGAGCGGGCGGCAGGTGCCCGACAGTGATCGCGCTCACTGTCTGAGAAGCGGGGAAGAAAAAATTGATATGCGGTGCTAACTACGTGCATGGCAGTATCCCCCGACGTGGACCTGACGACCGCCGAATCCCTGACCGCAGGATCGGAGTCGGTGGCGCGTCCGGAGCCAGCGACGGGGGAACCGCCCGGCCGCGTTCGGATGATTGTGGTGCTTGGCGCCGTGGTCGCACTGGGCCCGCTGACCATCGATATGTATCTGCCCGCGCTGCCGCAGATCTCCGATGAACTCGGAGTGTCGTCGTCGGTCGCCCAACTCACGCTCACAGGCACGCTGGTCGGCCTGGCCCTCGGGCAGCTGATCGTCGGCCCGCTGTCGGACTCGCTTGGGCGCCGGCGGCCGCTGATGGCGGGCATCGTGCTGCACATGGTGGCGTCGCTGCTGTGCCTGTTCGCACCGAACATCGCCTTGCTCGGCATCGCCCGCGGCCTGCAGGGCATGGGCGCGGCCGCCGCGATGGTGGTCGCGATCGCCGTCGTCGGTGATCTGTTCGCCGAGTCGACCGCGGCCACCGTGCTGTCGCGGCTGATGCTGGTGTTGGGCGTCGCGCCGGTGGTCGCGCCGTCGCTGGGCGCCGCGGTGCTGCTGAAAGCCTCTTGGCACTGGGTGTTCGCCGCACTGGTCGTGATGGGCGCGGCGCTGCTCTTGGTTGCGGCGCTGGCGTTGCCGGAGACCCTTCCCGATTCGCATCGAAGGCCGCTGAAGGTACGCAGCATCGGTGCCACCTATCTAGAGCTCCTGCGGGACGCCCGATTCATCATCCTGGTGCTGGTCGGCGCGCTCGGCATGTCGGCCTTGTTCGCCTACATCGCGGGCGCGTCGTTCGTGCTGCAGGGCCACTACGGCCTGGACCAGCAGATGTTCGCGCTGGTGTTCGGCGCCGGCGCAGTCGCCCTGATCGGTGCGACGCAATTCAACGTCGTGCTGCTGCGACGGTTCTCGCCGCAGACCATCGTGTTGTGGGCGCTGGTGGCGGCAACTGTCGCCGGGGTGATCTTCGTCGGGCTTGCGGTCGGTCACATCGGCGGGCTCGCCGGGTTCGTGCTGCCGGTCTGGGCGATTCTGGCCCCGATGGGCTTGGTGATTCCCAACGCGCCTGCGGTGGCGTTGAGCCGGCATCCCGACGCCGCGGGGACGTCGGCCGCGCTGCTCGGTGCCGGTCAGTTCGGGCTCGGTGCTGCCGTGGCACCGCTGGTCGGCGCGCTCGGCAACGACGAAGTGGCGCTAGCCTTGGTGATGACAGTCGGCATGGTGATCGCTCTGCTGGCTCTGTTAGCGGTCGGGGTACCGGCCGCCGAAACCAAGGACGACGTCACCGGCGACGCCGCCGAGCCCGCCTGACGCTTTCGCAGGTGACCCCGGACTTGTCGGGGCACTCCCAGGTACGTAGCGTCGGCTGAATCGTTGTTCACTTAGTCGACCCGAGATGTTCGAGACTCTGACTACCCGGCAAGCAAGCCGCGCTCGTGGAGTGCGGCCAGGAATCATCCCCAACAGCGAGAACCCGTGGCACGCGCTGTGGGCGATGTTGGTCGGGTTCTTCATGATCCTGGTCGACGCGACCATCGTCGCGGTCGCCAATCCGGCCATCATGGAGAAGCTGGACGCCAGCTACGACGCTGTCATCTGGGTGACCAGCGCATACTTGCTGGCCTACGCGGTGCCGCTGCTGTTAGCCGGGCGGCTCGGCGACCGGTACGGGCCCAGAAACCTCTATCTGCTGGGCCTGGCCGTCTTCACCGCGGCTTCGCTGTGGTGCGGCCTTTCCGACACCATCGGGATGCTGGTCGCGGCCCGGGTCGTGCAGGGCATCGGCGCGGCGCTGCTGACACCGCAAACGCTGTCGACGATCACGCGGATTTTCCCGGCCGAACGCCGCGGCGTGGCCATGAGCGTGTGGGGCGCGACGGCCGGGGTCGCCACGCTGGTTGGTCCGCTGGCAGGCGGCGTACTTGTCGACGGGCTCGGCTGGCAGTGGATCTTCTTCGTCAACGTGCCGATCGGTGTCATCGGCCTCTGTCTTGCGGTGTGGCTGATCCCTGACCTGCCCACCGAGAAGCCCCGCTTCGACTTGGCCGGCGTGCTGCTGTCGGGCATCGGCATGTTCATGATCGTGTTCGCGCTGCAGGAGGGGCAGGCGCACGACTGGGCGCCGTGGATCTGGGGCACCATCGCAGGCGGCATCGGCTTCGTGGCGGCTTTCGTCATCTGGCAATCGGTGAACAGCAACGAGCCCTTGATTCCGCTCATGATTTTCCGCGACCGCGACTTCTCCTTGTCCAACCTCGGTGTGGCCACGATCGGGTTCGTCGTCACCGCGATGATGCTGCCGGTGATGTTCTTCGCGCAGGCGGTGTGCGGCCTGTCGCCGACACGCGCTGCGCTGCTGATCGCGCCGATGGCTATCGCGACGGGTGTGCTTGCGCCGTTGGTCGGCAGGATCGTCGACCGGTCGCATCCGCGGCCGGTGATCGGTTTCGGCTTCTCGGTGCTGGCGATCGCGATGACCTGGTTGTCGATCGAGATGACCCCGACGACGCCGATCTGGCGGCTGGTGCTGCCGGTGACGGCAACGGGTATCGGCATGGCGTTCATCTGGTCACCGCTCGCGGCCACCGCCACGCGCAACCTGCCCGCCCAGCTGGCCGGTGCGGGTTCAGGGGTTTACAACGGCACCCGCCAGGTGGGGTCGGTGCTGGGCAGCGCAGGTATGGCGGCGTTCATGACTTCGCGGATCGGTGCGGAGATGCCGCAGATGCAAAACCAGGCGCCGCAGGGCGAAGGTTCGGTGACGCGGCTGCCCGCGTTCTTGCACGAACCGTTCGCCGCGGCGATGTCGCAGTCGATGCTGTTGCCTGCCTTCTTCGCGTTGTTCGGTGTCGTCGCCGCGCTGTTCCTGTTGGGCTTCGGGAACCAGAACCTGCAGCGGCTGGTGCCCGCACCGCGTGCCGACGACGTGGACCCTCACGCAGGGCACGCGGTGGAATACGGCGGGGACGACGCTTTCGTCGACGATGACGACTACGTCGAGTACACGATCACCTGGGACGAACCCGAACCCGCCTGGAGCGAACCCGAACCGGTGCGGGCGGTCGATGACGAGGGCGACACCGAGCCGATGCGTTCGCGCGCCGGGCATCTGCTGCATGCTCCGGCAGAGACATGGCATAGCGCGCCGGTCGAGTCGTGGCAGTGGGGGCACCACCCGCCCGAAGGGCAGGGGGACGAGCTCGAAGCCGAACCCGAGCGACCTGAGCCGGCGCCGCCCGACCCGGCTCCGGCCGACCCGCCGGAGCCGCGGCGCGAACAATGGCGCGGCATTCTCGACGAGCTGCTCGGCGATCCGCCTGCCAAACCCGCGGTCGAACCGATCGGCTACGCGCACAACGGATTCCACGTCGACGAAGAGCAACGGTTCCAGCCGCTGCCCCGTGCGCGCCCCGAGCAGCGCGGTGACTACGAGCGCCCAGCACGCCACCAACAGTCCGAGGATCGACCCGAGCCCCGGCAGTTCTGGTTCGAGTCCAACGGCAGGCACTCGCGCGACGACCCCGACGATGCGTCGAGCTACGGCAGACACTCCGCGCCGGGCCGCGACTAGCCGAACAGCACCGCGGGGTTGAGGAATCCCGTCGGGTCGAAGGCGTGCTTCACTGCGCGCATCGCGGCGATGTCGGCGTCCGACCGCGACATCCCGACGTAATCGCGCTTGCGGGTGCCTATGCCATGTTCGGAGCTGACGTTGCCGCCGCTGCCTGCGATCAAGTCCATCATCGGCGAGTACAGCTCGCGCTCCGCATCGGGCCCGCAGCGCAACACGTTCAGGTGCAGGTTGCCCTCGCCAATATGCCCGAACAGCACCGGGATTGCGTCCGGCGCATGCTCGGCGACGAGTTCAGCCGATTCGGTCGCGAACCTGTTGATCGCCGACAACGGCAGTGACACATCGAATTTCAGCGGCGGGCCGTAGACGCCGAGGACCTCGGCCACCGATTCGCGGACCTGCCACAGCCGCTGCTGCGCGTTGACATCGACTCCTACTGCCGGCTCGCCGCACAACTGAACGCCGTCGAGTGCGTCGGCGAGTCGCTCGGTTTGGTCTGTGTCGGCGGCCAATTCGATGAGCATTTGCCATGCGCCCTCGACCGGCGCGGCAACGCCGACGTGCTCGGCGGTGAGCGCGCTGGCGCGCGCGTCGATCAGCTCCAGCGCTGCGATGCCGTCCATATCGCGAAACAACCGCCCGGCCTCCACCATCGCGTCCAGATCAGCGAACCCGCAGATTGCCGTGACACGATGCGTCGGTGTCGGGTGCAGCCGCAGATCCAGCCCGGTGATGACGCCCAGCGTGCCTTCGGCGCCGACGAACAGCGACGTCAGGTCGTATCCCGTGTTGTCCATCCGGACCTGGCTGTGCCTGCGCACCACCGACCCGTCGGGCAGCGCGACGTCGAGTCCGACGACCTGCTCACCCATATTGCCGTAGCGCACGGTGCGTAGCCCGCCGGCGTTCGTCGACGCCATACCGCCCACCGTCGCGGAATCGCGGGCCGCCAGGTCGACACCGAAAACCAAACCGGCCTGCGCCGCGGCGCGTTGCACCGCCCCAAGCGTCACCCCCGCGCCGACCTGGATGCGACGGTCGACGACATCGACTTCGCCGATTTCGGTGAGTCGTTCGGTCGACAGCAGCACGTCGTCGTGTTCGGGCACCGTGCCTGCCACCAGCGAGGTACGCCCGCCCTGCACCGTGACGAACGCGCCGGCGTCGCGGCAGGCCCGCAACACCGCCGCCACTTCATCGGCCGAGCCGGGCCGCACCAGCGCGGCGGCATGACCGCGATAGCGGCCGGTGTGGTCGACGCTGCGGCCATCGAGCACGTCGGGATCGGTGCTGACATGGGCGGTGCCCGCAATCGCGGCCAGCTGGTCCGTCAAGCTCATCCCGACGGTGTATCACACGGTGTGAGCGTCAGGAACGCGCCCAGCTCCACCAGGCGCTCCGGCGTGGACGGCAGGTAGTCGGTCAACGCGTGTGAGCGGACGATGACGCTGAGGTACTTCGCGCGGCTGACCGCCACATTGAGGCGATTCCTGTTGAGCAGGAACGAGATTCCGCGCGGCACGTCGTCAATCGATGACGCCGTCATCGACACGAACACCACCGGCGCCTGCCTGCCCTGAAACTTGTCGACGGTCCCGACCGCGACATCGGGCAGCCCGGCGGCGTCGAAATGCTCTTGCAGCAACAGCACCTGGGCGTTGTACGGCGCCACCACGAGGATGTCGCTTTGGTTGAGGTCGCGGGTGCCGTCCTCGTCGGTCCAAATCGAGCCGAGCAGGCTCTGCGTCTCCGCCACGATCGCCGCCGCTTCCTCAGGGCTGCTGGTGGAGTTGCCGTCGTGCGAGATCGTCAGCACCTCCACACCGGGCGCACGGCCGTCGAGTCGTCGCGCCGCGGTGTGGCTTTCCTCGGAGTGCAACCTGCCCTCGTAGGACAGCCGCGACACCGGCTCGCACACCGCGGGATGCATTCGATACGACCGATCCAGGAAGTAACCGAGTTCCGCGGGCAGTGTCCGGGCGCCGTCAACCAGCCAGCCGAGCGCCGACGCGTCGACCGGTTCGGGGTGGTGGCCCTGGCTGACCTGCGGCAGTTGCTGCGGATCGCCGAGCAGCATCAGGTTGTGTGCCGCTCGCGCCACCGCAATGGTGTTGGCCAGGCAGAACTGGCCGGCCTCCTCGATCACCAGCAGGTCGAGGCTGCGGGCGTCGACCCTGGTGTCGTTCGCGAAATCCCATGCGGTGCCGCCGATTACGCAGCCGGCGTGGTCGCATATGAAGCCCGCGTACGACTTTTCGTCGATTTCCTGCCAGGTGGCGCCGTCGCCGTGTGCCTTCTTGGCGATCCGCGTCGCGTCGACGCCCGCCTTGATGAGTTCGCGAAACAGGTTCTCGACGACGGCATGTGACTGTGCCACCACCCCGACCCGCCATCGCTGGTCGTTGACCATCCCGGCGATGATCTTGGCCGCCGTATAGGTCTTGCCGGTTCCCGGTGGTCCGTGCACGGCCAGGTAGGACGAATCGAGGTCGAGCAGGGCCGCAGTGATGTCGGCAGTGTTGTCACCGGTGTGCGGCAGCGGGGCGCCGCTGCGGGTGCGCGGATGACGGCGCAGCAGGACGTCGGCAATGGCATTGTCGGGCAAGGCCGGAAGGCCCGCGGCCAGGTCGGCGGCGGCGCCGTCGATGGACTCGCGCAGCTTCTTCGTCGCAATGGGCGCACCCGGCGTCAGCGCGAACGGCACCTGCGCAAAAGGTCCGCCCTCCTTCGGCTCCCGCTCGCAGATCGTCACCTCCGTCGGGATGGTCGGGTCGTCGACGGCGATGATCTCGGCGTTGCCCGCGGCCCTTCGGTCGGGATTGTCGGCGAGCCCCGCAGGTGCGGGTGGTTCGTAGAGCGCGTACACGCCCTGCTTGAGCCCGCCGGCGGCCAGCGTGCCGGTGAGCTTCACCCAGCGTTGCGGTTTGCGTGCGCGCGGGGGAAGGTGCCAGTCCTTGACCACCGTTGCGGAGTCGGCCAGGAACACGTCGCTGTTGTCGCCC
>NZ_DASSCY010000057.1:0-59929 GCF_035697385.1 Mycobacterium sp. | reverse complement strand
AGGGCTTGAAGATCACCGTCGACCCGATCGAGGTGAACGACGAAGAGGTCGACACCGAGCTGCAAAATCTGCGCGCCCGGTTCGGCACGCTCAAAGGCGTCGAACGCGCTGCAGAAAGCGGCGACTTCGTCTCGATCGACCTGTCGGCCACCGTCGACGGCAACGAGGTGCCGGAGGCCGCGACCGAGGGGCTGTCCCACGAGGTCGGCTCAGGCAAGCTGATCGAGGGCCTCGATGACGCGATCATCGGACTCAAGGAGGGCGAGAGCCGCGTCTTCACCACTACGCTGGCCGCCGGTGACCATGCCGGCGAGGAGGCGCAGGTGACCGTCACCGTCAAGTCGGTCAAGGAACGCGAACTGCCCGAGCCCGACGACGATTTCGCCCAACTGGCAAGCGAATTCGACACGATTGACGAACTGCGCAACAGCCTCACCGAGCAGGTGAGCCGGGTCAAGCGCATCCAGCAGGCCGAGCAGATCCGCGATAAGGCTTTGGAGGTGTTGCTCGAGCAGGTCGATGTCCCGCTGCCCGAGAAGGTCGTGGAGGCTCAGGTCAACGACACACTGCACAACGCGATCCACACCCTCGACCACGACGAGGAGCGGTTCGCCGAGGCACTGGTCGAGCAGGGCAGCACCCGCGAGGAGTTCGACAAGGACAACCGCAGCAACGCCGAGAAGGCAGTCAAGACTCAGCTGTTGATGGACGCCGTCGCCGACAAGCTCGACATTCAGGTCGGACAGAACGACCTCAGCGAGCGGCTCGTGCTGATGTCGCGGCAGTACGGTCTGGAGCCGCAGCAGCTGCTGGGCTACCTGCAGGAGAACAACCAGCTGCCGGCGATGTTCGCCGACGTCCGGCGTGGGCTGACAGTGGCCGCGGTGGTGCACGGCGCAACCGTCACCGACACCGACGGCAACGTGATCGACACCACGGAGTTCTTCGGCCCGTCCACCGAGCAGCAGGCCGAGACCCCGGCTGAAGAGGCAACCGCCGACGCCAAGTGACGCTCTGAGCGAACGGGCGCTGTCTAGGGAGTGCGCGGCGGCGCAGGTTGGTTAGTGTCGGTGAGTACCAAGACTTTGAAAGAAAGCAGGTATCCAGTCGTGACGGATATGCGTGGCGCCTCGCAGGGCCTCAATCTTGTCGACTCGGTCTACGAGCGGTTGCTCGCCGAGCGCATCATCTTCCTGGGATCGCAGGTTGACGACGACATCGCCAACCGGCTGTGCGCGCAGATTCTGCTGCTGGCCGCCGAGGACCCAACCAAAGACATCAACCTCTACATCAACTCGCCCGGCGGTTCGATCAGCGCGGGCATGGCCGTCTACGACACGATGGTGCTGGCGCCGTGCGACATCGCCACCTATGGAATGGGCATGGCCGCCTCGATGGCTCAGTTCCTGCTTGCCGCGGGCGCCAAGGGCAAGCGTTACGCGCTGCCGCACGCCCGCATCTTGATGCATCAGCCGCTCGGTGGCGTCACCGGCAGCGCCGCGGATATCGCCATCCAGGCCGAGCAGTTCACGGTCATCAAAAAGGAGATGTTCCGGCTGAACGCCGAGTTCACCGGCCAGACGCTCGAACGCATCGAGACGGACTCCGACCGCGACCGTTGGTTCACGGCGCAGGAGGCCCTCGAATACGGGTTCGTCGACCACATCATCACCAGCGCCCACATCAACGGAGTTTCGCCATCATGACCGATTACACGGATCCCCGGATGCAGCCGCAGGCGCGTTACATCCTGCCGTCGTTCGTCGAGCACTCGAGCTTCGGCATCAAGGAGTCCAACCCGTACAACAAGCTCTTCGAGGAACGCATCATCTTCCTCGGCGTGCAGGTCGACGACGCATCGGCCAACGACATCATGGCGCAGCTGCTGGTGCTGGAGTCGCTGGATCCCGACCGCGACATCACCATGTACATCAACTCGCCCGGCGGCTCGTTCACCTCGCTGATGGCGATCTACGACACCATGCAGTACGTGCGCGCCGACATCCAGACCGTGTGCCTCGGACAGGCCGCGTCGGCGGCCGCCGTGCTGCTGGCCGCCGGAAGTCCGGGCAAGCGCCTCGCGCTGCCGAACGCGCGGGTGCTGATCCACCAGCCCGCCCTCTCCGGCGTCATCCAGGGCCAGTTCTCCGACCTCGAGATCCAGGCCAGAGAGGTCGAGCGGATGCGGACCTTGATGGAGACCACGCTGGCCCACCACACCGGCAAGGACGCCGCGGTCATCCGCAAGGACACCGATCGCGACAAGATCCTCACGGCCGCCGAGGCCAAGGACTACGGCATCATCGACACGGTGCTGGAGTACCGCAAGCTCTCGGCTCAGACGGCCTAGGATCGGCGGACGGCGTCTCTGCCGCTATATGCCAGGCCCCCGGTGGCCGGGACTGTCTGTCACTGTTGCGCGGGGGCTGGCGGAGCCAATGTGAACGGCACCTTGCGCGGGGGAGCGGGTTGGCTGTTTTGCGCGCAACCCGACACCGCGATGCGACCGCCGGGCAGCTGAGCAAGGGCCTTCTGTTCGGCTATCCGTACATCCGGACCGGCTCCGGTGACCCACACCTCGTACTCATCGATTGCCAGCGCGGCGCACTCGTTTCTGAAACTGCCGTACCAGATGCAGTTGTTGCCGCCGTTGACATCTTGGCAATTCCTCAGCGCCGCGAATCTGGCGCTTTCGCTGTCCGGCTGGTTATTGGCGAAGCCGGGGACGCTGGTTTTCCACGACCAGGCGAGGGCAACGAAGAGGTCGGCGTTGGCGTCGGCTGGCGGGGTGCCCAGCGCCCCGGCGACTAGGGCGCCGGCGGCCAGCATGGTGGTCGCCGCGATCCGGCTCTTTGCGTGCGGTTTGTGCGTCATGGTGACTCCTTGGTTGGTATGTCTTGGTCACCTGACGGTCCTCGTTTGGGGCGTCTCGGCACATGAGGCATGTGCCTCAATTCGCGACAGCATCCTTGATCTGGCCGATATCCGATGGCCGTACCCGGCAGCATCCGCCGATGATGCGTGCTCCCGCGACCACCCATCGCGGCGCGAGTTCGGCAGACCAATGCGATCGTCCGATCCACGTTCGACGGGCGCCGTCCCATTCCTCGCCGCTGTTGGGGTAGACGACGACCGGCTTGCCGGTCACCTCCCGGGCCACTCCGACCGCATGCTCGACGTCTTGGGGTGCGCAGCAATTCACGCCCACCGCAACGACTTCCGGCACGTCGGCGGCGAGCGCGAAAGCGTCGGTGAGCGACTGCCCGGCGCGCGTCGACGCCCCTTCGATGGTGTAAGACAGCCAAGCCGGCACCCCGAACTCGCGCACCAGCGCGACCACCGCCTCGGCCTCGTCGATGTCGGGGATCGTTTCGACCGCCAGTACGTCGGGCCCGGCGTTGACGAGAACCTCCAGCCGCGGGCGGTGCCAGTCCATCAACTGTTTGACGGTCAGCCCATAGCGACCGACGTATTCCTCGCCGTTGGCCAGCGCAGCGCCGTACGGACCGACGGACGCGGCCACCCACCTTTCCCCGCCCACCTCGTCGCGGGCTGTCTTGGCCAGCTCGACGCTGCGTCGCAAGAGCCGAGCGGCGTCGTCACGTCCGATTCCGCGTTCCGCGAAACCGTCGAAGGAAGCCTGGTAACTCGCGGTCGTGGCGAATACCGCGCCCGCGCGGAAGAACGCTGCGTGTACTGCGACGATCTCCTCGGGAGCATCGACGAGTAGCCGAGCTGACCACAGGTCGTCGGACAGGTCGTGGCCGCGGGCCTCGAGCTCGGTTGCCAGGCCGCCGTCACTGATCAGCACGGTATCGTGGGGCAGAGCGAACACCACGGCGCAACTCTACGGCCGTTCGGGACTGCCCTCTCGGTCCGATAACGCTGGCGACACGCCAGGGACACGGTGGCGCGTCCGCGGGGTCATGGGGGGAGTCAGACGATATGTTCTGCGGAACACAGATAAATACCACCGACGCGATTCGGCTTTATCGGTCGCATCGCGCCGGAACAAGCGGGTAGCGTCGGGACCAAGTACCTGAGGTAACCCAAGAACGTACTGTTTACCGACTGCAAACAGGAAAGTAGGACCCCACCACCATGGCGCGCATTGGAGACGGCGGTGACCTGCTGAAGTGCTCGTTCTGCGGGAAGAGTCAAAAGCAGGTTAAGAAACTCATTGCGGGCCCCGGCGTCTATATCTGCGATGAATGCATTGATCTGTGCAACGAGATCATCGAAGAGGAACTTGCCGACGCCGACGACGTCAAGCTCGACGAGCTGCCCAAGCCGGTCGAAATCCGCGATTTCCTCGAGGGCTATGTAATTGGTCAGGACACCGCGAAGCGCACGCTGGCAGTGGCGGTCTACAACCACTACAAGCGCATCCAGGCCGGCGAGAAGATGCGCGACACCCGCGCCGAGCCGGTCGAGCTGTCCAAGTCCAACATCTTGATGCTCGGCCCGACGGGCTGCGGCAAGACTTACCTCGCGCAGACGCTGGCCAAGATGCTCAACGTCCCGTTCGCGATTGCTGACGCCACCGCCTTGACGGAGGCCGGCTATGTCGGCGAGGACGTCGAGAACATTTTGCTCAAGCTGATCCAGGCCGCCGACTATGACGTCAAGCGCGCCGAGACCGGGATCATCTACATCGACGAGGTCGACAAGATCGCCCGCAAGAGCGAGAACCCGTCGATCACCCGCGACGTGTCCGGCGAGGGCGTGCAGCAGGCGCTGCTGAAGATCCTCGAGGGGACGCAGGCGTCGGTGCCTCCGCAGGGCGGACGTAAGCACCCGCACCAGGAGTTCATTCAGATCGACACCACCAACGTGCTGTTCATCGTGGCGGGCGCGTTCGCCGGGCTGGAGAAGATCGTCTCGGACCGGGTGGGCAAACGCGGCCTGGGCTTCGGCGCCGAGGTGCACTCGAAGGCCGAGATCGATACCCAGGATCACTTCGCCGAGGTCATGCCCGAGGACCTGATCAAGTTCGGCCTGATTCCAGAGTTCATCGGCCGGCTGCCCGTGGTGGCGTCGGTGACCAACCTCGACAAGGAGTCGTTGGTCAAGATCCTGTCCGAGCCGAAGAACGCGTTGGTCAAGCAATACACCCGGCTGTTCGAGATGGACGGCGTGGAGCTCGAATTCACCGGCGACGCGCTGGAGTCGATCGCCGATCAGGCGATCCACCGCGGCACCGGCGCTCGAGGCCTGCGCGCCATCATGGAAGAAGTCCTGCTGCCGGTGATGTACGACATCCCCAGCCGCGACGATGTCGCCAAGGTCGTCGTGACCAAGGAAACGGTGGAGGACAACGTCCTGCCGACCATCGTGCCGCGCAAGCCTGCGCGTCCCGAGCGGCGCGACAAGAGCGCTTAAGTCTTCGCGGCCTCAGTTAGCCGCATCGGCGGCAGCGACCAGAAGCAAGCCGTCGACCGTGGCGTCATTGTTCGGAGCGGCAGCGGCCATCATCGTCGAGTGAGCCTGGTCCGGGTCAGTGTCGGGCGGGACGACCAGTAATACGATTCGCCCGCGGGTGGCGCCGAGTACCTCGAGGGTGTTGATCGGCTGACGCCGGTATCCGTCGAGCCGGACAGCGTTCTCGCCAACGACGGCCTTCCGCGGTGCCACTGCCCACTCGCCGAGGTTGTACATGACGCGCTCGATACGGCCGAGCCGAACCGATAGCACTGCAAGCAGATCTGGAAGCTCGCTCGTGAGATCGTCACTCCGCGGCCACCAGGCCCCGTCTACATATCCGCTTCGTGGCGCCTTCGGCTTCATTCGCAGACGCGGCGTGAAATCCGGCGGAGATGGGTGTCGACCGGCGGCGGTTTGGGATTCTTGTTGCGTCATGGCGACGCTCCTGTCCTAGCCGCGAAACCGGCCAGATTTGCGAATCGGCGACGACACAACCTCTGAACGGTCACATGCGAAGTGCCGCCGATACTTCATACGCTACGCGCCTTGATCCAGGCCGCGCGAAGCCGGCGTGAGGCGGTTCGCGGCCGACGCCGTTCCAGCGCAGCGCGCAACCCGCGACGCTCAATCCCTTGCGCGAATTCGACCGTCGTCGCGGTGTGACTACCGAACATGCGCTCCGACGCCGTCTCGGGTGCGTCGTCGGACGTGGCCGTCAGGAACCGGTCAGGGACGGCAAGCTTGTGAATCGTGCGCAGCGTCAGCAGATACTGACGTGGCAGTGAACCTGTGGTGTAGGGCAGGTCGTACTTGTCGCACAGTGCGCGCACTGCCACAGCGATTTCAGGCAGCCGATTGGCGGGAAGGTCGGGGAACAGATGATGCTCGATCTGGTAGCAGAGGTGTCCGCTCATAAAGGCCAATGCGCGTCCGGCATCGAAGTTCGCAGTGCCGAGCATCTGGCGTAGATACCATTCGGACTTCGTCTCGCGCTCGACCACGGCTGGATCGAATTTCTCTGCGCCGTCGGGGAAATGGCCGCAAAAGATCACTACATAGGCCCACAGGTTCCTGAGCAGATTGGCGGTGGCGTTGGCCGAAAGCGTCCTGCGCCATCGCCGTCCGCTCAGCGCGGGAAAGAGCAGATAATCCTTGGATACCTGGCGTGCGACCTTCGCGGCCAGCGCCTTTGACTCCACGGATCTCTGGGCGTCGTCCTCGGCCGCGCGGTCGTGCACCGAGTGCAGGCCATGCAGGGCGATACCCCATTCGAAAATCGCCGCGAGCAAGAAGTTTCTCAGCGGCTGGATCAGGTGGCTCGGCTGCCAGGGCTCGTCGCGGGTAATGCGCATGATGCCGAAACCCATGTCGTCGTCCATACCGAGGACGTTGGTGTACATGTGATGTGTGTAGTTGTGCGAATAGCGCCATTGGGAGGAGAGACCCGGCATGTCCCACTCCCACGTGCTGGAGTGGATCTCCGGGTCGTTCATCCAATCCCATTGGCCGTGACTGACATTGTGGGCGATTTCCATGTTCTCGATGCTCTTCGCAGCGGCGAGGGCGATCGTGCCGGCAAGCCAGCCCGTCCGCCTCCGGCTAACGCCGATGACCAGCCGTGCAGCGACGTCCAACGTCCGCTGGAACATGATCGTGCGGCGGATGTACGCGGCGTCCTTCGATCCGAGACTGTCGGTGATGTCGGTGCGGATGGCATCGAGTTCGCGCCCGAATGCTTCGACGTCCGCATCACTGAGGTGCGCATAGGCAGCGACCCGGCTAATAGCCACTTCGAATCCTTGAATCGATGGGATGGAGCGCGTCGTGTGGATGCGCCTGTGCTAATCCGTCCCATCCGTGGTCTGCACGCTGTGCCGAGCATCCACGATTCGGTGAAGATTCGGTTCACCTGCCGAGACCGGTGAACCCCTCGGACCGGCGGCCCGGGGCGGAATGTCGCTTCCTGTTTCGAGTCTACGGCAGCCGCGATCCGCTGGCCTTTCCGGAGAAAGCGACGGCTACGTGGTCTGGGCTTCCTGCCATGTGTCGGCCGACGGCGTCGCCGGAGCGATCGCCACCTGGTCGGACAGGAACACGAGAGTCGGTTGATCGGCCTCGGATGACATCCGCACGACGGCGAACTGGATGGCGTCGGTGCTGGGCTGTCGGGTTTGTTCCATCACGGTGTCGAGCAGCGCAGCTCGCGCCGTCAGGTCGAGCACCGGTTCGGGCCGCATCAGCCTCCGGTGATCTGCCGGGCTCAAGGCGAAGTACGCCTCCCGCCACCCGTCCCAGCCGTCGGGTCCGTGCTCCCGCCACACCAGCTGCGCTTGGTCTGGATCCAGCGCGAGCACGCCGCTCAGCGAGCTGACGAGACACCAGAGCAAGAAGGCCGCTATCGCGACGAACTGCAGTTCGGTAACCATGGTCCGAGACTTATCCGGAGCCTTGCGGTGCACACGAGTAGTCGACTACGCGACTTCGGGCGGTCTTCCCGCAGATTCACGCTCAACATCTCGATGGGCGGTCGGCCGAACGGATCGGCACACGGGTTCACAGCTAGCCCACCACACTGCGCTCGCTGATGACCTCATCGACGAGTGCCGCGATCTCGGCAACGCCGTTGCGACGGGCGAATGCGGCCTCGAGGTCACGTGCGCCGCGCAGGTAACGCCCGTCGTTGAGCACCTTGCGCACAGCGGCACGAATCGCGCCGGCGGTCGGCGTGCCCGTCTTCAGGTTGATGCCCGCACCGGTCCACGCCACCCGCGCGGCGACCTCCGGCTTGTCCTCCGTGTTTCCGGCAACCACCAGCGGCACCCCAGCCGCAAGCGCCCGCTGTACCGCGCCGTAGCCTCCGTTGGTGACCATCACGTCGATCTTGGGCAGCAGCACATCGTGCGGAATGTATTCGGCGACAAAGGTATTGGTCGGCAACGGCAGTCGGAGTTGGGAAAGGGGGCGCCCCCCTGTGGTCGCCACCACGATGACGTCCTCGCCACCCAGCGCTTCGATGGTCGGCTCCACCAGCCGGCCCAGGTCGGCGTTGTCGATGGTGCCCTGGGTGACGTGGACGACGGGACGGTCGCCGTCGAGTTGTGACCACCATGGTGGGCGGCGAAACCCCCGCGACGGCGTCGGGTGGACTGCGCCGACATAGCGCACGTTCGACGGCAAATCGCTGCGCGGATAGTCGAATTCGGGAACCGTCGGAGCGATGTAGCGGTCGGCCAACAACCCGGCATCCAGGAGGAACATGGGCAGCGGGCGGCTGTTCAGCCGGTTCAGCAGGTAGTTGGCTGCCTTCTGTGATTCACGCAGCAACACCTTCTGCGAAAAGACGGACAGCGCGCCGTTGCGCAGCCGCCCGAGCGCGCTTGACGACGGCGCCATGCCCAAGCCGCTGGGGGCGGTGTCGCGGCTGCTGATCATCAATGGCGTTGTGGTGTAGGACAATACCGGCGGGCGGGCGGCGCGATCGCCGAGCAGAAACGGCAGGATTCCGAAGAAGCCCGCGTCGACGATGACCGCGTCGAACTGCGTCTGCGCCATCAGCTGCGACAGCGCCTGTGCCTGATATGGCATCGGCTGCACGAACAGCCGGACGATGTCGAAGTTGACCCGCTTGATGCCGGATGTGTCGGCACGGCCGGGCAGGTCGATGTCCAGGCGGGTCATGTCGAAGTCGGCCTCGGCTGGTATCGCTTTCGGGAGGGCGCCGATCGCGCGGATCTTGGCGGCGTGGGCGGCTGACGTCAGCACGGTCACGCGGTCGCCGCGGTCAACCAAACCCTGGGCGACGTTCAACAGCGGTCCGATGTGCCCGAGCGGCGACAGCGAGGCGATGAGGATCTCTGGCATGCCACGATGCTCGGCGACCGCCCGCGCGCAAGCTTGGAGGTTTCGTGGAGATCGGGTGGAGATTGCAGGCAGGCCGCTAGCGGCTTACCTAGCGGATAGGAAACCGTTCCCTTTACGGAGCGGAATCTGGCTTCCCGACGATTACGGAACCACGACTCGATCAATGAGTATTCCGTCATGAGTACTTCAAGCACGGCCGACACCGAACGGACAGTCACCGTCCGCGACGGCGTGCGGCTCGCCGTGCGAGACCAAGACCCCCTTGACGCCGAGGTCACCGTCGTACTCCTGCACGGTTTGTGCCTTGAGCAGGGATCGTGGGCCGGCCAGATCCGTCACCTGACCCGGCAGTGGGGCAGTCGAATCCGGATCATCAGCTATGACCACCGCGGCCACGGCAGGTCGGATTCGGCCCCGACAAGCACCTACTTCATCGAGCAGCTCGCCGCCGACCTCGCCGACGTCCTGGCAGCACTCGACGTGACAGGCCCGCTCACCCTCGTGGGGCATTCGATGGGCGGGATGGTCGCCCTCGCCTACCTGGGCCTGCCTCCGGCCGATCGGCCCGTGGAGCCGCACGGAGTCGTCCTCGTCGCCACCGCGGCGGGCCGGCTCGCTGAGCACGGCGTCGCCCGACTTCTGGCCAGTCCCGCCACCGACGTGCTGTGCAAGTTCGCGACACGTGCACCTCAACGGGCAGTTCGCCTACTCACCAAGCCCGTGCGCGCCACACTCGCATTCCAGGTCGGCACACACGCGCGCGCCACGCTGGCATCGCTGTTCGATACGGCCATGGCCGCAGCATCCCTGACCACCGCCGTCGGGTTCCTCCCCGGTCTGCGGTCCTACGACCAATACGCCACCCTCGACTCGATTCGCGCTCGGACGACCATCATCAGCGGCGGAGCCGACTTCGTGACCCCACCGTCGCACTCCCGCAGCATGGCCGCCGCCATCCCCGGTGCCACACACGTGCACATCCCGAGGGCCGGGCACATGCTTCCTCACGAAGCCTCCCACGCAGTCACGGACGCCATCAGCCGCACGATCGATACGAGCATCGGCACCGACGCGGTGCCTACAGCGCAGGTTTATCCTGTCGGACAACGGCATTCGCAGCTCGCGAACGCAGCCTGACCTCGACCTACCGTTTGATGCGGTCGGGGCGGGTGTAGATGTTCATTGAGTCGCCCCTCAGGAAGGCCACCAGGGTAAGCCCGGACTGGCTGGCCAGGTCGACCGCCAGCGACGACGGCGCCGACACCGCGGCCAGTATCGGGATGCCCGCCATCACCGCCTTCTGGGTGAGTTCGAATGATGCCCGGCCGCTGACCAGCAGCACCGTCGCGGTGAGCGGTATCCGATCCTGCTCCAGCGCCCACCCGATCACTTTGTCGACGGCGTTGTGCCTGCCGATGTCTTCACGAACGACCAGCGTGGTGCCGTCGACATCGAACAGCGCCGCGCCGTGCAGGCCGCCCGTAGTGGCGAACACCTTCTGCGCCTGACGCAGCCGGTCCGGCATGGCGGACAGGGTTTCGGCGGCGACCATTGACGGATCGTCGCCAGGGCCGTGGCGACTGATCAGCTGCACGGCCTCCAGTGAGGCCTTGCCGCAGACTCCGCACGACGAGGTGGTGTAGAAGTTGCGGGTCACATCCACGTCGGGCATGGCCACGCCAGGCGCGAGCGTCACGTCGAGCACGTTGTAGGTGTTGAGGTTGTCCGGCCCCGCGCCCTTGCAGTACCGCACCGTGAGGACGTCATCGCGACAACCGATGACCCCCTCGGTGAGCAAGAAACCCTGCGCCAGTTCGATATCCGAGCCCGGCGTGCGCATGGTGACCGTGATCGGTGTGCCGTTGACGCGGATCTCCAACGGTTCCTCGACGACGAGCGTTTCCGGGCGTGCCACCGCGTCGTCGGCGGTGACGTGCTGCACCCGGCGTCGCGCCGTTACCCGCCCCATGCCCGCTCCAGTCTTATCACGATCGCCTTCGACACCGGCGTATTCGACTTGGCGGCAACGTGATCCAGGGCGACCAGCGGATTGGTCTCGGGATAGTAGGCCGCGGCGTTGCCTTGCGGAGTGGAATAGGCGACGACCCTGAAGTCCTTCGCGCGCCGCTCTTGCAGCTGTCCGTCGCCGTTAGTGAACTCGGACACCAGATCGACGCGGTCACCGTCTTTGAGGCCGAACGACTCGATGTCGGCCGGGTTGACGAACACCACCCGGCGGCCGCCCTTCACGCCGCGGTAGCGGTCGTCGAGCCCGTAGATGGTGGTGTTGTACTGGTCGTGGCTGCGCATGGTTTGCAGTATCAGGCGCCCGGGCGGTACGGGAACCCATTCCAGCGGGTTGACCGAGAAGTTGGCTTTGCCTGTGCTGGTAGGGAATTCGCGGGAGTCTCGTGGACCGTGTGGAAGCTGGAAGCCGTCGGGTGCGCGCACTTTGCGGTTGTAGTCGTCACACCCGGGAACCACGGCCGCGATCGCGTCGCGGACGGTGTCGTAGTCGCCGTTGAACCGCTCCCACGGCACCGGGTGATCGGGGCCGAGCAGAGTGCGGGCCAGCTGGCAGACAATCGCAACCTCACTGCGGACTTCGTCGCTGGGCGGGTGCAGGCTGCCGCGCGACAGGTGCACCATCGACATCGAATCCTCAACCGAAACCTGCTGTTTCACGCCGTTCTGGATGTCACGGTCGGTGCGGCCCAACGACGGCAGGATCAACGCGGTGGCCCCGTGCACCACATGACTGCGGTTCAGCTTCGTCGACACCTGCACCGTGAGCGAGCAGCTGCGAAGCGCTGCCTCGGTGACCACGGTGTCGGGGGTGGCCGTCGCGAAGTTGCCGCCCATGCCCATGAACACCTTGGCGCGGCCGTCGCGCATCGCGCGGATGGCGTCCACGGTGTCGACACCATGCTCGCGCGGGCTGACGATGCCGAACCGGGCGTCCAATGCTGCGAGGAACTTCTCGGGCATCTTCTCCCAGATGCCCATCGTGCGGTCGCCTTGGACGTTGGAATGCCCACGCACTGGGCACAATCCGGCGCCCGGCTTGCCGATCATGCCGCGCATCAGCAGCACGTTGGTGATCTCCGAAATGCTCGGCACGGCGTGCTTGTGCTGCGTAAGACCCATGGCCCAGCACACGATCGTGCGCTCTGAGGCGACCATCATCTTCGCCACCCGCTCCAGCTGCGCCCGCTCGATTCCGGTGGCTTCCAACACCGTGTCGATGTCGACCGCCCGCGTTCGGGCTTCGTACTCGGCGAAGCCCGCGCAATGCCCGTCGACGAAGTCACGGTCGACGACCGTGCCGGGGGCGGCATCGTCGGCCTCCAACAGCAGCCGGCCGAGTCCGGCGAACAGCGCCATATCGCCGCCGAGCCGGATCTGTACGAACTCATCGGCGATCGGGACGCCGTGCCCGATGACGCCGTGCACCTTCTGCGGATCCTTGAACCGGATCAGGCCGGCCTCGGGCAGCGGGTTGACCGCAATGATCTTGGCGCCGTTGGCCTTCGCCTTCTCCAGCACCGAGAGCATCCTGGGGTGGTTGGTGCCCGGGTTCTGGCCGGCGATGACGATCAGGTCTGCCGCGGTGACGTCCTCGACCGTGACCGAACCCTTGCCGATACCGATCGCTTCGATCAGCGCCGCGCCCGAGGACTCGTGGCACATGTTGGAACAGTCCGGCAGGTTGTTGGTGCCGAAGCTGCGGACCATCAACTGGTACAGAAACGCGGCCTCGTTGCTGGTGCGTCCGGACGTGTAGAACACCGCCTCGTTCGGGCTGGCCAGCGCGCGCAGTTCGTCGGCGATCAACTGGTAGGCGTCGTCCCACTCGATCGGCCGGTAATGGGTGTCGCCGGGCCGTAGCACCATCGGATGCGTCAGCCGCCCCTGCTGCGAGAGCCAGTACTCCGGCCTGCCCTCCAGATCGGCGACCGAATGGCGCGCGAAGAACTCGGGCGTCACGACGCGCTTGGTGGCCTCCTCGGCGACGGCCTTGGCCCCGTTCTCACAGAACTCGGCGAACTTGCGGCCGCCATGTTCCTCTGGCCACGCGCAGCCGGGGCAGTCGAAGCCTTTGCGCTGGTTGAGTCGGAGCAGCGCGGCGGCGGTGCGGACCGCGCCCATGGACTCCAGCCCGCGTTGCAGTGACACCATCACCGCTTTGACGCCGGCGGCCTCGTGCTCGGCGCCGGTGGTGATGACCGAGTGTTCGTCGTAGGCGACGCCGATGTCACGTGTGGTGTCGCGCCTTCTGCCCAACTGCATGGGACCAGCCTATGACGCCACCGCGATAGCAAACGCATTCTGGCGTTGACGGCGACGTAACAAGTTTGCCATCGGACGTCCCTAGGGTTGGCCGGTCAACCGTCCGTCGAGAAGAAGCGGACGACAGCAGCGATAGGAACTCAGTTGAGCGGAAATGCCGTCCGTTTGCAGGCGATCAACAACGTCGAGGCGTACGTGCCTCCAGCCATCAGCTTCGTGCCGGGCGAGGAGCCGGGTGCCATCTTCGGCTCCAACGTCTTCACCATGGCAGAGATGCGGCTGCGGTTGCCCAAGGCGGTGTACAAGTCCGTGGTCGCCACCATCGAGAAGGGCGCCAAGCTGGATCCGGCGGTCGCCGACTCGGTCGCCTCGGCCATGAAGGACTGGGCGCTGTCGAAGGGGGCCACGCACTACGCGCACGTCTTCTATCCGATGACAGGGCTGACTGCTGAGAAGCACGACAGCTTCCTAGAGCCGGTCTCCGATGGCCAGACGCTGGCCGAGTTTGCGGGCAAAACGCTGATCCAGGGCGAACCCGACGCGTCCAGCTTCCCTTCCGGTGGTCTGCGCAGCACGTTCGAGGCGCGCGGCTACACCGGTTGGGACGTCACCAGCCCGGCGTACATCCTCGAGAACCCCAACGGCAACACCCTGTGCATTCCGACGGTGTTCGTGTCGATGACCGGTGAGGCGCTGGACTACAAGACGCCGCTGCTGCGCAGCCAGCAGGCGATGGGCACCCACGCCGAGCGGATCCTGAAGCTGTTCGGCCACGACAACCTGGCGAAGATCGTCGCGTTCTGCGGGCCGGAGCAGGAGTACTTCCTGGTCGACCGCCACTTCTTCCTGGCCCGTCCCGATCTGATCAACGCTGGTCGCACCTTGTTCGGCGCGAAGCCGCCCAAGGGGCAGGAATTCGACGACCACTACTTCGGTGCGGTGCCCGAGCGGGTGCTGGGCTTCATGATGGATACCGAGCGTGAGCTGTTCAAGCTCGGCATCCCGGCCAAGACCCGTCACAACGAGGTCGCGCCGGGTCAGTTCGAGATCGCCCCGATGTTCGAGCGCGGCAACATCGCCTCAGACCACCAGCAGCTGTTGATGACGGTCTTCAAGACGATCGCCAAGAAGCACGGCATGGAGTGCCTGTTCCACGAGAAGCCGTTCGCCGGTGTCAACGGGTCAGGTAAGCACGTCAACTTCTCGATGGGCAACGCGGAGCTCGGGTCCCTGCTGGTGCCCGGCGACACGCCGCACGAAAACGCGCAATTCCTGGTGTTCTGCGCCGCGGTGATCCGCGCCGTCCACAAATATGCTGGGCTGCTGCGGGTTTCGGTGGCTTCGGCCACCAACGACCACCGCCTCGGCGCGAACGAGGCACCGCCGGCGATCATTTCGATCTTCCTCGGTGATCAGCTGGCCGACGTGTTCGAGCAGATTGCCAAGGGTGCGGCGACGTCGTCAAAGGGCAAGGGCAGCATGATCATCGGCGTTGACACGTTGCCGGTCCTGCCGACCGACCCTGGCGACCGCAACCGCACCAGCCCTTTCGCGTTCACCGGCAACCGGTTCGAGTTCCGCGCGCCCGGCTCGGGGCAGACCGTTGCGGTCCCGATGATCATGCTCAACACGATCATGGCCGAGGCACTGGATTACATGGCCACCATCCTGGAGAAGGCCGTGGAGGACGGCGAGGACTTCGACGAGGCCGTCCAGAAGCTGCTGACGGACATCATCACCGAGCATGGCGCTGTGGTGTTCAACGGTGACGGCTACTCGGAGAACTGGCAGGTCGAGGCCGCCGAGCGGGGCCTGCCGAACCTTAAGACCACGCTGGATGCGCTGCCAGAGCTGATCAAGCCCGAATCCATTGAGCTGTTCGAAAAGTACTGCGTCTTCAACGAGCGAGAACTGCACAGCCGGTACGAGGTCCGCCTGGAGATGTACGCGCTGACCATCGGTGTCGAGGCCAAACTGGCTCTGGAACTGGGGTCGACGGTGATCCTGCCCGCAGCGGTCCGGTATCAGACCGAATTGGCGCAGAACGTGGCGGCGCTCAAGAAGGCGGGTGTGGCGCCCGATATGACGCTGCTGGAGACAGTAAGCACCCCGATCTCCGAGCTGACCGCTGCGCTGGCGGCGCTGAAGGCGGGCCTTGCCGAACACGGTGGAGACTCCGCCGCCGAGGAAGCCGCCCACGCACAGAGCCTGTTGCCGAAGATGGATGCGGTCCGTGCCGCCGCCGACACGCTGGAAGGCATTGTGGCCGATGATCTTTGGCCCTTGCCGACCTACCAGGAGATGCTGTACATCCTGTAGACCGAGCCGTCGCCGGGTGTGGGGGTCGTGCCCACAAGATGTGGGCATTGGTAGACCCGCAGCCCCCACACTCGGCGGCTAAGTGGAGCGCTACAGAAGAGCCACCCAGGCGGCGTCCTGGTCGTGTGAGGCCACCGCGGCTTCGACGAACCGGACGCCGAGGAGGCCGTCGATGCCGGTGGGGATCGACAGGTCGCGGCCAGGGCCGCCGCGCAGTAGGTCGGCGAGGTCGAGGTAGAAGTTGGCGAACGCCTCGATGAAACCTTCAGGATGTCCGAAGCCGACGCGGGTCAGGCGGGCGGCGTCGTCGGACAGCGTGCCCATGCCGTGCGCGAGAATCGTTGCGCCGCCGGACGGGTCGCGCACGATGAGGTGTTGAGGATCCTCGTGGCGCCACTCCAGGCTCGCGTCGTCTCCGAACACCCGGATGCGCAGGCCATGCTCATGACCGGTGGCAGCCATGGTTGCCCACACCGTTGCAGGCGCGCCGTTGGACAGCGTCAGCCGCACGGTCGCGTTGTCGAAGACCCGTCGTCCGGGGACAAGGGTGCTCAGGTCCGCGGAGATGCGGGTGGCTTCCAGGCCGGTGATGTAGCGCAGCAGGTGGTACGCGTGGGTGCCGACGTCGGCGACGGCGCTGGCCGCGCCACCGAGGGCGGGGTCCATCCGCCACTGGTCGATCGGCGCTGACGCCCACCCGGACGCGTGTTCGGCCGCGACGAACCTGATCCGGCCCAGGTCACCGTTGCGGACCATGCGAGCGGCGTGTCTGACCATCGCGTACGCCGAATAGATATGGGGCACAGCAAGGATCGCATTGTTCGTTTCGGCGATTGCGACGAGTTCGGCCGCCGTGTTGGAGTCGTTCGTCAGGGGCTTTTCGCAGACCACCGAAATGCCCCGTTCGAGGAACGCCTTGGTTATCTCGTAGTGGGTGTCGTTCGGCGTGACGACCGCGACAAGGTCGAGGCTGACTTCGCGTTCGGCCATCTGCCGGTAGTCGTCGTAGACCCGCGGTACGCCGATGCTGTTGGCGAACTCGGCCGACGCCGCCGCGTCACGCCCGAAAACTCCGGCGGCCAGGACGTATTGGTTGTCGAGCCACATGGCGTGGCGGTGAGCGGCACCGATCATCGCGCCGGCGCCGCCGCCGACCATGCCTGCGATCAGCCGATCTGTCATGGCTCAATCTTGCGCGAGCGACCGCTGTTGTACGTCAATTGTCGGCGTGTTGCGTACAAACACGGCCACTCGCGAGGAGGTGAGCTCGGGAGGTGGGCTACTTGTTTTGGGGGAAGCCGAGTTCGATGCCGCCGTGGCTGGGGTCGAGCCAGCGGCTGGTGATCGCCTTGCCGCGGGTGAAGAACTGCACGCCTTCGGTGCCGTGGGCGTGGCTGTCGCCGAACAGCGAGGCCTTCCAGCCGCCGAAGCTGTAGTAGGCCATCGGCACGGGGATGGGCACGTTGATGCCGACCATGCCGACTTCGACCTCGTTCTGGAAGCGCCGTGCGGCGCCGCCGTCGTTGGTGAAGATCGCGGTGCCGTTGCCGTACGGGTTGTCGTTCACCAGTTGCAGGGCGTCGTCGTAGGTCTCGACGCGCAGCACCGACAGCACGGGGCCGAAGATCTCGTCGGTGTAGACGCTCATTTCGGGTGTGACGTTGTCGATCAGGGTGGGGCCCAACCAGAAGCCCTCTTCGCCACCGTCGGCGGTGACGTTGCGCCCGTCGACCACGATCTTGGCGCCGTCGGCCTCACCAGCGTCGATGTAGGAGGCGACCTTGTCGCGGTGGGCCTTGGTGACCAGCGGGCCCATGTCGGCGTCACGTGTGCCGTCACCGGTCTTGATGCTCTGTGCACGTTCGGCGATCTTGGCGACCAGATCGTCGGCGATCGGGCCGACGGCCACGCACGCGCTGATGGCCATGCAGCGTTCGCCTGCCGAGCCGAACCCGGCGTTGACCATCGCATCGGCGGCCAGGTCGAGGTCGGCGTCGGGAAGGATCACCGCGTGGTTCTTCGCCCCGCCAAGGGCCTGCACGCGCTTACCGGCGGCGGTGCCGGTTTGATAGACGTAGGAGGCGATCGGGGTGGAGCCGACGAACGACACCGACTTGATCGCGGGGTTGGTGAGCAGTTCGTCGACGGCAGTCTTGTCGCCTTGCAGCACGTTGAACACCCCGGGCGGCAGCCCGGCTTCGGCCCACAGTTCGGCCAGCCACAGCGACGCCGACGGGTCCTTCTCGGAAGGCTTGAGCACCACGGTGTTTCCTGTGGCGATCGCGATCGGGAAGAACCACATCGGCACCATGGCCGGGAAGTTGAACGGGCTGATGATGCCGACGGGCCCGAGCGGCTGGCGGATGGAGTAGACGTCGACCTTGGTGGAGGCGTTTTCGGTGAACCCGCCCTTGAGCAGATGTGGGATACCGCAGGCGAATTCGACGACCTCTTGGCCGCGGCTGACCTCACCCAAGGCATCGGAGACGACCTTGCCGTGCTCGCTGGTGATGATCTCGGCCAGCTCGCCCTTGCGGGCGTTGAGCAACTCACGAAACGCAAACAGGATCGTCGTGCGTTTGGCCAGCGACGTGTCGCGCCACGCCGGGAACGCGTCGGTGGCCGCGTCGATCGCCGCGCGGGCGTCCTCGAGGCTGGCCAGCGCCACCTCACCGGTGACCTTGCCAGTCGCCGGATTGGTCACCGGTGACGTGTTGTTGCCGGTGCCCGCGTAGGGCTCGTTGTTGATCCAGTGGGGGATGGTGTTGGTCATGTGTGTTGTTCCTATTTGCGGTATTTGGATACGTAGTCGGACATGGTGGTCAGTTGGTAGCGCGAGACCTCGTTTGCGTCCTCGTTCTCGGCGAACACGGATGACACCATGACCGTGTCGGGCCGGTCGTAGAAGTCGATCTCGGCGAGCCCGCCGAAGAACTCGTCCCAATCGACATCGCCATCGCCGATCTTGAGGTGCTGATGCACCCGTGCCGCGTTGCCGGGCGGGTTGGTGATGTAGCGCAGCCCATGGCTGCGCCGGTGATCCATCGTGTCGGCGACGTGCACGAGGCGTAACCTGTTGCCCGCGGCGCGGATGATCTCAGTCATGTTGCCGCCCATGTGAAAAGTGTGGCAAGCGACGTAGACCATGCCGACGTTGGGCGAGTTCAGACCGCGGATGATGCGCAGCGCCTCCATCCCGTCCTCGACGAAATCGTCTGGGTGCGGGTCGATTCGAACGTCGATGCCCTCTCGCTCGAAGATCGGCAGCAGCTCCTCCATCGAGCGGAAGAACGCCCGTTCGGACTCCTCGGCCCGCTCGGGCCGTCCGGAGAACTCGGTGTTGATGACGTTGACGCCGAGGTCGACGGTGATCTGAATGACACGCTTCCAGTTGCGCATCGCCGCCTCGCGGGCATCCTCGTCGGGCCCTGACCACCGCAGCACGGGCAGCACCGACGCGATCCCGACGCCCGCGTCTGCGCATGCCTTGCGGAACTGGGCGACCAGTTCGTCGTCGGCGCGCGGGTGGTTGAAGAACGGGATGAAGTCGCGATGCGGCGTCAGCTGCAGGTACTCGTAGCCCAAGTCCGCGACGACGCGCGGGAAGTCGAGCAGGGCATGATCGTGGTGGAACGGCGTGGGGTCCAGGGCGATCTTCATCAGACGCTAACCCTTTCGGCGAGCTCGACATTGACGCGCTCGCCGGTTTCCATTGACCGAACACCCGCTTCGCACACCGCCGCTGCGGCGTAACCGTCCCACGCCGTAGGCCCGTCGACATTGACGCCGGACCTCACCGCGTCGACCCAGCGCTGCACCTCGATGTCGTATGCGGTGCCGAACCGTTCCCGGAAGCCCGGCGTGATCCGGCCACCCCATGTTCCAGGGGCCGACTTGCGGATCAATCCGATATCGAGACCGATTGTGGCGCTGCCCAGTTCACCGACGACCTCGGTGCGCACCTCATAGGCGACGCCAGTGGTGACGAAGACCTCGACGTCGACATGCCGGCCGCTGACGGTCTGGAAGATCGCGATCTGGGGATCCTGCAAACCCCGCGGTGCGCCGCGGTTCGGCGTCGGCTTGATGATCTGTATCGAGGCGATCTCCTCGCCCAGCAGGAAGCGCGCCACGTCGACCTCGTGCACCAGCGAGTCCCTGACCACCATCGCGGAGTCGAAACTCGGTCGCACCGCGGGGTTTCGGTGAACGCAATGCATCACCAGCGGCTGGCCCAGCTCGCCACCGTCGATGAGCGCCTTCAGCTGTTGGTACTCCGGGTCGAAGCGACGCATGAAGCCCACCTGAATCAGCGGTGTGCCCAGCGCCGCCTCTCGGCGCGCCACCTCAAGAGAGGACGCCGAATCGGTGGTCAGCGGCTTCTCGCACAGCACGGGCTTGCCTTGTTCGAGGCACGCCAGGAGTTGTTTCTCATGCGTCGGGCCCGGTGTGGCGAGCAGTATCGCGTCGACATCGTCGTCCGCGATGGCGTCAAACGGATCGTTGGCCACGCGAGCCCCTGGGACCGCGGCCGCGACTTCGGCCGCCTTCTCCTGCATGTAGTCATTGACGACGGCTACCTGTGCGCCGCTGATTCGACTGGTGATGCGTGCGACATGGTCGGCACCCATCATGCCGACACCCAGCACAGCAATACGTAAGTCTGACATGGTGTTTGGTCTCCTAGAACTTCACCGACGGCACACCGCACGACCCGAGGTAGCGGCGGGTGCGCTGCGCGATGGGTAGCGGCTGGTCGGGATCACACGGGTACATGTCCTGCTCGACGATCGCGAACACGTCGATGCCGAGCTTTTCGATGGCATCCAGCAGCGGCGGCATCTCGGGAATGCCGCGCGGCGGTTCGGTCATCGCACCGAGCTTCACCGCCTCGCCGAACGGCAGGTCTTCGGCCTCGACCTTGGCGCGCACCTCGGGATCGACCTGCTTGAGATGCAAGTACCCGATGCGGTCGGGGGCACGGTTGATGATCGCGAGGTTGTCGCCGCCGCAGTAGCTGATGTGACCGGTGTCCAGGCACAGGTTCACGAAGTCGGGATCCGTGCCGTCGAGGAAGCGGTAGACGTTCTCTTCGGTGTCGACGTGACTGTCCGCGTGCGGATGGTATTGCGCTCGCACACCGTACCTTTCGAACATCGCCTTACCGAGGTCGTTCATGCCGCCGGTCTTCTTCTTCCACTGCTCGGCGGTGAGACTGCGGTCCTCGAGCACCTGCCCGGTCGATGGGTCGCGCCACATCTCGGGAATGACCACGACGTGCTTACCGCCGACTGCGGCGGTCAACTTCGCGACGTCCTCGATCTGCTTCCACACTGTGTTCCATGCGCCGGCCGCACCGACTCCGTCCCGATGCAGATGCTCGAACACCGTTCCCGCGGACAGCTTCAGGTTGCGCGCCGCCAGTTCGTCGGACAACTTCTGCGGGTCGGTGGGCAGATAGCCGTACGGCCCCAGCTCGATCCACTGATAGCCAGAGTCGGCCACCTCGTCCAGAAAGCGGGTGTACGGCGTCTGGTTCGGATCGTCGGGGAACCACACGCCCCACGAGTCGGGCGCCGAGCCGACGCGAATAGTGCTCATTCGGATGGCCTTACGTACGCGCGCTGAACCTTCTTCCACTCGGCGTACGTCTCGTACGCCTCGCGGGTGGAGTCCAGAGCGGATACCTGACTGACCGGAACGTCCCACCAGGATTCGCTGTCCGGCGCATAGACCCGTGGGTCGGTTTCGACGTGGATGACCGTGGTGTGCTCGTTGGCCTTGGCCACTTTGACGGCATCGGTGAACTCGGCGGCGGTCGCCACGCGGATCACCTCGGCGCCCAGGCTGGCAGCGTTGGCTGCCAGGTCGACGGGCAGCTTGTCGCCCTGCAGGCGACCGGAGTCATCGCGGTAACGGTATGACGTACCAAACCGCTGCGAGCCCAACGACTCCGAGAGCGACCCGATCGACGCGAAACCGTGGTTCTGCACGAGCACGACGATGACCTTCACGCCCTCTTGAACCGCGGTGACCAACTCGGTCGCCATCATCAAATACGAGCCGTCGCCGACCATGACGAAGACGTCGCGGTCGGGGCTGGCCATCCTGATACCGATGCCGCCGGCCACCTCGTATCCCATACACGAGTAGCCGTATTCGACGTGATAGCCCTTGCGGTCGCGGGTACGCCACAGCTTGTGCAGATCGCCCGGCATCGAACCGGCAGCGCACACGACCACGTCGCGCGGATCGGACAACGTGTTCGCCAGCCCGATCACCTGGCTCTGATTCAGGGCGCTGCCATCGTCATCCACGCGGTATGCGGCTGAGACCGTAGCGTCCCAGTCCTTGGCGAGTTCAGCTGTGCGCGCACGATATTCGTCGCTCACCGAATAATCGCTCAGCGCATCCGACAGCGCGTCGAGCGCCTCGCGGGCGTCGGCCACAACCGACATCCCACCCTGTTTGACGGCGTCGAACGAGGCGACGTTGATGTTGACGAACCGCACGTGTGGGTCGTTGAACGCCGTCCGCGATGCGCTGGTGAAGTCGCTGTAGCGGGTGCCGATGCCGATCACCACATCGGCCTCGGCGGCCAGTGCGTTGGCTGCTGTGGTGCCAGTCGAACCGATCGCCCCGACAGACTGCCGGTGGTCATAGGGCAGCGATCCCTTGCCGGCCTGCGTCTCTGATACCGGGATGCCGGTCTTCTCGGCGAACGCCGCCAATGCGTCGTTGGCGCCGGAGTAGATGACGCCACCGCCTGCCACAATCAACGGCCGTTGCGCAGAGCGGATCACGTTGGCGGCCCTGGCGATCACCGCGCGCTCGGGCAGCGGTCGGGCGATGTGCCAAGTTCGTTCGGCGAACAGCGATTCCGGCCAGTCGAACGCCTCGGCCTGGACATCCTGGGGTAAGGCGACGGTCGCTGCCCCTGTTTCAATGGGATCGGTGAGCACGCGCATCGCGCCCAGCAGCGCGGCGGGCAGCTGTTCGGGGCGCCACACCCGGTCGAAGAATCGCGACAGCGGCTTGAACGCGTCGTTGACGGTGATCTCACCGTCATGAGGTAGCTCGAGCTGCTGCAACACGGGCGCGCTGGCGCGGGTGGCGAAGGTGTCCGACGGCAGCAGCAATACCGGCAGCCGGTTGATCGTGGCCAGCGCCGCCCCGGTCAACATGTTCGTCGAGCCAGGGCCGATGCTCGCGGTCACCGCCCACGCCTGCAACCGGTCCTTCTGGCGCGCATAGGCTGCCGCGGAATGCACCATCGCTTGCTCGTTGCGGCCCAACACATATCGCAGCTTGGGTTCGTTCTCGTCGACCTCGGCCTGCAGCAGCGCCTGGCCGATGCCAGCCACATTCCCGTGGCCGAAGATGCCGAAGCAACCGGCGAAGAACTTGCCGCGCTCACCGTCACGCTCGACGTACTGGTTGGCGAGGAACCGGATTGTGGCCTGGGCGACGGTGAGTCGAACGGTCGGCTCGGCGTCCGGAGTCTTGAAGACAGATGCTTTGGAGACCACGTCACACTCCTCGTGAACGCAGGGGCAGGCGGGGGTCGACGTCCTGGTGCTCCCAGGTGCCGCGCAGCCAGGCGTGTTCGGGATCGTCGACGATCTTCCAGGCCCGCTCGTCACCCGGGCCGGCCATCACATTCAGGTAGTACATGTGGTACCCGGGCGCCGCGACGGACGGGCCGTGGAAGCCGTGGGGGACCAACACGACGTCACCGCTGCGGACTTCCTCGAGCACCTCGATGGGGCGGTCGGGGGTGCCGTAGACGCGGTGGTACCCGAAGCCGCGGGAATCTGCCGGAGCGCCCCCGGGCGCGACATCGGGTCCACGCCCCGCATCGATTTCGAAGTAGTAGATCTCCTCGAGGGCGGATTCGACGGGAGTGTTCTCGTCATGCTTGTGCGCGGGATAGCTCGACCAGTTACCGCCGGGTGTGATGACTTCGCAGGCGATCAACGAGTCGGCCTCGAAAACCCCTGCGGCGCCGAAGTTGTGCACCTGGCGACTGCAGTTGCCCGTGCCACGCAACTCCACTGGCACGTCGACCGCGGCGACCCGGCGATTCGCCAGCTGACGCTTGGCCCGGGCCCCGCAGATTGCGAACCGTCCTTCACCGGAGAGCGTGTAGGTGTTGCGGGTGCCGATGTACACCATGTCGGCGGGCCCGTCGAAAACCGATGCGCGCGGGGACAGTTCGAATGCCTCGCCGTCGGACTCGACACTGCCTTGGCCCGCTAGCGGCAGGATCATCACCTCGGTGTCGCCCGTCGCCAGCGTGAGCGCCGACTCCAACTCCACCACCTTCAGGCTGGACTCGGTCCAGCCGGCCGACTCCGGTGTGACGTCGACGGTGTACGGGGCAGCGGCGCTGCGCGCGGGGATGTAGTACTTGCTATGCATGCTCACCTCACCATCGAGACAGCGGTCGCGACCGCGGAGCTGACATCGTCGTCGGCCGGATAGAGGAGCGTGCGGCCGACAATGAGGCCGCGCACCGACGGCAACCCAAGGGCCTTCTCCCAACTGGCGAAAGCCTCGTCGGGATCGGCGGGATCGCCGCCGAGCAGCAGTGTCGGCAGGGTCGTGGCCTCCATCACCCGGTCCATCTCGTCGACCACCGGCAGCTTCATCCACGTGTACGCCGACGTCGAGCCGAGGCCCTGGCCGATGTGGATCGACTTGATCACCGCGTCGGGGGACAGGTCGTTGCGTACCTTGCCGTCGACGCGCGTCGACATGAACGGCTCGACCATCGCGATCAGCCCGTGTGACGCAAGCTCGTCGACCGCCCGTGCGCACGCCTCAAGAGTGGTGACCGTGCCGGGATCGTCGAGATCGATGCGGCACAACATCTTTCCGCCGTTCATGCGTGCGGTGGCGGTGGCGGTTGCGGTGGCCGCGGTCATCCTGTCGTCGAGCTCGAATCGCGCACCGGCGAGGCCGCCGCGGTTCATCGACGAGAACACGACCTTGTCCTCGAGTGCGCCGAGCAACAGCAGGTCGTCGAGGATGTCGGCAGTGGCCAGTACGCCGTCGACGCCGGGATCTGCGAGCGCGGCCCTCAGCCGGTCGAGCAGATCGGTGCGACTATTCATCGCGGTGGGCCGCGAGCCGACCGCCAGCGCCCCGCGGGCAGGATGGTCGGCCGCGACGATCATCAGCCTGCCGTTGCCGCGCGTGGTCGGTCTGGTGGTGCGGTTCTGCCAAGCGCGGCCGATCGCGCCGGGATCGGTTGCCCGAAGTTCGGTGATCTCGGTGTAATCGGTGCACATCGCGTTAGACATTGACGGCCTCCACCGCGGCTTGCTCGGCGAGTTCGGCCACTTCCGCGGCTGTCGGCATCGCGGTCGAGCACTCCAGCCGCGAAGCAACGATGGCGCCGGCGGCGTTGGCGTACCGCAGCGTCTTCTCCAGCGGCCAGCCGTGCAGCAGTCCGTGGCAGAGGCTGCCGCCGAATGCGTCACCAGCCCCAAGGCCGTTGACCACGTCGACGTCGTTGGGCGCCACCATCACCGACGAGTGCCGCGTCTTGCCGAGGACTCCGCGGGGGCCCTGCTTGACGATCGCCAGCTCGACGCCGAGGTCGAGCAGCGCGTCGGCGGCCTTGCGCGGGTTGTGTTCACCGACTGCGATCTCGCATTCTTCGCGATTGCCCACGGCCACCGTCACGTGCTGCAGGGCGCGCTGAACCTGTTCGGTTGCGGCGGCAGGAGATTCCCAGAACATCGGCCGGTAGTCCAGGTCGAGCACGGTGAACTGCTTGCGCTGCCGAGTCTCCCAAGCCGCGAAATGTGCGCTGCGGCTTGGCTCTTCGGACAGCCCGGTGACCGTGGACCAGTACAACCTGGCATCGCGGACGGTATCGGAATCTATGTCGTCGGCGCAGACCTGCAGATCGGGCGCGCTGGGCCGACGATAGAAGTACAGCGGAAAGTTGTCCGGTGGAAAGATCTCGCAGAACGTGATGGGTGTCGGGTACTCGCCGTGCGTGGCGACGTAACGGTTGTCGACTCCGAGGTCGGCCAACTCGCGGCGGACAAAGGTGCCGAACGGGTCGTCGCCCACGCCGGAGATCAAGGCCGCGCGGTTGCCCAGCCGTGCCGCGGCCACGGTCACGTTGGCGGCGCTGCCGCCAAGGAACTTGCCGAAGGTGGTGACATCCTCCAGTCCGACACCGATCTGAAGGGGATAGATGTCGACGCCGCAGCGCCCGATGGCGAGGACGTCAAACGGCTGTGTCGTACTCAAAGTCAGCCTTCCAAGAAGTAGGTGATGGCTCGTATCGAGAGTGCCCCGCGTCACTCCGTGCTGTCAATACTTTGTCCTGACATTCTATCTTTTGATCATGCGATGTTAGGATGCAGCTACTGTTCATCTGGTCCCGCACGAGATCGGAGACGACGTGCCCCTGACGGTGGAGCTCGACAGATCCAGCCCTGTTCCTCTCTACTATCAGCTCGCCCAGGCCATCGAGGCCGCGATCCGCGACGGCGATCTGGCGCCCGGCGATCGCTTCGAAAACGAACTGGCGCTGGCAAAGCGGCTGACCCTGTCGCGGCCGACCACTCGACGCGCCATTCAGGAACTCGTCGACAAGGGCCTGCTGGTGCGCAAGCGGGGAGTTGGCACGCAGGTTGTGCAGAATCCCGTTCACCGTCGCGTCGAGTTGACGAGCCTGTTCGACGATCTGGTCCGCGCGGGCCAGGAACCCACGACGCAGCTGCTGGACTATCGCGTCGGGCCGCCGGACGAAGAGGTGGCGCGCGAACTGAGCCTGGCCGCCGACCGCGAGGTGGTGTCGATTTACCGGCTGCGATGCGCCAACGGCGAGCCGCTTGCGGTGATGACCAATCATCTGCCAGCCGAGATCGCACCGGATGCCGACGAGTTGGAGAGCAACGGGCTGTACCAGTCGCTGCGGGCGCGCGGTGTTCACATACGACTCGCGCGCCAGCGCATCGGCGCGCGTGGCGCGACCCGCTCGGAGGCTCGGCTGCTCGACGAGAAACCCAACGCGCCCTTGCTGACGATGTCGCGAACCGCGTTCGACGACTCCGGTAGCGCGGTCGAGTTCGGCATCCATTGCTATCGCGCTTCGCGTTACTACTTCGACACCACGCTGGTGGACCGCTAACGCGGCGTCTCTCTCGAAAATGGGCCATATGCCCTGGTGGACGTCTGTGCGGTGGCGGGGCATCGCGAGAGTAGGGAATATGACGGAATCCGCCCACCGGATCCCGTCATCTTTCCTACTCTCGGCGCGATTTTCTTCCTGGACCGCGGAGCGAAGCTCCCCTGGCTGCTGCTCGCGCTAAGAAGTGAACGCGCTGCGGAACGCTTCCAGCGCCGAGACGCTGTCGCCGGAAGCCCAGGCCTCCATGCCGATCGTCCCGGCAAAGTCGATGTCGCGCAACGCTTTCGCAATCGCGGGGTAGTTGATCTCGCCGGTGCCCGGTTCGCAGCGGCCTGGCACATCGGCGACCTGAATTTCGCCGATCGCATCGCCGCAGCGCCGGACCAGCTCGATGAGATTCCCTTCGCCGATCTGCGCGTGATACAGGTCGAGCATCATTTTCACGTTGGGATGGTCGACGGCTTCCACCAAGGCCAGCGTGTCCTTCGCCCGGGCCAGCGGGACGCCGGGGTGGTCGACGATCGTGTTGAGGTTCTCCACGCAGAACGTCACGCCGGCCGCCGCGCCGCGTTCGCCTATGCGCTCGAGTGTGCGCACCGCGGTCAGCCACATGTCGCCGGTGGCGCGATATCGAGGCCGGGCCGCTTGACCGTCGACCAGCTCTGCGGTGTGAAGGTTAAGGCGCGTAACGCCAAGCGTCTCAGCGGCTTTGATGGACAACTCGGCCGTCCGCAGAACCTCGTCGGCGGTTTGCGGGTCGATCAGATCACCGTGCAGGTAGCCGGTCATCGACGTGAATCGGGCGCCGGTAGCTGCCAGTGCCTGCAGGTCCTTGTCGTGCCAGCTCCAGATCTCGACCGCGAAGCCCATGTGATGGATGCGCCGCACACGGTCGATGATGGGCAGGTCCGTGAAGACCATCTCGGAACAGACTGCGAGCTCAAAGCCGCTCATGACCTTGTCACCTCCCACACGCTGACCAGCATGGACGCACCCTAACATTTGACCTGCAGTCCTAATGTCCGAACAAACTGTTGACTTTCGGGTGTGAGCCGTATTACATCGAGCTTTACAGGCGTGTCACGTCGTTCTCGAGAGCAAGGAGAAACAATGAGGTTCAGTCGGCTCGCTGCAATCGCCGGGGCGGGCGTGCTCGTTTTGGGTATCGCGTCATGTTCCGGTACCGGGGGAAAACCCGAGGAGTCGAACGGCGGCGGAGGCGGCGGCACCGTCGACACACCGCGGATGACGATCGCAATGATCACGCACGAAGTGCCCGGTGACTCCTTCTGGGATCTGATCCGCAAGGGCGCCGAGGCCGCGGCCAAGAAGGACAACATCGAGTTGCGGTACTCCAACGATCCCGAGGCGCCCAACCAAGCCAATCTGGTGCAGACCGCAATCGACAGTGGCGTCAAGGGCATCGCGGTGACGCTGGCCAAGCCCGACGCGATGAAAGCCGCGGTGCAGGCCGCCGAAGCCAAGGGGATCCCGGTGGTGGCGTTCAACGCCGGCCAGGATGCGTGGCAGGCAATGGGCGTCACGGAGTATTTCGGCCAGGACGGCTACGTGGCCGGCCAGGGTGCCGGCGACCGGCTGAAGACAGAGGGCGCCAAGAAGGCGATCTGCGTAATCCAGGAGCAGGGCCACGTTGACCTCGAGGCCCGCTGCGCCGGTGTGAAGAACACCTTCCCCGCGACCGAGAACCTCAACGTCAACGGCAAGGACATGCCTTCGGTCGAGTCGACGATCACCGCGAAGCTGCAACAGGATCCGAGCATCGACTACATCGTGACGCTGGGCGCGCCGTTCGCATTGACCGCCGTGCAGTCGGCAAAGAACGCGGGCAGTTCAGCCAAGGTGGGCACCTTCGACACGAATGCCGCCCTGGTAGATGCCATCGAGGCCGGCGACGTGCAGTGGGCGGTCGACCAACAGCCGTTCCTGCAGGGCTACCTTGCCGTCGACTCGCTGTGGCTCTACCTGACCAACGGCAACGTGATCGGCGGCGGCAAGCCGGTGCTGACTGGTCCGTCGTTCATCGACAAGTCGAACATCGAGGCGGTGGCGGAATACGCGAAGAACGGCACCCGCTGATGAGCGGTTGCGTGACGAAGGAAGAATGCTGATGAGTACAGGTGTTGACCTGTCTGAACGCAAGGTCGTTCACGACGAGCGGGTCAAGGAACGAAACCGTGTTCAGCGCTTGCTGATTCGGCCGGAAATGGGTGCGCTGATAGGCGCGGTCGTAATCTTCTTCGTCTTTACAATCGTGGCCCCGCCCTTCCGCACCCCCGACGCGCTGGCGAACGTGCTCTACGGAAGTTCGACCATCGGGATCATGGCGTGCGCGGTCGCATTGCTGATGATCGGCGGCGAATTCGATCTGTCGGCGGGTGTGGCCGTCACGACGAGTTCGCTCGCCGCGTCGATGCTCGCCTTCAACCTGCACCTCAACCTGTGGGTGGGCGCAGCATTGGCCCTCGTCCTGTCATTGGCGATTGGATTCTTCAACGGGTATCTGGTGATGAAGACCAAGATCCCGAGCTTCTTGATCACGCTGGGCACGCTTCTGATGCTTACCGGCGCCAATATCGCTGTGACCAAACTAGTTTCGGGACAGGTTGCCACGGCCAGCGTGAGCGATATGCAGGGCTGGGATTCGGCGCGAGCCGTGTTCGCGTCGACGCTGACGGTGTTTGGCGTGCAAGTGCGCATCACCGTGCTGTGGTGGGTGCTCTTCACCATCGTGGCGACTTATGTGTTGTTCAAGACGCGAATCGGCAACTGGATCTTCGCCGTCGGCGGTGACGAGGAGAGTGCTCGTGCGGTCGGCGTTCCGGTGACGAAGGTCAAGATCGGCCTGTTCATGTTCGTCGGATTTACGGCCTGGTTCGTCGGCATGCATCTGCTATTCACCTACAACACGGTGCAGTCCGGTCAAGGTCAAGGCCAAGAGTTCATCTACATCATCGCCGCGGTCATCGGCGGCTGCCTGCTCACCGGCGGATACGGAACGGCGATCGGCGCTGCGATCGGCGCGTTCATCTTCGGCATGGTCGAAAAGGGCATTGTCTACGCGGGCTGGGAACCTGACTGGTTCAAGTTCTTCATGGGCGGGATGCTGCTCTTTGCGGTGATCGCCAACAACGCATTCCGTAACTACGCCGCGAAGAGGTGACCCGTGACCACAACTGTTGATCGTCGAGTGGAAGAGGCCCCGTCTGGGGGCAAGGTGCCGCTGGTCGAGATGAAGGACATGGGCAAGTCGTACGGAAATATCGTTGCCCTTCAGGGCATTTCGTTGCGGGTGCATGCCGGCGAAGTGACGGCCATTCTTGGCGACAATGGCGCAGGAAAGTCGACGCTGATCAAGATCATCGCCGGATATCACCCGCAGACAGAAGGTGAGCTCCTGGTCGACGGTGAGTCGGTGAAGTTCAACTCACCAAAGGATGCGCTGGGCAAGGGTATAGCGACGGTTTACCAGAACCTCGCCGTCGTGCCGTTGATGCCGGTGTGGCGAAACTTCTTCCTGGGTCAGGAGATTCGGAAGAAGATCTTCCCATTCCCGTTGGACTCCAACGCGATGCGGGCCACCACGTTGACCGAGCTGTCCAAGATGGGCATCGACCTGCCCGACGTCGACGTGCCGATCGGTTCGCTGTCCGGCGGTCAGCGTCAGTGTGTGGCGATCGCGCGGGCGGTGTTCTTCGGTGCGCGCGTGCTGATTCTGGACGAGCCGACGGCTGCGCTGGGCGTCAAGCAGTCCGGCGTCGTGCTGAAGTACATCACCGCGGCCAAGGAGGCAGGGTTCGGCGTGGTGTTCATCACACACAATCCGCACCACGCGCACATGGTCGGCGACCATTTCGTGCTGCTCAACCGGGGTCGTCAGAAGCTGGACTGCACGTATGACGAAATCACACTCGAGCACCTGACGCAGGAGATGGCCGGCGGCGACGAGCTCGAGGCGCTGTCTCACGAATTGCGAGGTAAAGGCGCATAAACGAAGCCAGCGGGCCCCGCCGACCGAACAGGCCGGTGGGGCCTTGCTCGTGCAGTATTCGACAGGCGTTCACCTTGACGGCAGCGTGCCAGCTACGCCTATATCCCGCCGGCATTGCACAATGGGCGCATGGACTCGGATCGCGAACCGACGGCGCACACGCCAGTCTGGCGTGACCCGCTGTCGGCGGGCTGGCGGGCACACCGTGGATTGCTGTTGCTGCGGCTGCGCTGGCACGAACGCCGCCGCGAAACGCCAGCCAACGACCGGCAGCCCTAGCGCGGGGACATTCCTGCTGCCCGGTACGCGGCGTCGACGTACGCCATGTTCTCCACGGCATCAGCGGTGTCGAGGGGAAGCGGCGCGCCGTTCAGCACATGCGCGGCGAACGCTTCCAGCTGATAGGTGTACGACGGATGGGTGCCCAACCGCTCGACCGTGGTGCCTTCCGGTGTACGGACCGTGAGCCTGTCGTCGTCGTGCGGCCTGATGAAGTTGTGCGCCAGCACATCTCCCTTGGCGCCCACGATGCGCAGGGTGAACGCATAGTCGTCGGCCACCATCGAGTTGGCGCTCAATCCTGTTGCCCCGCTGGGAAACGCAAGGTCGACGTCGCACCAGGCATCGACGCCCGGGCTGCGTTGCTCGGCATGGGCCCGAATGACTGACGGGTGGCCCAACCGTCGCATGACGTGCAGCCCGTAGCAGCCGAGATCCATCAGCGCGCCACCGGCCAGCTCGAACGACCACCTCGGATCGCCGCCTTCCGGCGCAGGCATGGCCATCCTCACCTCGACATGGACCAGGTCACCCAGCGTGCCGTCCCGCGCCAGCTCTAACGCGCGCCGCGTCACCGGATGGAACAGGTAGTGAAAGCCCTCCATCACCGTGATTCCCTCGACGTCGGCGGCATCGGCAACGCGCTGCGCCTCCGCGCGATTGCGCGCGAACGGCTTTTCGGTCAGCACCGGCTTCCCGGCTTCTACAGCCGCCAGATTCCACGGCGCATGCAGCGAGTTCGCCAGCGGGTTGTATACGACGTCAACCTCGGGATCATTGATCACCTCGGCGTAGGACGTCAAAACCCGTTCCACGCCCTGCTTTTCGGCGAACGCGTGCGCGCGTTGCGGGTCGCGTGCGGCCACCGCGACAAGCCGGTGCCCCAGATCCCGGGCGGGCCCGACTATGGCCAGTTCGGCGATGCGCGACGCACCAAGCACGCCGATTCGCAGACTCACGCTGGAACGCACACGTCCCGCATGAACGCCACGCTGGTCCGTACGTCGCGGACTGGGCCCTCGTCGGTGGGCTCGCCGGCGAGGATCGTGTCCTGCTCCATCACGAACCAGCCGTCAAACCCGTTGCTGCGCAATGCCTTCACAATTCCAGCAATGTCCACATCGCCCGATCCGAGCGGCGTGTACATGCCCTGGCGCACCGCCTCGGTGTAGGTGAGCTCACCGGCCTGCACCCGGGCTGCCATGGCCGCGTCGACATCCTTCAGATGCGTATGAGCGATGCGATCGGGCATCTCGCGCGCCAGCTGCAGTGGATCCGTCCCCCCGATCAGCAGATGGCCCGTGTCGAGGCACAGCTGGATCTCCGATCCGTTCAGCACACGCTCTACGTCTTCGCGGGTTTCCACCATCGTGCCGACGTGCGGATGCAGCACGGCCAGCACGCCGCGTTCTGCCGCCGCCGCGGCCAGCATGTCCAAATTGTCGAGCAGCGTGGCCCATTGGTCGTCGTCGAGCGTCGGCCGTGAATCGTATCCGTCGGTACCGGTGGCCGCAGCGAGCACCAGAACATTCGCCCGGCATGCCACCAAGGCGTCAAGCGCACCCGCAACGTCGGGCAGCGGATCGTGCTCGGCATCGTGCAGCAGCACGGGAGCGAACGTGCCCACGCAACTCAGCCCGCTCGCGTTCAGTAACGCGTTGAGCTCCTCGGGGTTGGTCGGCAGGAAGCCTTCGGGCCCGAGCTCCGTGGCAGACAAGCCGACGTCGCGCATTTCGGCGAGTACGCGGTCAGGCGCGAGCTGGTAGCCCCAGCCGGGAACCTCGCACACGCCCCAAGAGATCGGTGCACCAGCGATTTTCAGGGATTTCACAGTGATCTCACTTCTTCGATCCGGACCGGGGCGCCGCGCTTGAACGACTCGGTGGCCGCCTCGGCCAGCCACGCAACTTCGACCGCGTCGGCCACCGTGCATGCCGGCGCGGCCTTGCCGTTGACCACATCGACGAACGCCGCCAATTCAGCACGGAACGCGTCGGTGAAGCGATCCATGAAGAAATGGTGCGCAGGACCGGCCGGAAACTCGTTGTCAGGATCCATATTTCGGACCGGTGCGCCCTGGTCCCAGCCGGCAACCACGGTGTCGTTAAAGCCATGAACCTCGAGTCGGCAGTCGTAGCCCCGACCGTTGTAGCGGGCGGCAGACACCACGCCGAGCGTGCCTCCTTCGAAGGTCACCACCACCGCCGCGGTGTCGACGTCGCCGTACTCCGCGAACCGCGGGTCGCCCTGCACGCTGCCGGTCGCATACACCTCGACCGCCTGCTGGCCGGTGATCCAGCGGATGACATCGAAATCGTGCACCGCGCAGTCGCGAAAGATGCCGCCGGAACCCGCGATGTACTCCATCGGCGGGGGAGCGGGATCCATCGTCGTACTGCGCACGGTGTGCAGCGCTCCCAGCGAACCGTTGTCCGCCGCACGCTTGGCGGCGGCGAACGCGGCGTCGAACCGCCGCTGATACCCCACCTGCACCGGCACACCGGAGCGGGCGATCACCTCGGCCACCCTGGCACTGTCGGTGGCCGTCGCGGCGATGGGCTTCTCACAGAAAGTGGGGAGGCCCCGCTCCACCGCCGCAAGCGTGAGCTCGGCGTGCGCGGGAGTCGCGGCAGACACCACGACGCCGTCCACTCCGGACGTCAGCAGTGCCTCGACCGAATCCACTGGTTTGGCACCATGTTTGGCCGCGACGGCGGCGACCACGTCGGGCCGCTCGTCGGTGACAACCAACCCGTCGATGCCGTCGAGCGCAGTGAGGGTGTCGGTGTGGAACGCGCCGATGCGTCCCAGCCCGATCACGCCGAGTGTTGTCATGGAACTCTCCGTTCGTCTTGGTCGCGCAGTGCGACCTCGAGTTCTTGCGGGCTGAGGTTGTCGGCCAGCGCTGCCAGCACCGTGTCGACCTGAGTTGGCGGCGCCAGACTGCCGATAGGTTGATCGCTGTCGAGGTTGGTGGGAAACGCGTACCCCTCGGCGGTCGCCACCACCGCGTTGACCACGTCTTGTTCCGGGCGGCCGGCGGCCTTCATCGCGAGCAGATGCGGGTAGACGGCGCGCACCATCGCGGTGCGGTCGAGCGCCTCCATCGCCCGCCCGAACGGCGAAGAGATCTGCAGCAGGTTGGCCATCCGATGGATGGCGGCCGAATTGTTCGACCCCGCACCGTGATACAGCGCCGGGTTGAAGAACGCCGCATCGCCCTTGCGCAGCGGCACCTGAACGTGGTGCTCGGCGAAGAAGTCCACGAACTCCGGCTGATTGAAGGCGATGTAGCCGCCGTCGAACCGCTGCGAGTATGGCAGCAGCATCGTCGGACCACTTTCCACCGGCATGTCGCAGTGGGCGACAGCGCCCTGGAGTGTCAGGACTGCTGACGCGCGGTGCAGGTGCGCCGGATACTGCGCAAGATGGTCGGCAGCGACGAAGCCCAGGTGATAATCGCGATGTGGAACCTGCTGCGTCCCACCGGGATTGACGACGTTGACTTGTGACGTGACCTGGTAACGCGGGCCGAGCCACGCTTGGCAGATGAGCGCAAGCGCGTCGTTCGCGTAGTACTCGGCGAACACGTCGGGCGCATGCAGCGCCAGCTTCTGCGCGGCGTTCCAGATACGGTCGTTGGCGCCCGGCTTGCCGAAGTGATCACCGGCGGCCGCGCCTGCGGCGTGCTGCGCGACGATGATGTCGAAGAACGCCTCGCTGGCCCGGTCGACGATGTCGGGGGAAAAGGCCCCCTCGAAGACCACGACACCTGGCCCGTCGGCCAGCGCCCGGATCAGCTCGGACTGCAGCGCGCGCCGATCGGACGGGTGCACCGCGTCGGCCACGTACACCAGGACGTTGCTGCGCACATCGTCGGCCAACGGGTAGTCGGCCAGAGCGGTATCGCGCAGCACCTGCGCGCGAAAGTCGTCGAGCCGGCAATCCGACTCATCGATCCATGGCTGGCGTGTGGTGCGCAGTGGTCCGGCCATGGCAGTTAGTCTTGCTGTGATTGCGACCGCATTCAACGCCAGAAACCCATCAAAAACCCCTCAGGACGGCGAGCAGAGAAAGCGAGCCCATGCCGCACCGCTACAAGGTTCGTGAGATCGCTCAGCAGTCCGGGTTGAGCGAGGCCACCGTCGACCGTGTCCTCAACGACCGCCCGGGGGTGCGGCACAACACCAGGGCCGAGGTGATGCAGGCGATCGCCGACCTTGACAAGCAGCGCGCGCAGTTACGCCTCAACGGCCGCCGCTACCTGATCGACGTCGTGATGCAAACCCCGCAGCGGTTCTCCGACGCCTTCCGCGCCGCGATCGAGGCCGAGCTGCCCGCCTTCGCGCCCGCCATGCTGCGGGCCCGCTTCCACTTGTGGGAGTCGGGGTCGACGGCGCAGATGGTCGATGCGCTGAGCCGCATCCGCGGCAGTCACGGCGTGGTGCTCAAGGCGCAAGACGAACCAGAGGTGGCAGAGGCCGTCGATCGCCTCGTGGAGGCCGGCGTCCCGGTGGTGACGTATACGACCGACGTCCCCGGCAGCGCCCGCTGCGGCTACGTCGGCATCGACAACCACGGAGCCGGGGTCACGGCCGCCTATCTGATGCGGCAATGGCTCGGCTCCGCGCCGTCGGATGTGCTGATCACGCTCAGTCGGACGGTGTTCCGCGGTGAGGGGGAGCGCGAAGTCGGTTTCCGGTCGGCGCTGCGCAGCTCCGGCCGCACGATCGTCGAGGTCAGTGACAGCGACGGCATCGACGCGACGAACGAACGCCTGGTGTTCGAAGCGCTCGAGCAGCACCCCGGCGTAGAGGCCGCTTACTCCGTCGGCGGCGGCAACACGGCCACGGTCGCGGCGTTCGACCGACTCGGCCGCGATTGTCGGGTTTTTATTGCGCACGACCTCGACGCTGATAACAGGCGGCTGCTGCGCGAAGGCCGGATCTCGGTCGTCCTGCACAACGACCTGCGCGCCGACGCGCGGCTGGCGATGCGGCTGATCCTGCAGGAACGCGGCGCGTTGCCCGTCGAACCGGCACGCCCGGCGCCGATCCAGGTCATCACGCCCTACAACCTGCCCGGCTAGCGCTAGCGGGCGGCTACCGATCGGTAACAATTTCCTTAGGAATGACGTTCCCGTTGACGTGACGAAAACCACACTTCTGTCTCATCCTGCCCGTCTCCACATCGGCTGAGCTGTGCGTTCGACCGGTCGTCACATGCGCGTTGCCAGCGAGTCGGGTAAAGGCCTACCTAAGAGAAGTGCAATAATCGGTACTGGCAGTGACATCAAAACTCCTGCGGACGTCCACTGACGGCGCGTCGGTCTGACCGCGACTCGGAGGACTTCGCTCACAACGCTCGAAAGGCAGGCGCGTGGGGGCCAACGGCAACGGGGCCAGTACAGGGTCGCGACAGAAGCTCGAAAAGGTCGTCATCCGCTTTGCTGGCGACTCCGGCGACGGCATGCAGCTCACCGGTGACCGATTCACTTCCGAAGCCGCGCTGTTCGGCAATGACCTTGCCACGCAACCGAATTACCCCGCCGAGATCCGGGCACCGCAGGGCACGCTTCCTGGCGTTTCCTCGTTCCAGATTCAGATTGCCGACTACGACATCCTCACCGCGGGGGACCGGCCCGATGTGCTCGTCGCGATGAACCCCGCCGCGCTGAAGGCCAATGTCTCCGATCTGCCTCGGGGCGGCCTGATCATCGCCAACTCCGACGAGTTCACCAAGCGGAATCTGGCGAAGGTGGGCTACGAAGCCAACCCGCTGGAGAGCGAAGAGCTGTCCGACTATGTCGTGCAGGCCATCCCGATGACCACGCTGACGCTTGGCGCCGTCGAGTCGATCGGTGCGACGAAGAAGGACGGCCAGCGCGCCAAGAACATGTTCGCGCTCGGACTGCTGTCGTGGATGTATGGCCGCGAACTCGAGCACAGCGAGGCGTTCATCCGCGAGAAGTTCGCTCGCAAGCCCGATATCGCCGAGGCCAACGTGCTGGCGCTGAAGGCCGGCTGGAACTACGGAGAAACCACCGAGGCGTTCGCCGTCACCTACGAGGTGTCGCCGGCCAAGCTCAAGACCGGCGAGTACCGGCAGATCTCCGGAAACACCGCGCTCGCCTACGGCCTCGTCACGGCCGGCCATCTCGGTGACCTGCAGCTGGTTCTCGGCACCTACCCGATCACCCCGGCGTCGGACATCCTGCACGAATTGTCCAAGCACAAGAACTTCAACGTCCTCACCTTCCAGGCCGAGGATGAGATCGCCGGCATCGGCGCGGCCATCGGCGCTTCCTACGGCGGGGCTCTCGGCGTCACCAGCACCTCAGGGCCCGGCATCTCGCTGAAATCGGAGGCCATGGGCCTGGCCGTGATGACCGAGCTTCCGCTGATCGTCATCGACGTTCAGCGCGGCGGCCCGTCGACCGGTCTGCCGACCAAGACCGAGCAGGCCGACCTACTGCAGGTGCTTTACGGGCGTAATGGCGAATCGCCGCTTGCGGTGCTGGCGCCGCGGTCGCCGTCGGACTGCTTCGACGTTGCCGTCGAAGCCGCACGAATCGCGGTCACGTATCACACGCCCGTCGTCATCCTTTCCGACGGCGCGATCGCCAATGGCTCTGAGCCGTGGCGGATTCCCGATGTCAGCAGCTACGCACCCATCGAGCACACGTTCGCGAAGTCCGGTGAGCCGTTCCAGCCGTATGCCCGCGACCCGGAGACGCTGGCCCGGCAATTCGCCATCCCCGGCACTGCCGGTCTGGAGCACCGCATCGGCGGCCTCGAGGCGGCCAACGGCTCCGGCAACATCTCATACGAGCCCAAGAACCACGACCTGATGGTGCGGCTGCGTCAGGAGAAGATCGACGGGATCAACGTTCCGGACCTCGAGGTCGACGATCCGAGCGGTGAAGCCGAACTGCTATTGCTCGGGTGGGGCAGCTCCTACGGCCCCATCGGCGAGGCGTGCCGGCGCGCGCGGCGCAAGGGCATCAACGTCGCCCACGCACATATCCGCCACCTCAGTCCGTTCCCGGCCAACCTCGGTGATGTCCTTGCGCGTTACCCGAAGGTCGTGCTGCCGGAGATGAACCTGGGACAGCTCGCACTGCTGCTGCGCGGCAAGTTCCTCGTAGACGTGCAATCGGTGACGAAGGTGGAAGGCATGGCGTTCCTGGCCGACGAGGTCGAGGGCATCATCGATGCCGCCCTGGACGGAACGCTGGGCGAAAAGGAAATGGACAAGGCCAAGTTCGCACGGTTGGCGGCCGCAACGGTCGAAACCGGCGTGACTGGCGTGGGAGTAAACGCATGACTGACGTGATCGGCGCCGATCTGGGACTGACCCCACTGTCGAAGATCAGTGGGGTGCCCACCACCGACGAACCCCAGAAGTCCAAGGACTTCACCAGCGACCAAGAGGTGCGCTGGTGCCCGGGCTGCGGTGACTACGTCATCCTCAACACGATCCGCAACTTCCTGCCCGAGCTCGGGCTACGGCGGGAGAACATCGCGTTCGTGTCCGGTATCGGATGCTCGAGCCGGTTCCCGTACTACCTGGAAACGTATGGCTTCCATTCGATTCACGGCCGCGCGCCGACCATCGCCACCGGCTTGGCGCTGGCCCGCGAAGACCTGTCGGTATGGGTTGTCACCGGCGACGGCGATGCACTGTCGATCGGCGGAAACCACCTGATCCATGCACTGCGCCGCAACATCAACCTCACGATCCTGTTGTTCAACAACCGGATCTACGGGCTGACCAAGGGCCAGTACTCGCCGACGTCGGAGGTCGGCAAGATCACCAAGTCCACCCCGATGGGTTCGTTGGACTATCCGTTCAATCCGGTGTCGCTCGCGCTGGGCGCCGAGGCGACGTTCGTCGGTCGCGCGTTGGACTCCGACCGCAAGGGCCTCTCGGAGGTACTCCGTGGCGCCGCCCAGCACCGTGGCGCCGCGCTGGTCGAGATCATGCAGGACTGCCCGATCTTCAACGACGGTTCCTTCGACGCGCTGCGCAAGGAAGGCGCCGAGGAGCGCCTGATCAACATCGTTCACGGCGAGCCGATCACCTTCGGCGCCGACGGCGAGTACTGCGTGATCAAGTCCGGCTTCGGGCTGGAGGTCGCCAAGACCGCCGATGTGTCCGCCGACGAGATCGTCGTGCACGACGCGCAGATCGACGACCCGGCGTACGCGTTCGCGCTGTCGAGGCTTTCCGAGCAGAACCTCGAGCACATGGTGATGGGCATCTTCCGTCAGGTCAGCAGGCCCACCTACGACGACGCAGCGCGTCAGCAGCTGGTCGCCGCGCGTGACGCCAAGGCGCACGACACGGCGGCACTGCAATCGCTGCTGCGGGGTAAAGACACCTGGACCGTCGACTAACGTCACCGGCGTGACAACTTCGATTCCGCTGGCCGCCGTTGTGCTGGCGGGCGGGGCCTCGCGCCGGATGGGTCGCGACAAGGCCACGGTGATTTTTGAAGGCCCCACGGGGGCTAAGACCTTCGTCGAGCACATGGTGTCGGTCGTCAGCCCTCGCTGTTCCCCGGTATTCGTGATCGCCGCTCCGGGACAAGCCCTTCCGAGCCTGCAGGCCGAGGTGCTGCGCGACGAGGTGCGCGGCGTCGGGCCGCTGCTGGCCACCGGCCGCGGACTGCGAGCGGCCGCCGAAGCCGGGGTCGAGTTGGCGTTCGTATGCGCGGTGGATATGCCGCTGCTATCCACCGATCTGATCGATGAACTCGCCGGGCCCGCCGTGCGTCTCGGCGCCGACGTGGTGCTGCCATGGGATGGCCGCGATCACTACCTTGCCGGGGTCTACCGGACGTCGCTGGCCGACCACGTCGATGCCCTGGTCGCTGCGGGTGAGCGCAGCATGCGAGCGCTGGTTGAGACGGTCGATACCCAACGGATCGTGATGCCTGAGCAGCCGTCGTTGACGAACGTGAACACTGCTGCCGATCTGACGGCGATCCCGCCACGTATTGGCTAGCAAATTTCCCGATAAAGGCACTTTGAATTTCACCTTTTAGTGTCTGTTATTCATTGGCACTAATTGTGACGCTTAACGTCGTGATAAACACCACCTAGCCGTGACATGCGCCGTCGGAATACGGCGCAGACGCTCGCGATAGGCGTCCCGAAATCTCGTACACGGCAAGTATTTTGAGACACGTCAGTCGGGATGTGCGGCAATTCGAGCACATTTCGTGCGGGACTTTGGATCTCACGCTGTCGTCGGCCAAGAGCCGGGCGCTGCGTCGACGGCGGAAACGGCCGGCGGAGCCGCGCTTGTGCGTGCCGATGCCGCAGGGGCCCGAGCATGTGCGCTCAAGCAGGGCGGCACCACTAAGTTCAAATACGTTGTTCTGCAGTAGGATTCACCGCCATAGCTGGCCACGAACACGCGAAAATCCTGAACGTGCACTCAATGTTCGAGCCTTGCCGAACGACATGAAAACTCTGCGCTCGTAACTGATTTCGCCATCTCCAGGTGCCCGCAGGTCTGCAGGCCCTCCTAGCGAACCCCAGTGTGAAAGGTGGGGCGTGAGTGGCCCTGACCTGCGATTTTCGTGTCCGCGGTGGACATTCGGGTGCCTAGTACGCGGTTCAAACATCGAAATGCCGTGTTCCAGCTCACAAAATCATGGTGATTTGGCTCACCACGACACGCGCGCGCAGCCAATTCCGCGCACCCGTCAAACTCACAGCTGACCTGCATAGACGTTTCTCAGGTTCGGTCGTGATCATCTCGTGATCTGTCCGCGACACGCGCTTCGGCGGATATGACTAATCGCCGTCGGCTTTGTACGGTCCAAGCAGCTTCAACGGAGCAAATAATTCAAAACCCACGAACCTGCGTGTGAGTGGGGCTGCGGGAGGCGGGATCGCCTTCAGCAGCCGCCGGGCCTGACGCCCGGTGAGGCACTTCTTGCCTCCCCTGTCGCGTCTGACCGAGACGGCGCGACCCAACTCTCTTGCCTGTGTACAGGCAGCTACGCCCGTGCCCTAAGCGCGGGTGTTGATGGCGCGCGCTTGGCGAAAGGAACGAAGTGAAGAACATCCGCAAGACGTTTGGTCTGGCCACCATTGCCGGTGCGCTTGCTGTGGCACCGATGGCGCTGGCGACCGGCACCGCGAATGCGGACAGCGTGAACTGGGACGCTGTCGCGGCCTGCGAGTCCGGCGGCAACTGGGCGATCAACACCGGTAACGGCTACTACGGCGGCCTGCAGTTCACCATGGGAACCTGGCGCTCCAACGGCGGCAGCGGTTCACCCCACAATGCGAGCCGTGAGGAGCAGATCCGCGTCGCCGAGAACGTGCTGCGGTCACAGGGCATCGGCGCGTGGCCGACCTGCGGCGGGCGCGGCTAGCACCCGATCGACGATTAGGAGGCGGTGCTGGGCGGTGAGCCCGGCGCCGCCTCTTCTTTCTCAGAGGCCTCTTACGCCAGATAAGTAACGATTAAAACTTTTGACGCTTACGTAACACGTGATGTTCCTCACTCGAAACACCTGATAGCCGCAGCGTGAGTGCGCACAACTCCTCACTTGCGGGCCTTGTGTCAAACGGTCGGGGAAGGACCGCAGTGATGAATATCCGTAATGCAGTGATCAAGGGCCTGTTGGCCACCGCTATCTCCGGGACGCTCGCAGTCGTCCCGATGGCCCTGTCGACGGCCACCGCCAACGCCGACTCCGTGAACTGGGACGCCATCGCGCAGTGCGAGTCGGGTGGCAATTGGGCCACCAACACCGGCAACGGCCATTTCGGCGGACTTCAGTTCAAGCCGGCGACCTGGGCCTCCAACGGCGGTGTGGGCAACCCCGCAACCGCGTCGCGCGCCGAGCAGATCCGCGTGGCCGAGAACGTCCTGCGCACCCAGGGCATCAAGGCCTGGCCCAAGTGCGGCCCCCGAGGCGCCACCCCCGCGGTCTGGACCAACGCCGGTGTGCCGGCCGCTCCCGCCGCCCCGGCCACGGCCGGCGGATGCGCCGCTATGCCCACCAGTGGCTTGCTCGGCTTCATCAACCCCCGGCAGATGTGCACCGCACTGCTCAACCCGCTGGGTACGTTCGCGGCGCCACGCTGAACTCGTTGCCCTGCGGGTCGATGAGCGCGCCATCCGGCGACCGCCGGACGCCAAGCTCCGAGGGGTCGGCCCGCAGGGTCCATTGCCAGCGATTGGGCACCACGCGCTCGTCGTTGCCGTCCGCTCTTCGCGCAAGCGGCTCATCGACAACGCGGACGAACTTCCAGATCAACCCCTCCCAGCCGGCGCAGCCGTACAGCCAGCGCGGCGTGCCGTCCGGCCCATCGCGGACCTCCGCACCGACCAGGCCGGCCCACCACGCCGCGAGTTCCTCCGGCTTGTCGCTGTCCGTGCACACGGCGAACACCCGGGCAGGCGGTCGATCGTCGGCTGCAGGGTCGGCGAACGCACAGAACTCATTGCCCTCGATATCGGCGAGGGTCACCCGTTGGGCGTGCCGAGCCAGCACCCGCGCGCCGAGATCCAGCAGCGGCGCGATGTCGCGCGCGTAGACGTCCAGATGCACCCGGTTCTTCACCGTCTTCGGGCGCTGTTCCTGACGAAACGACACAAGCGCCCGCTGTGCGGGCACGCCCAGCGCCGCAGCCCAGAATGATTCGACGGCCACCGGGTCGACGGCTTCGACGAGGAGAGGGCCTAGTCGCACGGTCATGCCGGCTCGACGTCGCGCTCGGTCGGCATGGCGAAGGCCGACCGCGACGCCACGGTCGCCAGATGCCGGGATACCAGCGCTTCGGGCCCCAGCACCGAAGCCCGCATGGCCAGTGCGCTGAGAAACGCCGGCCGCAGGTTCACGATCCGTCCGATCAGTGCCGATTCGCGCACGAGCGAGAGCACCCTGGGCCTGCGAAACGCTGCGAACCGTGCGAATGCCGTCGCAAGGTTGCTATCTGCGTCGAGGAACCTGGCCAGGATCGCGGCGTCCTCCAGCCCCTGACAGCCGCCCTGGCCGAGGTGCGGTCGCATCGGGTGGGCCGCGTCGCCGACGACGACTATCGGGCCACGCGACCAGTGGCGTGCCTGGTCGCGGTCGTAGAGATCGTTGTGCAGGACGTCTTCGGGGTCGGTCGCGGCCAGCACGGCCGGGATGGGGTCGGCCCACGAGGCGAATCGGGACTTCAGGTAGGTCAGCTCGCCTTGCGGGGCGACCCTGCCCTCGGGCACGCGTTCGGTGGCGAACCAGTAGGTGCGGTCCGGCCCGAGGGGGACATGGCCGAACTCGATGCACGGCCCCATCACCTCGCCAGCGACGTCGGGGTCCAGGCTGTAGTCGGCCACCCCGCGCCACGCGGTGTAGCCGACGTATCGGTCGGTCAGCGCTCCGTTGAGGTGACGAGCCACGACCGAACGCGTGCCGTCGGCGCCGACGACACTGTCGGCCTCCAGCGTCGACGAGTCCGACAGCCTCACGCGGATGCCGTCGGCGGTGGCTGTGAGTTCGCGTGCGGACAGGCCGCGATGAATAGTGCCTTCGGCGACCGCGTCGGCCAACACTCTGGTCAGCTCTGACCGGCGAATCACCACCAGCGGCTCGCCGAGCGCCTTGACCAACCGCTCGTGCGCTGGATGGCGCAGCCAGGCGCCGTCGCGCCAGCGCAGCGCGCCCGCGGTCACCCTGCCGCCGGCATCGCGGACCGCGTCGCCGAGGCCGATCTCGTCCAGAGCGGCCAGCGCATTGGGCCAAATGCTGATGCCCGCACCGGACGAGGCGTCGGTGCGCTCCTCGATAACGGTGACATCGTGGCCGCGGCGCTGCAGCGCGACGGCCGTCGCAAGGCCCGTGATGCCCGCCCCGATCACCAGGATCTGCCGCGCCATCCGTCGAAGGTAGCGCGACGGCGGCGGATTACAGGTCGAAGATCAACAGCGTGCTGGTCGCGGTCGCGACGGCAGCACCGCTGCGGTCGGTCACCACACCTTCGGCGAAGCCGACGCGCGAGCCGGACTTCACCACCGTGCCGGTGGCAGTGAGCAGACCGCTGGACAGCCTTACGGCTTTCAAGTAATTCACCTTGATCTCGACCGACGTATAGCCCTTACCTTGCGGCAGTGTGCTGTGGACGGCGCATCCGGTCACGGAATCCAGCAGTGTGCAGACGAGCCCGCCATGAATCGCACCGATCGGGTTGTACGCGGATTCGTCGGGCTGGCAAGTGAATACGACACGTCCCGGCTCGGCGGAAATTACGCCGAACTGAAGGAGCCCGGAAATCGGCGCAGGCGATAACTCGCCGTCGATGATCGCCCGCAGATAGTCGATGCCCGCCATCGTGAGGCCCTTGGCAGTGCTGGGCGCGGGGTCGTGCCACGTCACGGTGCGTGAGCGCGGCGCGCCCCAGTCGGCACGGGGGGTGTCGGCTAGTTCTGCGGTCATCGTGATTCCTTGAGCTCAGTGATAGGTGGGTATTTGCGTTGCCGATCGGGGTCGTCGGGCATGACGGCGTTGGCCTTGCCCCATGTCAACAGGGCATCGAGGACCGGAATGAGCGCCTCACCGGATTGCGTGAGCCGGTACTCGTAACGCAGGGGAGCGCTTTGGTATTGCGAGCGAACCACGACGCCCGCGCTCTCCAGCGCCTTCAACCGGGCCGCGATCCGGTCACGGGGTGCGCCGGTTCCCCGGACGATATCGCTGAAGTGAGTGGCTCCGAGCACGATCTCTCGAACGACGAGCAGCGACCACCGCTCACCGACGAGTTCCAGCGCCGCGGCGATCGGGCAGGGCCGCCCTGGCAGTTCTGCCAACGGCGCGACGGACGCGGAAGTCATGACGTCAGCCTGCCAGTTGTGAGTTTGAAAATCAAACTCACAACTCAGACTCGCTTGCGGCGTGTGCTACCAAGGGGACATGCCGACACCGTTCGATGACCTCGACGCCTACTTCGCGCTGCCGCGGGTTTCCGGCCTTGCAGTCTCGCCCGACGGGTCGCGGGTGGTGACGACCGTCGCCGAGCTCAACGACAAGCGCACCGAATACCTCAGCGCCATTTGGGAACTCGACCCTGCGGGCCGAATGCCCGCGCGCCGGTTGACCCGCGGCGCCAAAGGAGAGTCGTCGCCGGCCTTTACCGCCGCCGGCGATCTGTTGTTCGTCGCGTCCAGGCCGACCGAGGACGACGACAAGCCCCCCGCCTCCTTATGGCGGTTACCGGTCGCGGGAGGTGAGGCGGTCGAGGAGCTGGCGCTGCCCGGCGGTATCGCGGGTGTACGCACCGCACGCGCCACCCCGACGACGGTCGTTGTGGCCAAACTGCTGCGATCAGCATCCGATGTCGACGACGACAAGCGCCTGCGGACACTGCGCAAGGACAACAAGATCTCGGCGGTGCTGCACACCGGCTATCCGGTTCGGCACTGGGATCACGACCTTGGCCCGGATCAACCGCATCTGCTCGACACCGCTGGGCCGCGGGATCTGACGCCGCAACCCGGTGACGCGTTGCGCGACGCGGACTTCGATGTGAGTCCCGACGGCTCCTTCGTCGTCACGACGTGGCATGTGCCCGCCCCGGGTGCGGCCATCCGCAGCATCCTGGTCCGTATCGACATGGCCACCCGCGAATGGACCACCATCGCCGACGATGCCGACGCCGACCTCGCGATTCCGGCGATCTCACCTGATGGCACGTCGGTCGCATTCACTCGCGAAACGTTCTCCACGCCCGAGAAGGCACCGCGAATCACGCTGTGCCACATGAAATTCGGTAAACTATTTTCCGAACTGGCAGTCGAAGGGGACCGCTGGCCCACGTCCGTGTCCTGGTCATCTGACGGCTCGGCCCTGATCGTCACCGCCGACGACAACGGACGTGGTCCGGTCTTCGCGGTCGCCCCCGACAGCGGGGCGGTATCTCGGCTCACCGATGACGACTACACCTACTCCGACGTGCGTCCGGCGCCGGGCGGAGTCATCTTCGCAATGCGCAGTTCCTACGCCTCACCGCCCCAACCGGTGCGCATCGATCCCGATGGCACGGTTGCGGTGCTGCCCTGTGTGGAGGCGCCACAGCTGCCCGGCGCCCTGACCGAGGTGACCGCGACGGCCGACGACGGTCAGCCGGTCCGGTCCTGGCTGGCGCTGCCGGCAGGCAGTGAACCGGCACCGCTGGTCTTGTGGGTGCATGGCGGACCGCTGGCCAGCTGGAATACCTGGCACTGGCGGTGGAATCCGTGGCTGCTCGTCGCGCAGGGCTACGCCGTCTTGATGCCGGATCCGGCGCTTTCCACCGGCTACGGGCAGGACTTCATTCAGCGTGGTTGGGGCGCATGGGGTTTCGCACCGTACACCGACCTCATCGCGGCCACCGATGCGGCGTGCGCCCATCCGCGGGTCGACGAGACGCGGACGGCCGCGATGGGCGGTTCGTTCGGCGGTTACATGGCGAACTGGATCGCCGGGCACACCGATCGGTTCGACGCGATCGTCACCCACGCCAGCTTGTGGGCGCTTGACCAGTTCGGAGCCACCACTGACGGCGCGTACTGGTGGGCGCGCGAGATGACTCCGGAGATGGCCGAACAGAACTCCCCGCATCGGTTCGTCGAGCAGATCCGCACACCGATGTTGGTCATCCACGGCGACAAGGACTATCGCGTGCCGATCGGGGAGGCGCTGCGGCTGTGGTACGAGCTGCTGAGCGAGTCCGGACTGCCCGCGGCCGATGACGGCAGCAGCCCCCATCAGTTTCTCTACTTTCCGTCGGAGAACCACTGGGTGCTCAGTCCTGCGCACGCCAAGATCTGGTACCAGGTGGTGACCGCATTTCTGGCACGCCACGTGCTCGGTCAGGACGTCGAACTGCCTGAGGAGCTGGGGTAGCGTCGCCGATATGGGCTCACCAGAGCGTGAATTCGACACCGTCCTCTACGGCGCGACCGGTTTCGTCGGCAAGCTGACCGCCGAATACCTGGCCAAGGCGGCCGGCGATGCCCGCATCGCGCTCGCCGGCCGGTCCCAAGACAAGCTGCAAGCCGTGCGCGAGACGTTGGGGGAGACCGCACAGTCCTGGCCGCTGATCACGGCCGACGCCTCGCAGCCGTCGACATTGAACGCGATGGCGGCCCGTACCCAGGTCGTGGTGACGACCGTCGGCCCGTATTTGCGGTACGGGTTGCCGCTGGTGGCTGCGTGCGCTGCGGCCGGAACCGACTACGCCGACCTCACGGGCGAATCGCTATTCGTCCGCGAGAGCATCGACCTGTACCACAAACAGGCCATCGACACCGGCGCGCGCATTGTGCATTCGTGTGGATTCGATTCCATCCCTTCGGATCTCACCGTTTACGCGCTACACCGGCGTGCCGAGGAAGACCAAGCCGGCGAACTCGGCGACACCAACCTGGTGGTTCGGTCCTTCGCAGGTGGAGTATCCGGCGGCACCGTCGCCTCGATGTTGGAGCTCATGCGGCTGGCATCCACCGACCCCGAGGCGCGCCGGCTGATGAACGATCCGTACACGCTGACCCCCGACCGCGGCGCGGAGCCCGAACTCGGCGCACAACCCGATCTGCGGTGGCGTCGGGGGCGCGACATCGCACCCGAACTCGACGGGTACTGGGTCGGCGCATTCGTGATGGCCGCCGCTAACACCCGAATTGTCCGGCGTAGCAACGCATTACTCAACTATGGTTACGGGCGTCGGTTCGAGTACGCCGAACAAATGAGCCTCGGCCGCTCGATCGTCGCACCGGTGGCGGCGGCGATGGCTACCGGCGGCAACGCTGCGACGATGGCTCTAGGCAGCCGCTACTTCGACCGGCTGCCCTCGAAGCTCGTCGAACGGATCGCACCGAAACCGGGCACCGGCCCCAGCGCGCGGGCCCGCGAACAAGGCCATTACACGGTCGAGACCTACACCACCACAACAACCGGGGCCCGGTATCGAGCCACCATGTCGCAGAAGGGCGATCCCGGTTACAAGGCGACGTCGGTGCTGCTCGGCGAGAGCGGCTTGGCGCTGGCGCTCGACCGCGACCGGCTCTCGGGCCTGCGCGGAGTGCTGACACCCGCAGCGGCGATGGGTGACGCGTTGCTCGCCCGATTCCCTGCTGCCGGTGTGTCACTGGAGACGTCGCGCCTGAATTAATCGGGCGTACCCGAACACCTGCTTACCAAGATCAACTGGACTAGTGTCGTCACCGCGGTTGTGCAACATCCCAGCAACGAAGGTGGACATGCCATGGCTGGTCTCGACGAGCTGTTCAATCAGATTCCTGTTAAAGACATTGCGAGCAAGGTCGGCGCAGATGAAGGCGAGGTGAACAACGCGATCCGCACGCTGGTACCTGCGCTCGTCGGCGGGCTCGCAGAGAACGTCCAGGCCAACGAGATCGACTCGAGCGAACTCGAGTCCGCCGTCGCCCAGCAAGGCGCCAGCGGTTTGCTCGATGGCGGAGTCAGCGTCGACCAGATCGATGCGAAACAGGGCGATCAGCACGTCGCGCGTATCTTCGGCGGCAACGACAGCAACGCAGTCGCGTCGGCGTTGGCGGGAACCGGCGCCGGTAGTGGCGATCTGATCAAGAAACTGCTGCCGATCCTGGCGCCCATCGTGCTGGCGTACATCGGCAAGCAGCTCTCCCAGAAGAGCGCGGCCCCGGCCGAGACACAAGCCCAGCAGGCACCTGCTGGCGGTGGCGGCCTCGGCGATGTGCTCGGCAGCATCTTGGGCGGCGCGGGTGGCGGCGGCGGCAACAACCCGCTCGGCAGCATCCTCGGTAGCGTGCTCGGCGGCGGCGGCGGAGGCCAGAACAATCCGATCGGCGACATCCTTGGCGGGCTGCTCGGCGGCAAGAAGTAGCCACCGAGCCTGAGCCAAGGAAGACCGTCCCGGCGGGCAGATCACCGCACTTCATAGAATGGCGCGGTGACCGCCAGCCCTGCACCCGACGCCCTGCCCAAGTCCTGGGACCCGGGCGCAGTGGAGGCGCAGCTCTACGAGGGCTGGGTCAACGCCGGCTACTTCAAGGCGGACGCGTCCAGCGGCAAGCCTGGTTACTCGATTGTGCTGCCACCGCCCAATGTGACCGGCAGCCTGCACATGGGTCACGCGCTCGACCACACGCTGATGGACGCGCTGACCCGGCGCAGGCGCATGCAGGGCTACGAGGTGCTCTGGCTGCCCGGTATGGATCACGCGGGGATCGCCACCCAGACCGTGGTGGAAAAGCAGCTCGCCGTTGACGGCAAGACGAAAGAAGACTTCGGCCGCGAGCTGTTCATAGACAAGGTGTGGGACTGGAAGCACGAATCCGGCGGCACCATCGCCGGTCAGATGCGCCGCCTCGGCGACGGCGTTGACTGGAGCCGCGACCGGTTCACCATGGACGACGGCCTGTCCCGCGCGGTCCGGACCATCTTCAAGCGGCTCTTCGACGCGGGCTTGATCTACCGTGCCGAGCGGCTGGTCAACTGGTCACCGGTGCTGCAGACCGCGGTCTCCGACCTCGAGGTCAAGTATGAAGACGTCGAGGGCGAGCTGGTGTCGTTCCGCTACGGCTCGCTGCGCGACGACGAACCGCACATCGTGGTCGCCACCACGCGTGTCGAGACGATGCTTGGTGACACCGCGATCGCGGTGCATCCCGACGACGATCGCTACCGTGATCTCGTCGGCAAGTCGCTGCCCCATCCGTTCCTCGACCGTCAGATTGTCATCGTGGCCGACGAGCACGTCGACCCCGAATTCGGCACGGGGGCAGTCAAGGTCACGCCAGCGCATGATCCGAATGACTTCGAGATCGGCCTTCGGCACAGTCTGCCTATGCCGTCGATGCTCGACACCAAGGCCCGGATCATCGACACGGGAACAGTTTTCGACGGCCTCGACCGCTTCGAGGCGCGGGTCAAGGTGCGTGAGGCGCTGGCCGAGCAGGGCCGCATCGTCGAGGAGAAGCGACCGTACCTGCACAGCGTCGGCCATTCCGAGCGCAGCGGTGAGGTCATCGAACCGCGGCTGTCGCTGCAGTGGTGGGTCAAGGTCGAGTCGCTGGCCAAGGCCGCCGGTGACGCTGTCCGTAACGGCGACACCGTGATTCACCCGCCGAGCCTGGAGCCGCGCTGGTTCGACTGGGTCGACAATATGCACGACTGGTGCATTTCCCGCCAGCTGTGGTGGGGCCACCGCATCCCGATTTGGCACGGCCCTGGCGGCGAGACGGTCTGCGTCGGTCCCGACGAAACCCCGCCGGAGGGCTGGGAGCAGGACCCCGACGTGCTGGACACCTGGTTCTCGTCGGCGCTGTGGCCGTTCTCGACCATGGGCTGGCCGGACCACACTGCCGAACTGGCGAAGTTCTATCCGACCACGGTGCTGGTGACCGGTTACGACATCCTGTTCTTCTGGGTGGCCCGGATGATGATGTTCGGCACATTCGTTGCCGACGATCCCGCGATCACCGCCGATGGGCAGCGTGAAGCGCCGGTGCCGTTCCGGAATGTCTTCCTGCACGGGCTGATTCGCGACGAGTTCGGCCGCAAGATGAGCAAGTCGCGGGGCAACGGCGTCGACCCGCTTGACTGGGTGGAGCAGTTCGGCGCCGACGCGCTGCGGTTCACACTGGCCCGCGGGGCAAGCCCCGGTGGCGACCTGTCGATCGGCGAGGACCATGCCCGCGCGTCGCGCAACTTCGCCACCAAGTTGTTCAACGCCACCCGGTTCGCGCTGATGAACGGGGCCAGCCCGGCGCCTCTGCCCGACGCCGCTGAGCTGACCGATGCCGATCGATGGATCCTCGGCCGGCTCGAAGAGGTGCGGGCCGAGGTGGATTCGGCGTTCGACAGCTATGAGTTCAGCCGCGCGTGCGAGGCGCTGTACCACTTCGCATGGGATGAGTTCTGCGACTGGTACGTCGAGCTAGCGAAAGTGCAACTGGCTCAGGGACTGTCGGGCACGACTGCAGTACTGGCCACTGTGCTGGACACGCTACTCAAGCTGCTGCATCCGGTGATGCCGTTCGTCACCGAGGTGCTGTGGAAGCAGTTGACCGGTGGCGCGTCACTGGTGATCGCCGACTGGCCGCAATCGTCCGGATTCGCGCTGGATTCGGTTGCCGCGCAACGCATCGCGGATATGCAAAAGTTGATCACGGAGATCCGGCGGTTCCGCAGCGACCAGGGACTTGCCGACCGGCAGAAGGTGCCTGCGCGACTGTCCGACACCGCGAAAGCCGACGTCGACGGTCAGATCCCTGCGGTCACATCGCTGGCGTGGCTGACCGACGCCGGGAACGGCTTCACGCCGTCGGCTGCGGTCGAGGTTCGGCTGAGCCAGGCCACGGTGGTGGTCGAGCTCGACACGTCGGGCACCGTCGACGTCGCGGCCGAGCGCCGCAGGCTGGAGAAGGACCTCGCCGCGGCGGAGAAGGAATTGGCGGGCACCGCAGGCAAGCTCGGCAACGAGGCCTTTCTGGCCAAGGCTCCAGCGGATGTGGTCGAGAAGATTCGCGCCCGCCAACAGGTGGCCCGCGAAGAGGTCGACCGGATCACGTCCCGCCTGGCCGGCCTCCGATGACTGAGCCCGAGCCGTTCGACGGGCGACTTGCCGACGAGGTCCCGACACCAGACGAGATCGCCGCACTGCTCCAGGTCGAGCACCTGCTGGACCAGCGCTGGCCGGAAACCAAGATCGAGCCCAGCACCGCGAGGATCTCTGCGCTGATGGAGCTGCTCGGCTCGCCGCAGCGCGGCTACCCGTCGATTCACATCGCAGGCACCAACGGCAAGACGTCGGTGGCACGGATGGTCGACGCCCTGCTGACCGCGCTGCATCGCCGCACCGGCCGCACCACCAGCCCGCACCTGCAGTCCGCGGTGGAGCGCATCTCGATCGACGGAAAGCCCATCAGCCCAGCGCAGTACGTCGCGACCTATCGCGAGGTTGAACCGTTCGTGCAGCTGGTCGATCAGCAGTCACAGGCTGGGCTTTTCGGGGGGGAGGGCCCGCGTTTGAGCAAGTTCGAAGTCGTCACCGCGATGGCCTTCGCCGCGTTCGCGGATGCGCCCGTCGACATCGCGGTCGTCGAGGTTGGTCTGGGCGGACGGTGGGACGCCACCAATATCGTCAACGCGCCCGTCGCCGTCATCACACCGATCGGCGTAGACCATGCTGATTACCTCGGCGACACCATTGCCGAGATCGCCGCCGAGAAGGCGGGCATCATCACGAAACAGGACGACGACCTCGTGCCGACCGACACCGTGGCGGTGATCGGGCGACAGACGCCGGAGGCCATGGAAGTCCTCCTGGCGCAAGCAGTTACGGCCGACGCTGCCGTCGCCCGCCAGGATTCGGAGTTCGCGGTGCTCGGCAGGCAGGTCGCCGTCGGTGGTCAGCTGCTCGAATTGCAGGGCCTCGGCGGGGTGTACTCCGAAATCTTCCTGCCGCTGCACGGCGAGCATCAGGCCCACAACGCCGCACTCGCCCTTGCCGCTGTCGAGGCCTTCTTCGGCGCAGGTGCGCAGCGACAACTCGACATCGACGCGGTGCGCGCCGGCTTCGCGGCCGTCACCAGCCCCGGCCGACTGGAACGGTTACGCAGCGCCCCAACCGTATTCATCGACGCCGCGCACAACCCCGCAGGCGCCGCTGCGCTGGCGCAGTCCCTGCAGGAGGAATTCGACTTCCGCACTCTCGTCGGCGTCGTCTCGGTGATGGCCGACAAGGACGTCGACGGCATCCTTGCCGCACTGGAGCCGGCCTTCGACCAAATCGTGGTGACGCACAACGGCTCGCCGCGTGCGCTTGAGGTCGACGCGCTGGCACTGCGCGCCGAGGAGCGGTTCGGCCCGGAGCGGGTGATCACCGCGTCCACGCTGCCCGACGCCATCGAGACGGCTACGGCGCTGGTCGAGGAATCCGGTGGCGGGGAGGGTCTCGGCGGCAGCGGCATGGTGATCACCGGCTCGGTCGTCACCGCGGGGGCGGCGCGAACGCTGTTCGGAAGGGATCCGGCATGACGGAGGAGCCGCAGCGCGATGACGCAGGCCAGGCGGCTCGGGATCCATGGAAGAGCTTCCGCGGCGTCATGGCCGGCACGCTGATCCTGGAGGCCATCGTCGTACTGCTGGCCCTGCCGGTGGTCGCGCGCGCCGACGGCGGCGGCCTGACCGCGGGCAGCGGCGGTTACCTCATCGGGTTCGCGGTCGTGCTTGTGCTGCTGGCCGGTGTGCAGGGCAGACCGTGGGCGATCTGGGTGAACCTCGCGATCCAGCTGGTGCTGATCGCGGGCGTCGTCGTGCACGGTGCGATCGGCTTCATCGGCGTTGTCTTCCTCGGGGTGTGGGCGTTCATCGCCTACCTGCGTGCCGAGGTGCTGCGCCGGCAGAAACGCGGACTCCTGCCGGGGCAGCAGCCTCCTCCCGACTAGGCGGTGCGGCGACGGCGGCCGAGCACGACTCCCAGCACGAGCATCGCGACGGCCAGCACCAGGTGCAGCCAGTTGTCGGCTGCGTTGACCGGTACGAAGTTGGCCGGGCTTTCGTGGTCGATCACCAGACCGAACAGCGTCAACACCAGATAGATCGCACCGGAGCCGAGCAAGAACCCGCGCGCGCCGCTGAACGTGCGCGCCAGCGCAAGGCCGGCGACGCCGAATGCCAGGTGGACGACGTTGTGCAGCACCGAAACCTCAAACAGCCCAAGCAGTTTCGCGCCGGAGTGGTGACCGGCGAAGCTGAGCATGTCGAAGTTGGTCGTGATGCCGGGAATGAAGCCCAGCAGGCCGGTGAGCAGGAACGCTGCGCCGACTACAAGCGCCGCTATCTGCACCGGAGCCCAGCGGGTCGAGGTCGCTCCTCCGGATTGTTGTGTCGCCATCGTTTCGCCTTTCTCATGTGACGCCGACATCGGACAAACCCGGCCGGCCATCCACCATTCGTTGCCGCTGCGCTCGTGGATGGGTTGAACCCCGCTAGGCTGTCGGCCGTGACTGAGCGGACCCTCGTGTTGATCAAGCCCGACGGCGTTAAGCGACGTCTAGTTGGGGAAATCCTGCGCAGAATCGAAAGCAAGGGCCTGACCTTTGCGGCCCTCGAACTCAAGGACGTCAGCGACGACCTTGCCCGCCGGCACTACGCCGAACACGAGGGCAAGCCGTTCTTCCCGTCCCTGCTGGAGTTCATTACCTCGGGGCCTGTCGTGGCAGCCATTGTGGAAGGCCCGCGCGCTGTTGCCGCGTTTCGCCAGATCGCGGGTGCGACCGATCCCGTCGAGAAGGCCACGCCCGGCACCATCCGCGGTGACCTGGCACTTGTCACTCAGGACAACCTCGTTCACGGCTCGGATTCGCCCGAGTCGGCCGCCCGCGAGATCGAGCTCTGGTTCCCCGGCGCTTAGCCAGCTTCCGCAGCCTGGTCGGGTTGGCGTGCGTGATGTGGGATACTAGAGCCGGGTAGCCGGCCGTATACCAGGGTCGGTCGCCCGAATGAAGACTTCGACGAGCGCGACCATCGCCAACCGCGGTGCGGCGCCGACCGTCCAGCCATCATTCAGACAGGCACCGAGATGGTTCCAATAGTGGGCCGCTCGGGGCGAGACCATGACAAGCCCGGGTGCGTTTGCCCGGGTCCATAGCGGAAGCCCTCGCGTGGCCGCGTCTAAGCACGACGCGCCCGGGGGCTTAGAGGAGACTACGTGGCCGAGGATGCCCCAACCGAAGACCTATCAGCAGAGACACAGGGCGAACAGGAAGCGGCCGCCGGCGGCGGAGAACCGCAGCCGGAGAAGCTGAGGGTCCATTCGCTAGCGCGAGTGCTGGGCACCACCAGCAAGCGCGTGCTCGATGCGCTGGCCGAACTCGATGGCCGGGCGCGTAGCGCGCACTCCACCGTCGACCAGGACGAAGCCGAGCGCGTGCGTGAAGCGCTGGCCGCCCCTGACGATTCGACTTCTGACGATTCGGGTCCCGACGCGCCCGGCGATTCCGTCGATGCGGGCGCCGACGTTTCGAGTCCCGACCCTGACGGCGCCGGCGACGAGCCGGAGTCGCGACTGATCCTCGAACCCGCCCCGCAGACGGCGCCGCCCGCCTACCTGCCGCTTTTCATGGCGCCGCAACCTGTCGAAATCCACGTGGTCGCAGACGACGAGGACGACGACAGCGATGACAGCGACGACGGAGAAGAGGACTCGGACGAGGAGCAGGCCGAGCGTCCCGCTGCCCGGCGTCGTCGCCGTGGGCGTCGCGGACGTGGTCGTGGACGTGGCGAGCAGAACGGTGACGACGGCGATGCCGACTCCGATGCCGAGGGCGACGATCAGGATTCTGACGACGAGTCCGACGAATCGGACGAAGACTCCGGTGACGACGACAGCGCAGGCGCAGACGGCGGCACCCGCCGTCGCCGCCGTCGTCGTCGCCGCAAGTCCGGCTCCGGTGACGACAACGCCGCCGGTCTGGCCCCAGACGATCCGCCCAACACCGTCGTCCATGAGCGCGCGCCGCGCAGCAACAAGGACAAAGATAAGGACAACGGCAACGGCGAGATCCAGGGCATCAGCGGATCGACCCGGCTGGAAGCCAAGAGGCAACGCCGTCGCGATGGCCGCGATGCGGGCCGTCGCCGTCCGCCCATTCTGAGCGAGGCCGAATTCCTGGCCCGACGCGAGGCCGTCGAGCGCACGATGATCGTGCGCGACAAGGTCCGCAGCGAGCCGCCGCACGAAGGTGCCCGCTACACGCAGATCGCGGTGATGGAAGACGGCGTCGTCGTCGAGCATTTCGTCACGTCGGCGGCCCAGACGTCGCTGGTCGGCAACATCTACCTCGGCATCGTGCAGAACGTGCTGCCGTCGATGGAGGCGGCGTTCGTCGACATCGGCCGTGGCCGCAACGGCGTGCTCTACGCCGGCGAGGTGAACTGGGAGGCCGCAGGCCTCGGCGGCGCGCAGCGCAAGATCGAGCAGGCGCTCAAGCCCGGCGACTATGTCGTGGTCCAGGTCAGCAAGGACCCGGTCGGGCACAAGGGCGCGAGATTGACCACCCAGGTGTCGCTGGCCGGCCGTTATTTGGTCTACGTGCCCGGTGCGTCGTCGACGGGCATCAGCCGCAAGCTGCCCGACACCGAACGGCAGCGGCTAAAGGAGATCCTTCGCGAGGTCGTCCCGTCGGACGCCGGCGTGATCATCCGCACCGCCTCAGAGGGCGTCAAGGAAGAAGACATCCGCACCGACGTCAACCGGCTGCAGGAACGTTGGACGTCGATCGAGGCCAAGGCCGCCGAGACCAAGAAAAAGGCTGCGGGCGCGGCGGTCGCGCTGTACGAAGAGCCCGACGTGCTGGTGAAGGTCATTCGCGACCTGTTCAACGAGGACTTCTCCGGGTTGATCGTCGCGGGTGACGACGCATGGAACACCATCAACGAGTACGTGAGTTCTGTTGCCCCCGAGCTTCTTCCGCGGATGACGAAGTATGAGCCCGCTGCGGACGGACCGGACGTGTTTGCCGTGCACCGCATCGACGAGCAGCTGACCAAGGCCATGGACCGCAAGGTCTGGTTGCCGTCGGGCGGCACGCTGGTCATCGACCGCACCGAGGCCATGACGGTGGTCGACGTCAACACCGGCAAGTTCACCGGTTCTGGCGGCAACCTGGAACAGACCGTCACCAGGAACAACCTGGAGGCCGCCGAGGAGATCGTGCGTCAGCTGCGGCTGCGCGATATCGGCGGCATCGTGGTCATCGACTTCATCGACATGGTGCTGGAATCCAACAGGGATCTGGTGCTGCGCCGGCTGACCGAGGCGCTGGCCCGCGACCGCACCCGTCATCAGGTGTCGGAGGTGACGTCGCTGGGATTGGTGCAGCTCACCCGAAAGCGGTTGGGCACCGGACTGCTTGAGGCATTTTCGACTCCGTGTCCGCACTGCGCCGGGCGGGGCATCCTCTTACACGGCGATCCCGTCGATTCCACGTCGGCGACCTCTCGCAAGTCCGAGTCCGGTGGCAGGCGCGGTAAGCGCGGCAAGCGCGGCGGCAAGCCCGAGGACGTCGAGATTCCCAAGGTGCCTGAACATCCCGCGGGCGAACATCCGATGTTCAAGGCGATGGCCGCCGCCAACGGTCGCCACGAAGACGATGAGGAGGGCGAGGGCGAGGAGACGACGGCCGCAAAGGAAGTCGCAGAACTCGACCCCGAGACCATCCGCGAGGCCGTTGTCGATTCCGCCGACGAAGAACTCGAAGACGAGGACTTCGACGAATCGGATGAGGACTCAGACGAGGACGAGTCGGACGAGGACGAGATCGACCTCGACGCCGACGACGAAGACGACGACGAGATCGACGACGACATCGAGGTCATCGACGACGACTCCGAAAACGACGACTCCGAAGACGACGACTCCGAAGACGACGACTCGGATGAGGACTCGGATGAGGACGACTCCGACGACGACGATTCGGATGAGGACGAGTCGGACGAGGACGACGCCGCCGAGGACGTCGGCGAGCCGGCCTCGGTGCGTCCTCCGGCCGGCAGGCATCGCCGTCGAGCAGCCGCCCGACCTGCGGGACCGCCTGCACATGGGAGTTGAGCCGTGACCTGCGGTGATTTGACCCTGTAGACGCCCCTCACGTAACCTTGAGCAGTTGTCGCCAGGCCAGGCCGGCGGCAGTCGGAGAACCCAGACACGCGTAGCACCTGTAGCGCGCTGTCAAAGAAACGACGTAGGAGTGACAGCACGATGGCGACTTACGCAATCGTCAAGACCGGCGGCAAGCAGTACAAGGTCGCCGTCGGAGACGTGGTCAAGGTCGAGAAGCTCGACTCTGAGCCCGGAGCCAAGGTCTCGCTGCCCGTCGCCCTCGTCGTCGACGGCGCGAAGGTCACCAGCGACGCCAAGGCGCTGGAAAAGGTCGCGGTGACGGGCGAGGTGCTCGAGCACACCAAGGGCCCCAAGATCCGTATCCACAAGTTCAAGAACAAGACCGGCTATCACAAGCGGCAGGGACATCGTCAGCCGCTGACGGTCCTCAAGGTCACCGGCATCAAGTAGGAGGCGTTCGACATGGCACACAAAAAGGGCGCTTCCAGCTCTCGCAACGGTCGTGACTCCGCCGCGCAGCGGCTCGGCGTCAAGCGTTTCGGCGGTCAGATCGTCAAGGCCGGCGAGATCATCGTCCGGCAGCGCGGCACGCACTTCCACCCCGGCGTCAATGTCGGGCGCGGTGGCGACGACACCTTGTTCGCCAAGGCTCCTGGCTCCGTCGAGTTCGGCGTCAAGCGTGGCCGCAAGACGGTCAACATCGTCCGCGCCACGCGACCGGAGGCTTAACCTTCTGCCGCGAATGTGACGCTACTGCGAGTTCTCGGCTGAATTTCCGCAGTAGCTTCACACTCGTTGGTTAGTTAGGGAGTCCAATGCCTCGGTTTGTCGACCGCGTCGTGATCCACGCGCGGGCGGGCAACGGCGGTAACGGCTGCGCCTCGGTTCACCGCGAGAAGTTCAAACCGCTCGGCGGCCCCGATGGCGGCAACGGCGGTCGCGGCGGCAGCGTCGTCCTGGTCGTCGATCCGCAGGTCCACACGCTGCTCGATTTCCACTTTCATCCGCATGTCGTAGCCCCGTCGGGCAAGCAGGGCGCGGGAAGCAACCGCGACGGCGCTGCAGGCGCCGACCTCGAAGTCAAGGTTCCCGACGGCACCGTCGTGCTCGACGAGGACGGGCGCTTGCTCGCGGACCTGGTCGGCGCGGGTACTCGATTCGAAGCCGCCGCCGGCGGACGGGGCGGACTGGGCAACGCCGCACTCGCATCGCGGGCGCGCAGGGCGCCCGGTTTCGCGCTCCTCGGCGAGCAGGGTCAGGTCCGCGACCTCACGCTGGAACTCAAGACCGTGGCAGACGTCGGCTTGGTCGGGTTCCCGTCCGCTGGCAAGTCCTCGCTGGTGTCGGCCATTTCGGCGGCCAAGCCGAAGATCGCGGACTACCCATTCACTACGCTGGCGCCCAATCTGGGTGTGGTGTCGGCGGGGGAGCACACCTTCACCGTCGCCGATGTCCCCGGCCTGATCCCCGGCGCGTCGCAAGGCCGCGGGCTGGGCCTTGATTTTCTACGCCATATCGAGCGATGCGCCGTGCTGGTACACGTCGTCGATTGCGCGACGCTGGAGCCGGGCCGCGACCCGGTCTCCGACATCGAGGTGCTGGAAGCCGAGCTCGCCGCGTATACCCCGACGCTGCAAGGCGATTCGACGTTGGGTGACCTGGCGGATCGGCCCAGGGCGGTGGTGCTGAACAAGATCGACGTGCCTGAAGCGCGTGAGCTGGCGGAGTTCGTTCGCGACGAGGTCGCCCGGCGGTTCGGCTGGCCCGTGCACGAGGTGTCGACGGTTGCACGCGAAGGCTTGCGGCCGTTGACGTTCGCCCTCTGGGACATGGTGTCGGCGTACCGTGCGTCGCAGCCGGAGATCGTGCCGCGACGGCCGGTCATCCGCCCGATTCCGGTCGACGAGAGCGGTTTCACCGTCGAGGCCGACGGGCAGGGCGGATTCGTGGTTCGCGGGACACGGCCCGAACGCT
>NZ_DASSCY010000056.1:0-2001 GCF_035697385.1 Mycobacterium sp. | reverse complement strand
GCTGACACGCATCGTCTGCTCCTCGGCAGCGGGATCGAACTGCGCTGCGTCTTCACTCGGGGTCGAGGGCGTGGAGCGGGGGACGACCTGCGTCTTTTCCAGATCAGCAGGTGATTCCGCCGCACCGGTGACGCGTTGAGTCAGTTCTTCGTCAGACATGCTGCTGTTCCTCACTCACAGGGTTTTCGATGGATACGGTACGTGGCGTCACGACGGGTTCCGACACCAAATTTCCCGACGGCCGGATGTCCGGTGGTATCGAAGTGCTTCAAGTTCACCAAGATAGTAACCACGCAATCTGAAGCACCGCTACGGTTTATGCTGTGACTATGGCATCCCCTGAGATTGAGGACCCGCACGCCGACTCGGTCCTCCCGCTGACGATCCGTACCGGGGGCGAGACGCACCTGGTCGAGCCCGAACACGCACCGGTGATCATCGGCCGCGAAGATGCCGGCGCCGAGCAGCAGGCCCATATCCGCATCGCAGACGCCCGGGTCTCCCGTAAGCACATCGTCGTCGACGTCCGCGACGGCCAATGGATCGGCCAGGTCACCGGGCGCAACGGCGTGTTCATCGAGGGTCGCGAAGTGACCGGCGAATTCGTCGTACCCGACGAGGGGATGACCGCGACTCTCGGCCATCCCGTCGGCGGCATTCCCGTGCACTTCACGACGCTCGATCCCGCCATGGTCTACGTCGGTGCCCAGGTCGCCCAGCGGCGCCGCGAACTCGACCTTTCCCAGCGCAAACTGGCCGAGAACAAAATCATCAGCGCCGGCACGCTGATCGCGTTCGAGAAAGGGCGCAGCTGGCCCCGGGAAAGCACGCGCACGAGACTGGAGGAAGCGCTGGGATGGCCGCCCGGTGAGATCGTGCGGCTTCGCCGCCACTTCACCCCCGACGCCGCTGCGCCCGTTGCCCCTCCGGCCATTGACGAGGGGGAACGCACCGAGCTGCTGGAGGTCGGCGGCACGACGACGGTCGAATCGAAGTACATGGCCGAGACCATCGCCGTGGCGCTGGCCAATATCCAGACTCAGATCGCTGCGCTGCCGGCTCCGACCTCGGCGTCGTTTCAGAAATCCGCCGCTGGGATCATCGCCGACCTGAGCCGGTTGGAAACCTTGGCCACCAACGCGTCTCGCGGCGCCCGCGGCGCAGACGAGATGTTCCGCGAGCTCGTCGCGGTTCGTCGCACTCGCCGCGAACTGTTGCTACGGGCAGCCGAATCGCCGTACGCCACTGTGGGGCAGCGGCTGTACGCAGCCCGGCACCGAGCCGAACTCAGTGTGGCCGAGGCTGCCGCGATGGCCGGGCTCACCCCGGACGACATCGCCGCGGCCGAGGCGGGCAACGCGGTCGGGGCACCACACCTTGCCGCGTTGAACCGCCTGTTGGCGGTACTGCAGTGACAACGGGCGGCGTCACGGCACACGAGCACTGTAGTTTTTCTGGAATGCAGGACGCTGCCGGGGGCAAGCACATAGCAAGTCAGCGCAAATCGGGGCACCGGTGGCGTGTGGTTCCCCTAGCTATCGTCGCTGTCCTGCTCAGTGCATGCACCACCGTGGTCAACGGCTCCGCGGTCTGGGCGCCCGGTGAGGCGCCGCCCGGCGTGGACGTAGCGCTGCTCGACACCGGCAACTACCCGCGAACACCGCAGCCACCGCTAGGGGAGGCCGGCACACCCGAGAAGGGCGTGCTACTCGAGGCCGCGCGGATGGCCAGCAACGTCGTCGGTCCATGGGAGATCGACGCCCGCCTGACCGAAGGCGGGCTGCCCTACGGCATCATCGCCGCAGCTGGCGATATCAGCAAGATCCTGGGCGGCGAGGAGGTGGCCGCGGCCATGGGTAAGCACAACTTCGTCAACGGGTTTGTCTCCACCCGCAGCAGCGAACCCGAGCAGATATCCGTCGTCAACGCGGTGCTGCGATTCGCCGACGCGCAGGGCGCCGCCGCGGCCGCCGCCGAGTTGGCAGCATTCGCGATCAGGCC
>NZ_DASSCY010000055.1:0-32808 GCF_035697385.1 Mycobacterium sp. | reverse complement strand
CCACGAAACCATTGGTCATCGTGGGCTTTTCGGCCTCCAGCAGGTCAAGCGTCTCGCCTGCATCGCTGGCGTTGGAGCACACCAGCGTCGAGCCGGCGAGCAGGGTGGCAAGCACCGCGAACGCGATCCCTCCGATCCAGAAGAACGGTGAGTTGCAGAACAGCTTGTCCTGCGCGCCCAACCCACGGATCTCGTTGAGCACCTTCTGGTGTCCCAGCAGAGATGCGTGGGTGTGAACGACGCCTTTGGGGGCGCTTGTCGAGCCCGACGTGTACACGATGGCCAGCACATCCGAGTCGTCTACGTCGCGCTCCATCGCCTCGAGCAGCGTGGCGTCGGCGAGGTCGCCGGGTTCGGAGTCGAACAGGGCGTGGCGCAGCAGCGGGGCATCATTCCTGATTTCGGCGATCCGCTTGCGGTAGTCATGCGAGCGGAACGATGCGGCGGCAAGGAGTATTTCGGTGTCGCTGTCGACGAGTTGTACGGCCATCTCCGGGGCGGTGGCGAAGGTGGAGAACGGGATGGCAACGGCACCGATGCGCGCGGCGGCCAGCATGCCGACGACGAACGCCCCACCGTTGGGATACAGCAGCCCGACGTGAGTGCCCTTTGCCGCACCCAGGGCGATCAGGCCACGGGCCAGTTGCGCCGACCTTCGATCAGCTTCGGCGTAGCTGAGGCGCTCGGCATCGCAGACCAGGAAGGGGTGATCCGCCCTGGCGCGGGCCTGCTGCCGCAAAACGTCGGCGACGGTCAGCGATTCACTTGGCATGTTCGACGGGTTGGCTGAAGAATTCGCGGACCGCGCCGAGGTCGGCCTTGCCGGAGGGTGTTCTCGGGATCTGGTCGACGATCACGATGTCGGTGGGAATTTCGTAGCGCGCCAAACGCGTTCGCAGGAACTCGACGAGGGCGGCAGCGTCCACGGTTGCGTCTCGAAGTTCCACCATCGCGACAGGCGTTTCGCCGAGACGGTCGTCGCGCCGGCCCACGACGGCCGCCCCGCGCACCGCGGGATGGCCCTCCAGCGCGGCGCGGACGTCGTCGGGCATCACCTTGAAGCCGCCACGGATGATCGCCTGATCTGCGCGGCCGAGGATCCAGAGGAATCCGTCCTCGTCGATGCGGGCCATGTCGGTGGTGCGCATCCAGTCGGCGGACGGCCCGAGTTGTCCGGGCTTGACCTCGAGCAAGCCAACCTCGTCGGGACCAAGCGGCGTGCCTGCGTCATCGACAACGCGAAGTTGTGCGCCCAGGGTGGGTCTGCCCACACTGCCGCGCTTGACGTGCCAGTGCTTCTGATAGTCCGACAGCGTCCAACCGGCCACTCCGCCGCCGAATTCGGTTGCGGCATAAGAGGTCAGGACGGGTATGCCGAACTTCGCGGTGAATGCGTCGGCATCCTCTGCAGAAAGGGGAGCGGTACCCGAGGTGACCGCGCGGATGCTCGCCAGATCTTCGCGGGTCAGATCCGAATGCAACACCATGCGCAGCGCCGCGGGCACCAGGGATACCGCACGCGGCCGATGCCTGCGCACCGCGCCGGCCCACTGGTCAAGCTCGAAGCGGTCCAACAGGACGAACGGCCGCGCCTCGCAAACGCATTGCAACACGCGGAACACCCCGCCGATGTGGACCAACGGTGCGTTGACGATTGCGACGCCGTGCCGCAGTTCCGCCGGCGGCGATGATTGCGCAGGCTCGGCTCCGATGACGCTGCGTGCCAGCATGTCGTAGGTGAGGTCAATTCGCTTGGGCGGGCCCGTCGTTCCGCTGGTCAGCATCCGCACCGCGACGCCTGGGCGACCCGCGCTGGGGACGGGCACCTGCGGTGCAGCGTCCAGGCCTGATATCGGAATCGTCGTCGGTCCCGTTGGCACCATCGATGCGAGGTCGTCGGGTTCGCCGATGACGACCGGCAGGTTCAGCGCGGCGATGTCCTCGCGGGTGCGGTCGTCACCGCGTGACGGGTTGATGGTGACGACGGCGCCGCCGCCCAGCAGCACGCCGAGAAGGGCTGCCACATGAGCGGGGCGGTTGCGCAGCAGGATCCCGACCTCGGTCTCGCCGACCGCAGCGATCCCATTCGCCAGTTCGGCGACCTGACGCCACGTCGACCACCGGCCGTCGTATTCGACCGCCGCATCGTCGGGCTGTAACGCGAGCACGTCGGAGATGCGCCGGCTCAATGGGTGCATTAGCGGACTCTCGGTGTGGCTTGTCCGCCGTTGCCCTTGGCGGCGAGTTCGGCCTGCCCGAGCGGATTGCCCAGCCTCGTGTAGATCAGGTTCTGTTCCAGCGCCACGCGATAGGGCTTGTCGAGTGACTCCCAGATCGCCTTCACGGTGCCTTGCGTCGCAGACGGGGGCTTGGCCGCGATCGTCGACGCGATCTCGTGTGCACGCTCCCACAGCCGATCGCGGCTGACTACTTCGGACACCAATCCGATCCGCAGCGCGGTGTCGGCGCCGACACGTTCATCGTTGCCCATCAAGGCGATTCGCAAACTCTCGCCGAGGCCGACGCGGCGCATCAGGCCGATCGGTTCCAGAGCGCACACCAAGCCGGCGCTGACGTGGGAATCGAAGAAGGTCGCCTCGTCGGAGCAGATCACCACATCGGATTCGTTGACGAAGTAGAACGCGCCCGCTGTGCACATGCCTTGCACCGCACACACGACGGGCTTCCACATCTTCTGCCACTTCGGGCTGAGCTTCTCGCCGGGATCTTCGTGGTTCCACACGTTGTCCGGCTGTCCGTATGAGGACTTGATATCCAGGCCTGCGCTGAAAGCTCGATCTCCCGCGGCCCGTAACACCACCGCGTTCACCGAGTCGTCGAGCTTGACGGCCTGCCAGGCTTGCGCCATCTCGTCACACATTGTCCGATTGAACGCGTTGAGAGTGTCCGGCCGGTTCAACGTGATGGTTGCGACGCCGTCCGCGTCCGCGTCGAGCAGGATCGTCTGGAAACTCATCTGCACTGCCAGTTCGGTGAACGCTTCTCTGTGAAGGCCTTGGGTCCTTCCAGTGCGTCCTCGGTGCGGACCACCCGCTCGCGGAACGTCTCGGCGAGGATCTCGGCCTCGTGCAGCGGCAGGTCGAGGGTCTTGTGGATCGCCAGCCGGGTGCCTCGGACGGCAAGTGGGGCATTGGAATTGACGATGTCGGCGATCTCGTGAGCGCGTTCGAGAAGGCGGTCATGCTCGACGACCTCGCTGATCATGCCGAGTTCGTAGGCCCGTTGCGCGCTCATCCGTTCGTGCTTACCCATCAGGGCCATGCGCAGCGCGATGTTTCGCGGCAGCACCCGGGCCAGCCGAACCATCTCGCGACCGGCGACCAACCCGATGCTGACGTGCGGGTCGAAGAAGGTCGCCTTGTCGGAGGCGATCGCGATGTCGCCGGTGGTGATCCAGTCCAGGCCCGCGCCGCAACATAATCCGTTGATGGCGGTGAGCACCGGCTTGGCCATCCTGCGGAACGGTGGCGTGCCCTCCTGCGGCGCCTCCCACTGGTCGTAGGTGGACAGGTACGGGCGCTCGTAGATCACCCGGCCGTCCTCGGGGATCTCCGTCACATCGGCACCGGTGCAGAACGCGCGGCCGGTCCCGGTGACGATGAGGAGCCAGACGTTGTCGTCGTTTTCGGCTTCGTCGTACGCGGCGCGGAGCTCGCTGATCATGTGCGGGCTCAGCGCGTTGAGCGCATCGGGCCGGTTCAGCGTGATCGTCGCCTTGTGGCCGTCGACGTCGTACTTGATGTCCGTCATTTAGTCACCTTCCACCGAACTCCGGTGTGCGTTTCTCGCGGAATGCCGCCAGTCCCTCTTTGAAATCCGTTGTTCGGCAGGATAACTCGACGTTGAACAACTCCTGCGTCATGGCCTGATCCAGCGTGGCATGCAGGCCGTGGTTGATCGCCTGCTTGGCCAGCCCGATCGCGATCGTCGGCCCCGACGCGAGTCGCTTCACCAATTGCTCGGCGACGTCGCCGAGTTCGGCCGCGCTCACGCAGCGGTGAATCAATCCCCAGTTGGAAGCGTCGCTGCCGCTGATCTTCTCGGCGAGGAGCAGCATCTCCTTGGCCCGGGCCAGGCCGGCCAGCCGGGGCAGCAGCCATGTGGAACCAGAATCTGGGGAAAAGCCGCGACCGATGAACGGCTCCCAGAACACGGCGTCGTCGGTGGCCACCGTGAAGTCAGCGGCCAGGGCGAGATTGCAGCCAAGGCCGACGGCCCAACCCTGCACGCTGCACACCACCGGCAATTGGATGCCGTGGACGAGTTCGATCACCCGATTCGCGGTGTGTGGAATTCGCCTGACCAGGTCGCCTGTGCGGGGCCGCTGGCCGGTGCTGTTGGATGCCACCCAGTCCGCGCCTGCGCAGAAATCGCTTCCCGCGCCGCGGATATGGATGGCCCTCAGCGAATCGTCGGTCGCGGCATCGGTCAGCAGCTGGACAAGCGAGCCGATCATCGAATGGCTCAGCGCGTTGCGCCGCGACGGGCGATCGAGCGTGAGCCGAAGTACATCGCCGTCCCGCGATGCCGTCACCGAGCCGTCGGCGTCGACGTCAGTCACCTTGTTTCCGCCAATCCTGAGCTATACGGTTAGCCCTACAGTATTGCTATCCTGTACAAGTTAGCAAGGAAAGCGCGCCAACGGAACATGGAAGAGGCACCATGGCGGACGGCACACCGCGATACGGCGAGCAACCATTGGCGCAGACAGTCGCCGCCGCGGCCGCGCTGCGGCGCCTGACCGGGTTACTTCTGTCGTTGGAGCACGAGCATCCGACCGTCGACGCCATGCTCGCGCAATTCGCCGAGTGGGAACGCGAGTTAGGGCCCGCCGCTCCGCCCGACCTCACGCCGCGAATCGGGGACGGCGGCGACGAACAACGCGTGTATCTGGACCACGCGTTCGACATCGGCGCGTACAACCCGTGCTTTCCCGAGTACACCTTTGACCGACTCGACGACCGGACCGCATCCGGCCGCGTCACCTTCCCACTGGTCTACGAGGGCCCGCCGGGCCTGGTGAATGGTGGCTTTCTCGCTGTCTTCTTCGACTGCATCACCCAACACCAGAGCTGCGCGGCGGGCCGGACCGGCAAGACGCGCTCGCTCACAGTGACGTTTCGCCGGCCGACGCCGGTGTTGGCCGAACTCGACTTCGACATCGAGCGGGTCGAAGACGACGGCAGGGTCACGTCGACGGCGCGGTTGCTGCTTGGCGACGAAGTTCTTTGCATCGGTGAGTTCAAGACAGTGGCCAATTCCGCCGACAAACTGATCGGCTTCCGATTCGGCAAGCGGCGGGTCCAGAACTGATGGTCGTCCAACGCATTCGCCAACCGCGAGTGGCCGAGATCGTGGCCTCCCGACTGCGCGAAGACATCCTGTCGGGACGGCTCAAGGAAGGCGATGTGCTGCCGACGCAGGAGAGCCTATTCTCCGAGTTCGGTGTCAGCCCGCCGGCGCTTCGCGAAGCGATCCACATTCTGGAGACCGACGGGCTGATCTCCGTTCGACGCGGCAACATGGGCGGGGCGGTGGTCCACCAGCCGACGGCCGAGCGGACCGCCCACATGATCAGCATGGTGTTGCAGTCGCGGTCGTCGACACCGGCGGATGTGAGCGGTGCATTGCTGCACCTCGAGCCGATCTGCGCAGGGATGTGCGCTGCCCGGGAAGACCGGATGACCGAAGTCGTGCCCTATCTCGAAGCCGAAATCGACCAGCAGAGTGAGCAATTCGACGACCTGTCGCGATATATTCCGAATGCCAGGCGCTTTCACGAGACGGTGGTCTCTCGCTGCGGTAACGAGCCGATGATCCTGTTGATCGGCTCGCTGGAGCTGATCTGGTCGGCTCATGAGTCATCGGTGTGGAGCGACGAAGGCGACCCGATGAAATACAAGACGATGCGAGCCGCCCTGCGCGATCATCAGCGGCTCGTCGATGCCATCCGGGACGGCAACTCGTCGCGCGCGGTACGGCTCGCCCAGGATCACCTCGCAGCCGCCCGGCGCAACACACTCGCTGTCGGCGCTGACAAAACCATTGAGGCGAAGCTGATTTCGAACACCAACCACCAGGAGTCCGGCAGATGACAGACGATCGTGTGCTTTTCGACGTTGATTCCGAGAAGCGAATCGCGACCATCACGCTGAACAACCCCGCGCAGCGCAATTCGTACGACGCCACCATGCGCGACGCCGTCGCGCGCTACCTGGATCGCGTCGCAGAGGACGACGACATCACCGTCGTACTGATGCGCGGTGCCGAAGGGGTGTTCAGCACCGGGGCGGACATGAACAACGCGTACGGCTGGTATGGGCAACGGGAGGAAGGCGCGAAAAGCCGTCCCAGTCAACGCCGCCGCCTCACGGTGGACCGCAAGTCGTTCGGCTTCTACCACAACCTCATGGGTTTTCCGAAGGTCACCGTGGGGGAGATCAGCGGATATGCGCTCGGCGGGGGCTTCGAGATGGCATTGATGACCGACATCTCCGTGATCGCCCGCGACACCAAGATCGGCATGCCGGCCACCCGATTCCTCGGACCCGCGCTTGGCAGCCTGCACATGTTCTTCCACCGCCTGGGCCCGGTGCTGGCCCGGCGCCTGCTATTGACCGGCGACATCATCGAGGCGGGCACGATCGAGCATCTCGGCGTCTTCACCGACACCTGCGATACCGGCTCGGTGCAGGCCAGGGCACGGTATTGGGCCGAGAAGGCAGCGAAGATGCCGGCCGACGGAGTGGTCATCGCCAAGGAGGCTTTCCGTCTCGTCGAGCAGAGCCAGGTGTATCAGGGCGAGGAAGTGGCCAGCTACCTGTTCCACGCGTACGGGACGAACCTGCAGTTCGCGCCGGGTGAGTTCAATTTCGTCAAGACGCGCGCCCAGCACGGAACCAAGGAGGCGTTCCGTCTGCGCGACGAGCACTTCCACGTCCCCGAGCCTCAGTGACGCCCCTCACCTACTGCGAGCAATACATTATCTGCTACTTTTGTAAAGTCACCCAAGCCGAACATCGAGGTTGAGAACATGCCCACTCCCGTCATCGTCGGAGCCGCAAGGACAGCGATCGGCCGATCATTCAAGGGGACGCTGGTCAACACCCCGCCCGAGACTCTGATCACAGCGGTGCTCCCGGAAGTGGTTCGCCGCTCCGGTATCGACCCGAACGCGATCGACGACATCATCTTCGCCGAATCGCATTACGGCGGTGGGGATCTCGCTCGCTATGCGGCGGATGCCACTGGTATGCAACATGTACCTGGCCAGTCGGTCAACCGGCATTGCGCGGGCAGCCTCACCGCGATCGGCAACGCCGCAGCGCAGATCGGCTCCGGTATGGAGCGCGCGCTCATCGCGGGTGGCGTGCAGTCGCTGTCGATGACCCCGCTGACGAACTGGCGCATCCCCGGCCCCGAGCTGAAGTTCGAGGAACGGTGGATGCCGCCGACGCATGTCGAGACGCCGGACGCGCCGACCAAGGACATGTCGATAACCGTCGGTTGGAACACCGCTCAGGCCGTCGGCATCACCCGCGAGGAGATGGATGCCTGGGCCGCGCGGTCACATGAACGGGCCATCGCGGCGATCGACGCCGGCAAGTTCGTCGACGAGATCATCCCGCTGAAGGTGCAGCAATTCGACGGATCGGTGGTGGAGTTCAGCGTCGACGAACAACCGCGTCGGGACACCTCGGTCGAGAAGCTGGCCGGACTGAAGGTGCTGCATCCAGAGATCGAGGGCTTTTCCATCACCGCCGGCAACGCCAGCGGGACCAACGACGCCGCCGCGGCGGTGACACTCGTCGACAGCGACTATGCCGACGCCGAGAAGCTAACGAAACTGGCGACCGTGAAGGCTTGGGCCGCCGCCGGTGTCGCGCCGAAGGACACCGGACTGGGCGCCGTGAAGGTGATCGGCAAGGTGCTGCAGCGGGCGGGTTTGAAGCCCTCGGATGTGACGCTGTGGGAGGTCAACGAAGCGTTCGCATCGGTGCCGATCGCGGCGTGCCGTGAGTACGGCCTCGACGAGGAGCTGGTCAACTTCTCCGGAAGCGGTTGCAGCCTCGGCCATCCCATCGCGGCGTCAGGCGCGCGAATGATCACCACGCTGATCTACGAGCTGCAACGGCGGGGCGGCGGCATCGGCGTAGCCGCAATGTGCGCAGGCGGCGGCCAGGGCGGCGCCGTCGTCATCGAGGTCTGATCGCGCGTTGCCGTGCGCGGCGCGGGCTACATATGCAAAATTGCCCGCCCAGCGAGCGACAATGTCGGTAGCGCATGGTGTTGCCAACCACCACGACGAGGTTGTCGCTCAATAAGCGGGCGATTTTCTATATGCACTTGGCGGGACGCGGCGAATCCCCGGATGGCTAGTTCCTTATGTCAGCGTGCGGCGGCCTTGCTTCGCGGGCGCGAAGCCGTCGCCTTGCGTGCGGTCTTGGCGGGCTTCTTGCCACCGTCGATCAGCCGCGCCGCGTGGTCGAGAATGCACTCGAGGCCGAACTCGAAGTTGTTCTCGTCGGCCGCACCGATGTGGTGACCCTTCTCGGTGACCATTGCGAGCAGCGGGGTGATCTCGGGATCGATGGTCATCGTTTCCTCGATGTCGCTGGGTCCCTCGTCGGCCGCTCGGTTCTTCTCCCGCAACCGCTGCAGCACCACCGATCCGCGAACGTGGACCGACACCGCGGAGTACGTGTCGAACGCGTCCTCGGGGGACAGGCCCGCCTCCACCAGGCTGCCGATCGCCTTTTCGACTTCCTGTACGCCCAGCCGCGCCGCCCGCGGACTCAGCGCGGACCGGATGAGAATCAGGTCGCACAGAATCGGGTTGCCCATGAACGTCTTTCGCATGGTGCGTGCGTGATTGCGCAACGTCTCGCGCCAGTCCTTGGCTTCGACGTATGGCGTGGCGAAGACGTACTGGCGCAACGCGCGATCGGTCATCGCGTTGAGCAGATCGTCCTTCTTGCGGAAGTACCAGTAGATGCTCGTCACGCCGACGCCGAGGTGCTTGCCGAGCAACGGCATGGACAGGTTGTCGATGCCCACCTGCTCGGCGAGCTCGAACGCGCCCTTGATGATGTCGTCGGGATTGATGGACCCCCGCTCGCGTCGCTGACGCTTCTCAGCGGTTGCTTGCCTTGCCACTGCGGGCACCTCCATCAACAGTCGTTGTGGCTCTGAATGTACCGGCTGCTGCCTTCTGAACTGCGTCTTCGCATCCGTGTCGCCGCTCGGTCGTTACGGTGAACCTTACCGGGAACCATCCGGTCGATGGCCGCCACCAACTTCTCGCCCTTCTACTGTAAGACCTATAGTAAGCTTTTCTAGCAATATGCGGCGTAACGCGAAGGGTGAAGTGTGTCCGACGAAATTCTGACCGAGCGCCAGGGGCGCATTCTCATCATCACGATCAATCGACCGGAGTCACGAAACGCGGTGAACCTGGCGGTCAGCCAGGGCCTCGCCGACGCGGTCGACGAGCTTGACGAGAATCCGGACCTGTCCGTGGCCGTGCTGACCGGGGCCGGCGGCAACTTCTGTGCGGGGATGGACTTGAAAGCCTTTGCCGCCGGAGAAATCGTCGCTATCCCGGGTCGCGGCATCGGTTTCACCGAGCGGCCGCCACGCAAGCCGATCATTGCGGCCGTCGAGGGATATGCCCTGGCGGGCGGCACGGAGGTGGTGCTGGCCACCGACTTGGTCGTGGCGTCGAAATCGGCGAAGTTCGGGATCCCCGAGGTGAAGCGGGGTCTGATCGCCGCAGGCGGCGGGCTGCTGCGGCTGCCGCATCGCATCCCGTATCAGAAGGCCCTTGAGCTGGCGCTGACCGGCGACAGTTTCACGGCGGAACAGGGCGAGGCTTGGGGCTTCGTCAACGTGGTCACCGAACCCGGTGGGGCTCTCGCCGGCGCGGTCGAACTTGCTGAGCGCATCACGGCCAACGGGCCGCTGGCCGTCGCGGTCACCAAAGAGGTTCTCGTCAAGTCGGCGAGCTGGAGCGAAGACGAGATGTGGAAGAAGCAACTTGAACTGATCATTCCGGTCTTTTCGTCCAACGACGCGAAGGAAGGCGCTATCGCGTTCGCCGAGAAGCGCAAGCCCAACTGGACGGGTACCTGACAGGCCCGTCGCCATGGATCTCGGGTTCAAGGACGCCAGCGCCGTCGTCGTCGGTGGTGGTCGCGGGATGGGATTGGCGACCGCTCGCTGTCTTGCCGACGACGGCGCGCGGGTAGCCCTCGTCGGCCGCACTGAGGCCGTACTCGTCAGTGCCGCAAAGGGTTTGGCCGACCGTGGCAGTCCCGACGCGATCGGGCTGGTCGCCGACACGACAGACGCCGGACAGGTCCAGCGCGTGTTCGACGACCTGAGCCAGCGGTGGGGCGGCGAGCTCAATGTCCTCATCAATGCGGTCGGGCCCGGCACGCAGGGAACGTTCGAAGACCTGACTGACGATCAATGGCGGGAAGCCTTCGACGACGGCGTGATGGGCATGGTGCACTGCGTGCGCTCGGCTCTGCCCCTACTTCGGAAGGCGGAGTGGGCGCGCATCGTCAACTTCTCCGCGCATTCGACACAGCGTCAGACCGTCATCCTGCCCGCCTATACGGCCGCCAAGGCGGCGGTGACCAGCATTTCGAAGAACCTGTCGCTGCTGCTGGCCAAGGACGAAATCATGGTCAACGTCGTCTCGCCGGGAAGCATCGCCTCCGAGGCGCTGGTCGGCTGGGCCGAATCGGTGGGCGTCGACGGCAGCGATCCCTACGCGTTGATGGCTGCGATCGACAAACACTTCGGCCATCCAGCGCATCTACCGAGGGCGGGCCTGCCCGACGAGATCGGTCCCGTCGCTGCGTTTCTCGCCTCGCGCCGCAACTCGTACATGACCGGAGCCAACGTCAACGTCGACGGGGGTAGTGATTTCACCTAGGGAGGCGCCATGGCAACAGCCAAGGAAGCTCGTTCGTGGGCGCGGGGTGCGCTGCGTGGAATCGGCGATTCGCTGTACACACCGTTCAAGGGCGACGACGGCGACGACATCGATTGGGATGCCTACCGCGCACTGGTGCGGTACTGCGTAGGCGAGTTACACCACCCGATGCTGTGGTGCACCAGCGGCATCGCGGAGTTCTGGTCGCTGACGCTCGATGAGCGAAAACGCTTGCTGGAAGTGGCAATTGAAGAGGGCCGCGCAGCGAATCCCGATGTGGTGGTGCAGGCCTGTACCGCGGCGATGTCGGCCAAGGATTGTCTCGATCTGACGCAGCACGCACAGCAGGCGGGCGCAGACATCGTGTATATCCAGACGCCGATGATGGAAGCCCACGGCGGAGTAGGAGTTCTACGGTTTTTCCAATACATCAGTGACCGCACCGATATAGCACTGGGCATGTTCAATTCGCCGTCGTCCGGCTACGTGTTGACTCCCGACGAAAGCGCCCGCATCTACACCGAGATTCCCGCCGTGTGCGCGACCAAGGAGGGTGCGTTCCGTCCGGCGGCGAGCCGGAAGTTGCATGAATTGGCTCCGGAGCTGATGGTCTGGGAGTGCGACAAGACGGTGTATCGCGCCGGTTGGCTGCGTGACGGGATCGTCTGTCCCGCTCAACTCGGCACCGCCGGCTATCTGTTCGAAACCCCTGCGAAACGGCTCTTCACCGAGTACTGGGATTTGATTCTCAACGACAAACTCCTCGAGGCCATGGACTACGCGCGTGAGTCGGGATTAGACCAGTTCGACCTCGACATGGGCTCGTGGTTTACCTGCTATCCGGGGCGGGCCGACTACTTCACGCATTGGGGTGGCGCGTTCAAATACGCCGCCTCGGTGCTGGGCCTGCCGATCGGCGAATATCCCCATTCCAGGCCACCGCAGGCAGAGCTACCCGATGAGGCGCGGGCGCAGATCAGCGCTGCTTATCGGCGGCTTGGACTCGTCGACAGCTGAGCCGCCAACCGCTTGCGGAAGACGCTACCGATAGGTGTACAGTATGTGCATACATCCAGCTCGTAGCGCCAATGAGGAGGTCGCCGGGTGAGCGTTCCCGACCGCGTCGCGCAACCCGCAATCGACGCGTCATCCGGGCGCACCGATGTGGTGCTTTACGACGTGCGCGACAGTGGGGTCGCCGTTGTGACCCTCAACCGACCGGAGCGGATGAATGCGTGGGGAGGCGGTCTGGCCGCCGGGTTCTACGCGGCACTCGACGCTGCCGAAGCGGACCCCGCGGTCCGGGCGGTCGTGCTCACCGGTAGTGGCCGCGCGTTCTGCGCCGGCGCCGACATGGGCGATCTGTCGTCGATCGAGACCGCCAACACCGACGGTGGCGCCGATATCAGCACGATGGTCGGCGAACGCCATCCGCACTTTGTGACGACATTGCGCAAGCCCATCATCGCGGCCATCAACGGCGCGTGTGCCGGCATCGGCCTGACCCAGGCGCTGATGTGTGACGTCCGGTTCGCCGCGGCTGGAGCCAAATTCACGACGGCTTTCGCCCGGCGCGGTCTGATCGCCGAGTACGGGATCTCGTGGATTCTTCCCCGAGTCGTCGGCTGGGGCGCCGCCCTTGACCTCCTGCTGACCGGCCGGACGTTCTACGCCGACGAGGCGGCGTCGCTCGGCATGGTGAAGGAGGTCCTCTCACCCGAGGACTTGCTGCCGCGTGCGATCGCGTATGCCGAGGACATCGCCGCCAACTGTGCGCCCAGTTCCCTTGCGGTGATCAAGCAGCAGGTGTACGGAGACACGATGGCCGATGTTTTCGACGCGAGCACCCAGGCCGAGAAGCTGATGCACGAGTCGATGCTGCGTCCCGACTTCATCGAAGGAATCACCGCGTTCTTCGAGAAACGTCCGCCCACCTTTCCGCCCTTGAAAGGACAGGAACAATGACTGACACGCGAGAAGCGCAGCGGATCGCGCAGAGAATTGACTACAAGGCGATCGACGTCGACACCCACTACTACGAGACGACCGACTCGTGCACTCGCCATCTGCCCAAGGAATTCACACGTCGTGGCGTGCAGATGCTCAACGACGGCAAGCGCACGTTGGCTGTGATGGGGGAGCGGGTCAATCACTTCATCCCGAACCCGACGTTCGATCCGATCATCGAGCCGGGCTGCTTGGACCTGTTGTTCCGCGGCGAGATCCCGGAGGGCGTGGATCCTGCTTCGTTGATGAAGGTCGACCGGCTGAGCGACCATCCCGAATACCAGAACCGCGACGCGCGAGTGAAGATCTTGGACAAACAGAACCTCGAGACGGTGTTCATGCTGCCGACGTTCGCCTGCGGTGTGGAGGAGGCACTGAAACACGACATCGAGGCGACGATGGCGACGGTGCATGCCTTCAACCTGTGGCTCGACGAGGACTGGGGTTTCGACCGCCCCGACCATCGGTTCCTCTCGGCGCCGATCATCTCGCTGGCCGACCCCGACAAGGCGGTCGAGGAAGTCGAATTCGTGCTCGAGCGCGGCGCCAAGATCGTATGCGTGCGCCCGGCACCGGTACCCGGCGTGGTCAAGCCGCGCTCGCTGGGCGATCCGCTGCACGATCCGGTATGGGCGCGGTTGGCCGAAGCCGGTGTCCCGGTGGTCTTTCACCTGTCCGACAGCGGCTATCTGGCGATCGCGGCGCTGTGGGGCGGCAAGGCGACGTTCGAGGGCTTCGGAAAGAAGGATCCACTCGACCAGGTGCTGCTCGACGACCGCGCCATCCACGACTCGATGGCTTCGATGATCGTGCACCAAGTCTTCACCCGTCATCCGAAGCTGAAGGTCGCGAGCATCGAGAATGGTTCGTACTTCGTCTACCGGTTGATCAAACGGCTGAAGAAGGCCGCCAACACCGCCCCGTACCACTTCAAGGAAGATCCAGTAGAGCAGCTGCGCAACAACGTCTGGATCGCGCCGTATTACGAGGACGACGTGAAGCTGCTCGCCGAGACCATCGGCGTGGACAAGATCCTGTTCGGCTCGGACTGGCCACACGGTGAAGGGCTTGCCGACCCGATGGCGTTCACCGCGGATATCCCGCAGTTCCCTGAGTTCAGCGCCGAAGACACCCGCAAAGTGATGCGCGACAACGCGTTGGATCTCCTCGGTGTCAAGGTTTCGGCTTGATGCCGAGCAGCCGCAAAAGCCCCCTTGTGTCGGCGTGTCGGGGGACTTTTGCGTATGCTCGCGCGGGCATGACCGGGAGCCGCTGAACCGATGACCGAGTGGACCATAGGTGCGGTGTTCGACGCCATCGCCGACGTCATTCCGGACCGGCTGATGACGGTCTGCGGTGAACGCCGAAGCAGCTTTGGTGAGACGGCGGAGCGAACACGTCGGCTCGCCAACTTCCTGGCGGGCAACGGGTTCGGCGCTCACCGGGAGCGCGACAAGCTCGAGAACTGGGAGTGCGGTCAGGATCGCGTTGCGCTGATCATGCACAACGATCTGTATCCCGACATGGTGATCGGGTGTCTGAAGGCACGCACCGTGCCTGCCAACGTCAACTACAACTACATGCCGCGCGAAGTCACCGAACTGCTGGATTACCTGAAGCCGCGGGCAGTCATCTACCACCGGTCGTTTGGCGCGAGGTTCGCCGACGTGCTGCCGCCCGCGTCCGCCGATCTGTTGATATCGGTCGACGACGGCAGCGATGTGCCGGATCTACCCGGTGCGCTCAAGCTGGAAGATGTGCTGTCCCAAGGACATACGAATCAGGACATCGCACCGTCGCCTGACGATCTGCTGATGGTATGCACCGGCGGGACAACGGGTCGCCCCAAGGGCGTGATGTGGCGGCAGAGCGACACCTACGTCGTTTCGATGAACGGTGCCGACCACGAGTCCGTCGACGAGATTCACGACAAGGTGCGCCACGGTGGGCAGCCATGGTTCGCCGTGTCACCGCTGATGCATGCGGCAGGCATGTGGACCGCCTTTGCCGCGCTTCTGAACGGCCTGCCGGTAGTCCTTTACGACCGGACCAGATTCGACCCACCTGCGGTGCTTGCGACCGCAGCGCGCGAAAAGGTGGGAATGATGACGATGGTCGGCGACGCCTACGCCGGCCCCCTGGTTGAGGAATTGCGACAAGGTGCCTACGACCTGTCGTCGCTCTTCGCGATCGGCACCGGCGGCGCGGCGACGAATCCGAAATACCAACGCGCGCTGCTGGAATTGTTGCCACAAATCACGTTGATCAACGGCTACGGCTCGTCGGAGACCGGGAACGTGGGCTTCGGTCGAAGTCAGCGCGGATCGGAGAAGGACACCTTCGAACTGCGCGAGGGCGCATTGGTGGTGTCCGAGGACTACGCCCGGTTTCTGCAACCCGGCGAGCAGGAGATCGGCTATGTCGCGCGCGCCGGCCGCATCCCGCTTGGCTACTTCGATGATCAAGCCGCCACCCAAAAGACATTTCCCGTTGTCGAAGGACAGCGTGTCGTGATCTCAGGAGACCGTGGCTCGCTGGCGCCGGACGGCACGCTGCGCCTCTTCGGCCGCGACTCCCTGGTCATCAACACCGGTGGGGAGAAGGTGTTCGTCGAGGAAGTCGAAGAGGTACTGCGCGCGCACCCGGCCGTCGCCGACGCATTGGTGGTGGGCCGCGCGAGCGAGCGGTGGGGTCAGGAGGTCGTCGCGCTGGTCGCGGTGCGCGCCGGCGCCACAGACGTCGGCCACGAATCACTTCACACGCAGTGCACGTCGCACCTGGCCCGGTTCAAGGCGCCCAAGGAGTTCATTTTCGTCGACCAAGTCCGTCGCCTCGGCAACGGCAAGCCGGATTATCGCTGGGCGAAAAGCCAAGCAGCAGAACGGGCAATGACATGACTCACAAAGCGATTGACTGCCTGGTCAACGTGCACTTCGGCGAAGCCGAAAAGCAACCGACATGGATGCTGAAGGTGCGCGACGACTACTTCAAGGGGCCGCAGTCGATGTTCGCACCGGTCGACATGGCCGAGCTGCTGGATGAAATGGACGAGCAGGGCGTTCGCAAGGCGATCCTGATGGACAACCTCGCCAAGCCGTCGGTCACTGCGCGAAAGTTCGTCGAGGCCAAGCCGGACCGGTTCGCGCTGGCGATGGGCGGGATCAACCTCCTTCGGCCAATACCGGCGCTGCGGGAACTCAGCGCTTTGGTCAAGGACCTGCCGGTGGCATATACCGTTGTAGGGCCCAGCTTTTGGGGCGACGGCCAGTATCCACCGAGCGACGCGGTGTACTACCCGCTGTACACCAAGTGTGCCGAATTGGAACTGCCGCTGTGTATCAACACGGGCATTCCCGGTCCGCCAATTCCCGGTGAGGTGCAGAATCCCATCCACCTCGATCGGGTGTGCGTGCGCTTCCCTGAGCTCAAGCTGTGCATGATTCACGGTGCAGATCCATGGTGGGACATCGCGATCCGGCTGTTGATCAAGTACCAGAACCTGCGCCTGATGACGTCGGCGTGGTCACCCAAGCGGCTGCCCGACAGCTTGCTGCATTACATGCGCACACGCGGGCCCGACAAGGTCATCTACGCGTCGGATTGGCCGGTGCTGCGGATGCGCCGCGTGGTTCCCGAGGCGCTGTCACTCGATCTGCCGGCCGAGGTGCTGGACAACTACCTCTACAACAACGCGCACGAGTTCTTTTTCGGCGGCGGGAAACAGGAGAGCTGACGATGGACCGCTACGAGCTACGCAGATTGGACTACAGCCTCACCGAGGACCACGAGGCCGTCCAGGAGGCGTACAAGCAGTTCTTCAAGACCCACTGCTCGATCGAAACCGTGCGAGCGGCAGAGGCGTCGGGGTTCGACAAGAGCCTGTGGGAGCGGCTGTGCGCGATGGGCGCGACGACGATGGCATTGCCCGAGTCGGTCGGCGGGGACGGGGCGACGCTGGTCGACCTGACGCTGGTGGCCGAGGAGATCGGTCGATCGCTGGCACCTGTCCCGTGGATCGACCATGTCTGCGCGGCCCGGCTGCTCGCCCGGCTCGGCGGGTTGGATTCCGATGCCGTCAACGGCACACAGCTCGTCGCGCTGGACCCGCAGCACGACAGCGTGTCAGGGGTAAGGCTGATCCCGGTGGGCTCGATCGCCGACCACATCGTCGTGCGGGACGGTGACGATGTCGTGCGCCTGACGTTCGACACCCGCCCGACCACTGTGGACAACATCGGCCGGCTACCGATGGCGTGGGTAGACCCCCAGGCGGCCGACAGTCGCACCGTCGTGGCCAGTGGTCCGGATGCGCTTGCGGAATACCAACGTGCACTGGACGAATGGCGGCTGTTGACCGGCGCTGCGCTGGTGGGGCTGGTCGAGGAGACGATGAACATCGCTGCGGAGTTCGCCAAGTCGCGCTACACACTCGGCGTGCCCATCTCGACATTGCAGGCCATCTCGCACCCGTTGGCCAACATCGCCATCACCGTGCAGGGCGGGCGCAACCTCGCCCGCCGCGCCGCATGGTTCCTCGACAACGAGCCGGAGGAGCGGCGGGAACTGGCGCCGTCGGTGTTCGTGTTCATGGCCGAGGAAGCGGCGAAGGCGGCGACCATGGCGGTGCACATCCAAGGCGGGCTTGGCGTTTCGGCAGAGGCTGCAGCCACCGCTTACTTGGTGCGTGCACGGGGGTGGTCGGTGGCCGGCGGCGATCCGGGGGCGAGCGCCAAATACATCGCCGAAATCGTCGCAGCCCGCGAGAGTGCACAGGTCTAAGGAGCGCATTGATGGACTTCTCACGAGTCGAACTGTCCGATGACGACAAGGCTTTCCTCGACGACGCCCGTGCGTTCCTGAAAACGCTTGTGACCGAAGAGGTCAAGCGGCGGGATCGCGAAACCGGTGACAACTTCGACGAAGGTGTGCACCTGGCATTGGGAGCCGCTGGCTACCTCGAAAAGGAGTGGAAGCCTGAATCCGAAGGGGGATTCAGCCGGGTACGTCGCCGCATTTGGGAACTGGAGAAACGACGGGCCCATGTGCCCTGGGTGACCTGGGGCACGACGTCGATGGTCGCGCGGTCGGTGGCGTCGTTCGGATCACAGGAACTGAAAGACGAGGTGTTGCCGCGGGTCTTCAGCGGCCACGTCCGCCTTTGCCTTGGCTACACCGAACCAGAAGGCGGATCGGACATTGCGACTTGCAAGACACGCGCGGTACGTGACGGTGACGCGTGGGTCATCAACGGCTCGAAGATGTTCACCACCGGCGCACACAACTGCCAGTACGTCTTCCTGATCACCAACACCGATCCGGAAGCGCCAAAGCACAAGAGCCTCACCATGTTTCTCGTCCCGCTGGACACCCCGGGCATCGAGATCCAGGGCATCCGCACTGTCGACGGCGACCGCACCAACATCGTCTACTACAGCGACGTCCGAGTCGACGACAAGTACCGGCTTGGTGACGTGAATGGCGGCTGGTCGGTGCTGCGCGAGCCGCTCAACACCGAGCACGGCGCCGTGGCTGCCGCAGGCGACGGACTGCAGGACGTGTCGATCATGATGCACCAGGCAGGATTCATGGCACACGCCGCCGACAAAGCCGCCGAAGCGGTCGCACGCCGCGATCCGAGCGGGCGCCGCCCAGTGGACGACGGGGCAGTTGCGTACCGGTTGGGGCGCAGCGTGGCACGACTGGAAACGGCGCTGTCGGCGCCGAGCATTTTTGGGCGGGTAGCGCTCGCGCAGACGATGCGCGATATATCGCCGGATCTGATGGACATCCTGGGGACCGCGTCGTCGCTCCCGATCGGCACGGACGGTGCCGCCGATGACGGTGCCGCCGAATATGTCTACCGCTTCGCACCTCTGGTCGGCATCTACGGCGGAACGCTCGAGGTGTTCCGCAACATGATCGCGCAGTACGTCCTCGGGCTCGGCAAGCCCGCGTACGCGCCGCCGGTGGCCGCAAAGGCGTCGTGATCCTTCTCGGCCAGCCCGGTTGACGGCGTTACATTCGAGGCAGCTATTGTAAACGCATCAGTGTGTGCGTTCGAGGCTCGGTCTCAACGCCGCGTTCGATCTGCGGAATGGAATGACCATGAGCACGACGCCGCCGGCCGGTCGACGTCGGACCCTCGTGATGGGCGCAAGCGGCTTCGTAGGGTCCCACGTCACCCGCAAGCTCGTCGAGCGCGGCGACGACGTGCGGGTGTATCTCCGTAAGACCAGTTCAACGGTGGCGATCGACGACCTCGGCGTCGAATTGCACTACGGCGACCTCCGCGACGACGACGCACTGCGCGCGGCGATGTCCGACCGCGACGTCGTCTACTACTGCATAGTGGACACCCGGTTCTATCTGCGCGATCCGGCCCCGTTGTTCGAAACCAACGTCGAAAGTCTGCGGCGGGTACTCGACATCGCGGCAGCAGCGGATCTTCACCGATTCGTCTTCTGCAGCACCATCGGCACCATTGCGCTCGGCAATGGGCGGCCGGTGACGGAAGAGGATCCGTTCAACTGGCACGGCAAAGGTGGTCCGTACATCGAATCGCGCCGCAAGGCGGAGGGCATGGTGTTGCGATATGCGCGGGAGCGAGGGCTGCCCGCGGTCGCGATGTGTGTGTCCAACCCGTACGGACCGCGCGACTGGCAGCCACATCAGGGTTTGATGGTCAAGATGGCGGCGTTCGGCAAGATGCCGGTGTACATCCGAGGCGTTGCCACCGAGGTGGTCGGCATCGAGGATGTGGCGGAAGCGTTTCTGCTCGCCGGTGAGCGCGGCCGGATTGGCGAGCGTTACATCATCTCGGAAACCTACATGTCGATGCGGGAGATGTTGGAAACAGCGGCAACTGCGGTCGGTGCCAAACCGCCGCGTGTAGGTGTCCCTCTGGTGGCGGTGCGTGCGGCCGGTTATGCCGCCAGCCTTGCGGGCCGACTGCTGCGGCGCGATCTTCAAATCAACGCGACCGGGGTGCGGCTTCTGCACATGACGTCGCCGGCGGATCACAGCAAGGCGGTGCGGGAACTCGGCTGGAAACCCAGCCCTGCGGCTGAGTCGATTCGGCGCGCGGCGCAGTTCTACGTCAAACACCGGGATGGGACGTAACAAGTGACGACATCGGATATCGAGGCGATCAAGCAGCTGAAGGCCCGCTACTGCAGGTACCTCGACACCAAGGACTGGGTGGCGTGGCGCGGCCTCTTTACCGACGATTTCCTCAGCGACACAGCCGAGTCCGGCGGAAAGGTGATCGAAGACGCCGACGAGTTCGTCGCGTTCACTCGCAAGAGCCTGAGGAATCAAGCCACCGTGCATCAGGTGCACGCGCCGGAGATCGAGCTGACGTCAGCGACGACCGCGCGCGGTGTGTGGGCGCTGGAGGATGTGGTCCGGTTCGGGCCCGGCGTGAACCTGCGCGGATACGGGCATTATCACGAGACCTACGAGAAGATCGATGGGCAGTGGCGCATCAAGAGCTCCAAGCTGACGAGGCTCAGAATGGATATTTTCAACGGCCTTGTCGCCGTGTATATCTCCGGCCGGATCAACAATGTGCTGATGAAAGTGACGCGCTGGGCGGTGAAGTGATCTAGGCCCTGGCCAGCGCCGGGGGCTTGACCGCTTCCGGGTCGGGGTTGGCGATCGGCACGCCCATGAACCGTCGGGCGTTATCGCCCATGAAGTCATACGTGCGGCGGGTGTCCATTCCTTCTGCGTACTTCCAGAAGCCCTTGGGTTCCGCGAGACCTTCGGGGTGCGGATAGTCGGAGCCGAAAAGCACGCGGTCCCAGCCAACGGTGTCGACAACGTCGGCAACACAGCCTTCCCAGAACGGGCTGACCCAGATGTTGCGCCGAAACACGTCATGCGGGTGCTCGGGAAAGTTCTGCGGCATCTTCTTGTAGAGGTCTGCGAAGTCGTGAAAAAGCGGGTAGATCCACGAGCTGCCGTTCTCCACGCTGGCGATCCGCAGCTTCGGGAAGCGGGTCAGCGTGCCGTGGCAGATCAGGCTGGTGATCATGTCGGCGATCTCGCGGTGGCCCAGCGCCATCCACCGGAATGCGCTCTGGGCCATGAAGTTTTGGGTGTGCGGCGGTTCCCACTTGGAGATGTAGTCGTCGAGTGGGGGATAGCTGGCGTGCAGCACGATCGGTAGGCCGGCGGCCTCGACCTCACGCCAGAACGGGTCGAACTCGGGCAGTGCCGGTGACCGCCATCCGCGAATTCCGTTGACGGGTCCGGGTTTGATCAGCGCGACCTTGGCGCCGTTGTCCAGGAGGTATTCCAATTCGTGCAGCGCGCCGTCGACCTCGGAGAGGTTGATGATCGGTGCCGAGAACACACGATTCTCGTAGTTGTAGGTCCAATGTTCGAGCATCCACTGGTTCAGCGCGTGAATGATCGCAAGGGTGAGCTCGGGATCGTCGGCGGAGGAGTGTTCGACGAGGCTTGCCAGAGTCGGGTAATTCAGCGCCTCGACGACGCCCTGGCGGTCGAGCTCTTGCACGCGGTCCACGGGATTGCGAGTGGCAGCAGGCGCTTCGATCGCCGGTCCCTGCATCTCGCGCAGGGTCAGGCCCTCGGTGTTCTCGCCGGCGAAGAACTTCTCGTGCGCGCCAGGCGCGGCGACCCGTTCGAATGTGGGGTTCGGGATGAAATCGGTGACCTTGTTGTTGATGACGATCCGGGTTTGCCGTCCGATCTGAGCGAATTGCACTGCCCGGGAGTACTTCTCGGGAAGATGCTTCGTCAGCGACTCGGCTGTTTCGTACATGTGCTGATCGGCGTCGAAGATCGGCGCATCGGTGAACTGAGTCATGAACTGCCTCTCAGGTCGTCAGGATCGTCGCCGCGGCGGTGCCGGGTGCGCCGTACAGCTGCGTGAAGCCGACCTTGGGCGCGCCCGGCACCTGGCGGTCGCCCGCCTCGCCGCGCAGCTGCCGGACGATCTCGTGGATCTGCCGCAGCCCGGACGCACCGATCGGCTCGCCGTTGGCGATCAGGCCGCCATCGGTGTTGATGGGCAGAGGGCCGTTGATCTCGGTGGCACCGTCGGCCAGAAGCTTCTCCTGCTCGCCGTCGGCGCAGAAGCCGCACTCGGCCATGTGGATGACCTCGGCCCCGGCGTCGGTGTCCTGCAGCTGGATGACATCGACGTCCTCCGGTGCGACACCGGCCTTTTCGAAGGCAGCCCGTGCCGCGTAGACCGTGGGAGCGACGTCCTCCTCGACGGGCGCGAACGTGGTGTTCACCTCGTAGGCGCCGTAGCGGCGGGTTCGGACTTCAACCGCGCGCAGATACACCGGCTTCGACGTGTAGCGGTGCGCGATGTCGGCCCGGCACATGACGACCGCCGCGGCGCCTTCGTCGGGCGCGCAGAACATGTACTGGGTCAGCGGATAGTTCAGCATGGCCGAGTTGAGGATCTGGTCCTCGGGGATCGGCTTGCGCCGGAACGCGTTCGGGTTCAGCGCGCCGTTACGGAAGTTCTTGGCCGCCACCTTGGCGAGCGTTTCCTGCGAGATGCCGTGGTCGTGGAGGTAGCGGTTGGCCTTCATTCCGAAGAACTGCGTAGTCAGGTATTGCCCGTTCTCGGCGTACCAGCTCGGCATCCCCACCAATGCGGGGTCTTCGGTGAAGGCTCCGCGCGGATGTTTGTCCAGGCCAATGGCGATACCGATATCGTAGTCGCCCAACCGGATTCCATCGGCGCACGCCTTGGCGGCGCTGGCCGCGGTGGCGCACGCGTTGAACACGTTGGTGAACGGGATGCCGGACAGTCCGACCATGCCGACGATCGCGTCCGGATTGGCCACGGTCCAGCTGCCGCCGGTGGCGAATTGGACGTCTTTCCACTCGACACCGGCGTCGTCGACCGCGGCGAAGATGGCGTCGACGGCCATCTCCATGGCGGACTTGCCCTCGAAGCGACCGAAGGGATGCAGGCCGACGCCGATGATGGCCACGTCGTTGGTCATGTGCGAGATCCTCTCTAGACCGGCTTGAAGGCGAACGTCACGATCTCGTTGCCGTCGTCATCGGTGGCGAACGGCACCATCGTCAGCTCGACCTGCATGCCGAACTCGAGCTTGGCCGGATCGTTCTCGGTCAGGCGGCCCTCAACGCGGACCACGTCATCGAGTTGAACGAGCCCGACACCGAACGGCACGAAGTCCTTGCCCACAGGACCCTTGTACGGCGGCCCTGGCGGGAAACCCTGTGTCGTCCACGCCACCAACGTGCCCCTTCGTGGCAGCACCTGCTCGGTCATCTCACCCTTGCTGCACTTCGGGCAGCGCTGCTGGGCGGGGAAGGTGGTGGCGCCGCAATTGCCACACCGGCTGCCGATCAGCTGCGAAACGTCGTCAGGCCACGTCGAGATGTCGGGTGCGAGGGCCTTCTGCATGTAGCGAACCTCCGTCATCGGGCAAAACCCTACAGCAACTGTAACTCTTACAGTATCTTAGTCAGCGTGGCACCCGTGATCGAGCACAAGCCCACGTTCTGCCGCATTTGCGAGCCGCTTTGCGGCATGGTGGCCACCGTCGAGGACGGCCACCTCGTGGCGCTTCGGCCGGACAAGGAGCATCCGCTATCGTCGGGCTTCGCCTGCCAGAAGGGCATCGCGTTCACCGAGGTGGTCAACGACCCCGACCGCGTCACGACTCCGCTGCGGCGGCGCCGGCGGGCAGGAGCGAAGCGACCCGGGGAGCAACACGGACCGAACGGCTTCGAGCCGGTCACCTGGGATGAGGCGCTGGCAGACATCTCAGCCCGGCTCACCGAGATCCACCGCAGGCACGGGTCGGGTGCGATCGGCTGGTACATGGGCAACCCCGCCGCGTTCAGCTACTCGCACCTGTTCGGTGTGATGGCGTTCATCAAAGGAATCGGACGGCATTCGCACTACTTCACCGCATCGTCCCAGGACACCAGCAACAGGCTGGCGGCGAGTCAGTTCCTCTACGGCACACCGACATCGGTGCCGATACCCGACATGATGCGCACCGATCTGCTCGTCATGATGGGCGCCAATCCCGTTGTCTCTCACGGCAGCTTCTTGACCGTCCCGCGGATCAAAGACCGCATGCATGACATCGTCAAGCGTGGGGGAAGGGTCGTGGTCGTCGACCCGCGCAAGACCGAGACCGCCGAGCAGTTCGAGTGGTTGGGCATCGTTCCGGACAGCGACGCGTATTTCCTCCTGTCGCTGCTGCAGGTGATGTTCGCCGACGATTTGGTCGACCGCGGCCTCGTCGAGTCCCAGGCCGACGGTCTGGACTGGCTCGCGCATCAATGCGCGCCGTTCACACCCGAAGACACCGCCGCACTCACGGGCATCGAGCCCGCGACCGTGCGCGCGTTGGCCCATGACCTTGCGGCGACGCAGTGCGCCGCCGTCTACGGCCGCTTCGGCACCTGCGTGGGACAGAACGGCACACTGACCGCGTACCTGATCGACGCTGTCAACATCGTCGCCGGAAAGCTCGATGCGCCCGGCGGCAGTGTTTTCAGCACGCTGGGCATGCCGGGCAACAGATGGGGAATGAAAGCGATAGGTGCTGGTTCCCGGCGCGCCTACCGCCGAAAGCGGTCGCGCATCGGCGGTTTCCGGCCGGTGGCTGCCGCCGAGCCGGCCGCGTTGATGGCGAAAGAGATCTCGACTCCGGGTAAGCGGCAGATCAAGGCGCTGTTCACCAGCGCGGGCAACCCGGTGCTCTCGGTACCCAACGGCGACGAGTTGGAGGCCGCGGTCGCCGGCCTGGACCTGATAGTCGGGCTGGACTTGTACGTCAACGAGACGACGGCATTGTGCGACTACGTGCTGCCCGTCACCACGATGTACGAGCGCGACGACTTCGCCGTGACGTTCCAGACATTCCAGGCGACGCCGTTTCGACAAGCCACCGAAGCGGTCGTCACGCCGCGGGGCCAGGTTCGCACCGAGTGGGAGATCATCGACGAGCTGGCAGCGCGGATGGCCGGCCGCACGCCGATGTTCGCCGTCATGGGCCTTGCCCGCAAGCTCGCCAACGCGTTCGGCAAGCCGCTCACCCCGCGTCCCGTCATCGACATGATGATCCGGATGTCGGACGGAGGGAACCGATTCGGTTTGCGCCGTGGGGGTTTGACGTTCCGCCGGCTGACCGAGCAGCATCCCCACGGGGTGGTCGTCGCACCGCACATCCGCACCGGCGTGCTGCGCGATGTGGTGGTCTACGGCCGGGGCCGGGTCCGACTGGCACACGAGGACATCGCCACCGAGATCGCCAACCTGTCGCGGCGTAGCAATCCTGCGGCGTTTCCGATGAGACTGATCGGCATGCGGGAGCCGCGCTCGGAGAACTCGTGGATGCACAACGCGCCGCTACTGATGCGCGGCGAGCGAATTCACCGTGCACTCATGCACTTCGACGACGCTGCGCAACGCCACATTGCCGACGGCGATACTGTTGCGGTCCGGTCGCCGTACGGCGAGATCGCGCTGCCCGTCTCGTTGACCGCCGACATCGTCCCCGGCACCATCGCCGTTCCGCACGGGTGGGGGCACAAGGGCACCGGCGGCTGGCAGCTCGCCAACCGCGCGGGCGGCGTCAACGTGAACCAGCTGATGTCCAGCGATCCGAAGGACGTCGAGGCGCTCGCCGGGATGTCGTGGCTGACGGGCGTTCCCGTCGAAGTGTCTCAGCGATTTGTGAGCGTTCAGGAGCGGTGACGAGCGCAACAAACTGCACACAAATCGCTACTAGGCGATGGCGCCGGCGTCCTTGAGCGCCTCGATGCGGTCCCAATCCAAGCCGAGTTCCATCAGCACGATCTCGGTGTGCTCCGACGCTTGCGGCGCCCGAGTGGTTTCGAGCGCCTCGTGGTTGAACTGCACAGGACCCCGCACGACCTTGAACGGCTCTCCGCCGTCGGTGGCTTCCACCTCGACGATCATGTCGTTGGCGATCGCCTGCTCGTCGGCGCCAAGGTCGATAAGACTCTGGAACGGCGCCCACTGCCCCTTCATCGTCTTCAGATGCTGGCGCCAGTATTCGAACGGCTTGCTGCGGATCGCCTCCGTGATGAGTTCGACTGCGGCCGCGGCATTTTCAATCAGAGGCATCACGTCGCTGAAGCGGGGGTCGTCGGCGAGCTCCGGCAGACCCAGATGTTCGAACGCATCGCGGATGTAGCCGGTCGGGCTGACGATGCACAAGTTGATGGTGCCGCCGTCGGACGTCAGGTAGTTCGCCATGAAAGGGTTCACGCTCGGGCCGGTTGAATTCGGCATAAGCGAGCGCATCGTCTCGCCTGTCTCCATGCCCTGGGTGACGCTCGCGCCCGCCGCCCACCACGCCGTGCTCAACAGCGATACGTCCAGCTCTACAGCCTCGCCGGTGCGCTCTCGATGAAAGAGCGCTGCAGAGATCCCGCCCGCGATGTTCATGCCGCCGATCGAGTCTCCGAACGCCGGAATGCCTTGTGACAGCGCACCACCGATCTCCTCCGGCGTCAGCGCGTGCCCCACGCCGCTGCGCGTCCAGAACGCGGTCCCGTCGAATCCTCCGACGTCGCGCTCGGGACCCTTGTCGCCGTACGCACTGCCGCGCGCGTAGATGATGTTGGGGTTGACCGCGCGGATGTGTTCGATGTCGAACTTGTTCTTCTGGCGCTGGGCAGGCATGTAATTGGTCAGGAAGACATCGGCGGTCTTCGCGATCTCATACAGCACCTCCTGGCCATTCGGCTTCGAGACGTCGATGCCGACACTTCGCTTACCGCGATTGGGGTGCTCGATCAGCGGATGCCGGTCTGGGTTCAGCTGGAAGCCGCCCATATTGATGAAGCCGCGCTGCGTGTCACCGCGAACTGGATGCTCTACCTTGATCACGTCTGCACCCCAGTCGGCGAGGATGGCGCCTGCCGCTGGGACGAACGTGAACTGTGCAACTTCGAGGACTCGTACGCCCTCCATCACCTTGATCAAGTTGCCCTCTCCTGACGGTTGGCCGGCTATTGTAATAACCTACTGTAATGTTTACAGTTGATCGTCCCGCATAATCCGATTGTAGAGGTGCAGGTGAGCGACGTCGAAGAGCGGACCGAGACCAGCGTCGAGGTGGGCCGGCGAGCGGCGCAGCGGGCCGAATCCCGAATGCTTATCGACGGTGAACTCGTGGCGGCCGTCTCCGGCGAAGAGTTCGACAACCTCAGCCCCGCCACCGGCCTGGTGCTCGGCAGCACTGCCGCCGCCCAGGCGCAGGACATGGAGCGGGCCGTCGCGGCCGCGCGCCGTGCTTTCGACGAAACCGATTGGTCGACCAACCGTCCACTGCGCAGACGATGCCTGGAGCAACTGCAGTCGGCGATCGAGGCCGAGAAGGAAGACCTGCGCGACGAACTCATCGCCGAGGTCGGTTGTCCGGCGATGACGACCCAATCGGCACAGCTCGACTGGCCGCTGGCAGACGCTTTGCGCTATCCCGCGCGGTTGATCGACGACTTCGATTGGGAGCGAACGCTTGACGGCGGCGGGTTGTTCGGCGAGCGCAACGTGCGCACGGTCGTCAAGGAGCCGGTCGGTGTGGTCGCCGCGATCACGCCGTCCAACTTTCCCATCGAGGTCATCCTCAACAAGCTCGGTCCAGCACTGGCCACCGGCAACACCCTCGTGCTCAAGCCCGACCCGAATACCCCATGGAATGCAACGCGGCTCGGCCGTTTGATCGCTGAGCACACCGACATCCCTGCCGGGGTGGTCAACGTCGTGCCGACCCCGTCCAACGAGGTGGCCGGAATTCTGGGCACCGATCCGCGGGTCGACATGATCTCGTTCACCGGCTCAACGGCCGTCGGCAAGATGCTGATGCGCCAAGGTGCCGACACCATGAAGCGGATGTTCCTCGAACTGGGCGGCAAGTCAGTGTCGATCGTGCTTGATGACGCCAACCCGGCCCGGATCGTCATGACGGCGGTCGGCGTCTGTGTGCACGCCGGGCAGGCATGCGCGGCAACCACGCGGCTTCTGGTCCACCGCTCGCTGTTCGACGAGGCCGTCGCCAACGTCACCGCCGCCTATCAAGCCGTGCCTGTCGGCGACCCAGTGCACGCGGAAACCCTTGTCGGACCGGTGATCAGCGCGGCGCAGAAGGAGCGGGTGCTCAACGCGATCGAGCAAGCACGCCGCGACGGTGCCGAGATCACCGTCGGCGGGGGCCCTGTCGAGAACCTGCCCGACCACCTCGCCGGCGGCCACTATGTGGCGCCCACCGTGATCGTCGGCGTCGACAACAGCGCCGCGATCGCGCAGCAGGAGGTGTTCGGGCCGGTGCTGATCATGATTCCGTTCGACGACGACGACGAAGCAGTCCGCATCGCCAATGACAGCGCCTACGGGCTGTCGGGAGCGGTGATGTCGGCGTCGACCGAACGCGGGATGAACATCGCCCGCCGCATCCGCACGGGCTCGTTCGGGGTCAACGGCGGAATGTTCTACGGCGCCGACGCGCCGTTCGGCGGCTACAAGAACAGCGGTGTCGGCAGACAATGCGGCATCGAGGGTTTCCAGCAATACCTCGAGACAAAGACAATCGGATTCCGGGTTCCCCGGCAGAGCTGACGCAGGAGACACGAGTGGGAAAGCTGGACAACAAGGTCGCGGTGGTATCAGGCGCGGCGCGGGGCCAAGGTCGTTCCCACGCAATCAATCTCGCTGCCGAGGGCGCAAGCATCATCGCGCTGGACATCTGTGCCGATCTGGAGGGCAACACGTACCCGCTGGCGCGGCCAGAGGATCTGGAGGAAACGGCACTACTCGTCGAGAAGGAAGGCGTGCGGTGCCACACCGCGATCGTCGACGTACGTGAGCGCAGCGCCGTGTGGAAAGCGATCGCGGACGGCGTCGACGAGTTGGGCCGGCTCGACGTGGTCGTCGCCAACGCGGGCATCTGCGCGATGGGGAAGGGCCAGACCATCCAGTCGTGGTCGGACACCATCGACACCGATCTGGTGGGCGTTTTCAACGTGATTCAGGCCAGCCTGCCGCACGTGAACGACGGCGCCTCGATCATCGCGACGGGCTCGTTGGCTGCTCAGCTCGGAAGCGCCACCAACCAGGGCCCCGGCGGTTCGGCCTACAGCCTTGCCAAGCAGATGGTGGCGCGCTACGTCAACGACCTGTCGGTCCAGCTGGCCAAGCGGATGATTCGGGTCAACGCGGTGCATCCGACCAACGTCAACACCGACATGTTGCATAACGAGGGCATGTACAAGGTGTTCCGGCCGGACATGGAGTCGCCGACGCGAGAGGATGCCGAAGCGTCATTCCCTTTGATGCAGGCGATGCCGGTTCCCTACATCGAGCCCCAGGACGTGTCCAACACCGTGGTCTTTCTCGCCAGCGACGATTCGCGCTACATCACCGGCACGCAGCTGCGCGTGGACGCCGGAGGGTTCGTCAAGGCGAAACCATGGAAAGGCTGAGCCGCAGCCGACTAGGCCGCGAGAATCAGCGCCTCGGCGTGGTCGAGAATGCTGTCGAGGATGTAGTCGAAGTCGATCTCATCGGCGAAACCGATGTAGCGATTCGCGCTATCCCGCTGCGCCGGAAAACCTTCGGTCTTGTCCTGTATCCGCTGTAGTATCATCGATGCCCGGGTGTGTACGGAGATCGCCCCGTAGGTTTCGACGGCCTGTTCGGGTGTGAGTCCTGCCTCGACGAGCGCTGCGACCGGCTGTTCAATCTCTTTGAGCGCGCCTTGCAACGCCTGCCCGCCGTACTGTCCGCGGATGAGGACGAGGTCACACAGGATCGGATTGCTGCGAAACTCCTCGCGCATCGTGTGGGCGTGATTGCGCAGTGACTCACGCCAATTCGATGCATCAATCGAGGCCGCGGTGAACGCGTATTGCTCCAGTGCACGGTCGGTCATCGCGTCGAGCAGGTCGTGCTTGCGCCGGAAGTACCAGTAGATGCTCGTGACACCGACATCGAGATGCTTCGCCAGCAGCGGCATGCTCAAGTTGTCGATGGACACCTGCGCGGCGACTTCGAAGGCGCCGTTGAGGATTTCGTCCACATTGATCGACCCACGGCTGCGCCGGCGGCGAGTCCGAGCGATCGCGGTCTTGGCCATCTGCGTCAGTCGGCGGCGTCGAACGTCACCGGAATCGCGGTCGGCGAACGGAACGGTTGGCCGTAGATGTGTGGGTCGTCGTCGGTGACGAGTTGGATGTTGGTCAGCCGGTCGAGCAGGCATTCGACGGCGACGCGCGTCTCCATTCGCGCGAGATGCAGTCCCATGCAGGTGTGTTCGCCCGCGGCGAAGGAGATGTGCGGCACGCGCTTACGGAAAATGTCGAACTCCTCGGACCGCTCCCAGCGCCGTTCGTCTCGGTTGGCTGAGCCGATGCACACGTCGATCACCGCGCCCTTGGGAAGGCTGACGCCCTCCAACTCGGTTTCCTCGGTGGCGTATCGCTGAACAGTCGTCAGGGGGGTCTCGAACCGCAACCCCTCTTCGATGGCCGCGGATATCAGCTCGTGATCTGCTTGTACCGCAGCGAACTGCTCGGGATGCGTCAGCAACAGATAGAGCAAATTCCCTGATGAGCGGTACGTCGTCTCCAAACCAGCGGGCAGCAGCAGGCGAAGGAACGAATAGATGGCCTCGTCGCTGAGCTTTTCGCCGTCGATGTCCGCGGTGACCAGATCGCCGATGATGTCCTCGGTTGGGTCGGACCTGCGCAGCTCGATCTGTTGCAGGAAATAGTCTTTCAGCGCTGCAGAAGCCTCGAATGCTTTCTTGTACTTGACGGTGTAGCTGATCAGCTCGACGGCACGCTTACGGAACCACGCCAGGTCTTCCTCGGGCAGGCCAAGCAGCTTCGAGATGACGCGGGTCGGGAACTCGAAGGTGAAGTCGCGGACCAGGTCGGCCTGACCGGTCTCGATGAACTCGTCGATCAGCCCGTTGACGACGGGACGCACGATCTCCGGTTCCCACCGCAGCAATGACTTCGACTTGAATGCCGCAGACACGAGATTGCGGTGTTCCCAATGCTTCTTGCCCTCCATCGCCAGGATGGACGGACCGATGAACAGACCGATGGTGCTGTCGTAGATGTGCGAATTGAACACCTTGCCGTCACGAAATACCCGGTTGACGGCGTCGAAGGACACCGCGGCGTACAGGTGTTCGGGCATCATCGATTCGGGCGTCTTGGACCAGTCCATGACGCTGCCCTTGAAGACACCGGATTCCCGCCGCTTCTTCGCGAAGTACGGATAGGGGTCATGAAGAAGGTCGACGGGCTGGTCGACCGTGACGTCCTGCACGGGGCTTTCCACAGCTGATCTCCAGCATCGTCGTTCGGACAGGCATCCTGCGATAGGTACTGTAAATATTACAGTATATGCCTACGCTGGCGACATGCTGGGCTTTCACAACTGGATGGGCGGCCCTGAGGTCATCGAGCTGATGAAGCCGGCATCGACGTGTATGTCCTGGCCGTTGATCCATTGGGCGGCGCTGGAGCCAAGGAATGCGATCACCGGCACGATGTCGGCGACGGTGCCGTGTCTTCCGACGGTCGAGCGGACCATGTCGAGCACGTCCTTGCCCATCGTCTGCTCGAAATCGGACAGGATCGGTGTCTCGACCGGCCCCGGGCTGACCGTGTTGATTCGCACGCCGTACTTGGCCATTGCCGGACCCGCGAGTCGCTTGGCGTAGAGGATCACGGCCTGCTTGGACGAGCTGTACACCGGGTAGTCCGGATCCTGGCCGGCCTGCCACTCTTCGACGGATTCGGCATCGGTCGCTTCGAGCAGGCCCGCCAACACGTCGAGCCGTTGGTCCCAGCCAAGCGCTGCCGTCGACGCGACAGCGACGACGGATCCGCCTTGACGCAGCAGCGGCAGCATGCCTTCCGTCATCAAACGCATGCCGAGGTAGTTCACCTTCAGGACGTCGGTGGCTGGTGCTGTGCCGGGGATCCCCGCGACATGGGCCAGCATGTCCCAGCCGGCGCCGACACCGTCCAGCAGCTCACGGATGCTGTCCGCGTCGCGGAGGTCGCACTGCGCGTGCTGCGATGCCGGTGTCTGCTGGTTTCGCACGTCGACGGCCAGCACGTGATCACCGCGCTCGTGGAAGTGCGTCGCGACCGCTGCCCCGATGCCTGAGCCCGCACCCACCACCATGATCTTGCGTCGCTCGCCGTCCATGTCCACCGATCCTTCCCGCCGCAGCGCACCGCCGTCGTATCATCGAACGATCGACAGTAAGGTCGACAGTAAACAATTCTGGGCCGCCAGACAATCACCTAGGGATGGTCGTGAGCACAATCCAGGAGCAGGTCGACGACACCACCGACGGTCGTCACGACGAGCTACGCGCGATCGTTGACCGTCAACGGCGGGCCTTCGTGGCGCAGGGGCACCCCAGTGTCGCCGTGCGACGCAACCGCATCGACCGGCTGCTCGCACTCGTGCTCGACAACGCCGACGCGTTCGTCGACGCGATGGACGCAGACTATGGCACGCGGCCAAAAGCCGCGTCGTTGTTCACCGAGATCCTCGGCATGATCTCGGTGATCGAACACACTAGATCCCATGTGCCGCAATGGATGCGGGCCACCAAACTCATGCGCGCCGCGCGGCTGTTCGGGCTGAGGCAGAGGTCCAGCCGTCGCCGTTGGGTGTCATCGGGATCATCGGCCCGTGGAACTTCCCGCTCAATCTGGTCGTGCTGCCCGCCACGGCGGCATTCGCGGCCGGCAGCAGGGTGATGATCAAGATGTCGGAGATCACGCCGCAGACCGGTGAGCTGATGAAG
>NZ_DASSCY010000054.1:0-2463 GCF_035697385.1 Mycobacterium sp. | reverse complement strand
CGTGCCGTCGAGCAGCAGGCGTTCAACATAGGGCGCGAACCGTGCCCTGGTGTACATCCGCCAGCCGCCGGCGGCTTCGCGCAGGTCGATACCGCTGTCGCGGACGGTGAGCTCCTCGGCCATCAGATTCAGCTTGGCCGCCACCCGATAGGCCGGCTGCCCCGTCGCGACCGCCAGCGCGTCCACCGTCACCGGCGTATCCACCACCAGCAGCAGCGCCTCGAGCACCGCGCCGAGATCGGAATCCTCGAGTTCCGGCTCGGTTGCGACATCGATGCCGAGGTCGAGATCCGTCGGAATCTCGGTCGGGATGTCGGTCTGGGCGTCGTCAGTCATTGCCGTCTACTTCTTCTGCGTCAGCGGTTGGCGGATGATCGTTGGGTGGTCGTTCTCCGGTCCACGAAATCTGGAGCACACCAAGCGCTTCTGATTGGTCGAATGCTACCGCCCGCGCCCGATACAGCTCGAGCAGCGCCAGGAACCGGCCGACGATCTCGATCGGCGCGCTGCAGTCGGCGACCAGCTCGGAGAACGACGCCCACTGCCCTATCCCGCGGCTCTCCAACAACGCCATCAGGTTCCCGACCTGCTCGGGGACCGACACGATCACCTGGTGGAGGTGATCGGTCCCCACGGTCGGCACCGGCCGTGGCGTGAAAACCGCGGCGGCGATCTGAGCGAAGTCATCGGCGTCGACGCCAATCATCACCTCGGGCAGCAGGTCTTCGTAACGTGCTTCCAGCGACACCGCACGCGGATAGCTGCGCAGCGCCGCGGCCTCGAGTTCGGCGAACATCACCGCGACATGCTTGAACGCCCGGTACTGCAGCAGCCGCGCGAACAACAGGTCGCGCACCTCGAGCAGGGCTAGGTCCTCCTCGTCGTGAACCTCGCCGGATGGCAGCAGCCGCGCCGCTTTGAGGTCGAGCAGCGTGGCCGCGATGACCAGGAACGCCGTTGTCTCGTCCAGCTCGAGCTGGCGACCAACGGCCTTGGTGTAGGCGATGAAATCGTCGGTCACCGTATGCAGCGCCACCTCGGTGACGTCGAGCCGGTGCGCGAAGATCAGCTGCAACAGCAGATCGAACGGACCCTCGAAATTGCTCAGCCGGACCTGGAAGCCGCTCTGTTCAGACTGCTCGGAGCTAGATGTCGCCGCCGCCGCTCCGGCCTGTATCACCGGGTCAGTCACGCGCCAAACCGGTCGATGACCTCACGCGCCAACGACCGATATGCCTCGGCGCCACCGGATTTCGGCGCCCACGTGGTGATCGGCTCGCCGGCGACGCTGGTCTCGGGGAAGCGCACCGTACGAGTGATGACGGTGTCGAACACCAGGTCGCCGAACCGCTCCAGAACACGGGCCATCACTTCGCGCGAGTTGACGGTGCGCGGGTCGTAGCGGGTGATCAGAATGCCGCTGATGCTCAGCTTCGGGTTGAGGCGGTCGCGCACTTTGTCGACGGTATCGGTCAGCAGCGCCAGGCCGCGCAGCGAGAAGTACTCGCACTCGGTCGGGATGATCACGCCGTCGCTGCACGCCAGCCCGTTCACGGTGAGCAGGCCCAGCGACGGCTGGCAGTCGATGAGGACGTAGTCGTAGCGGTCCAGCACCGGATACAGCGAGCGCGCCAGCGACTGCTCACGGCCCACCTCGTTGACCAGCTGGATCTCCGCCGCCGACAAGTCGATGTTGCTCGGTACCAAATCCATGCCAGGGACTCGGGTGTGGATCAGCACCTCTTCGATCGACACCCGAGGCTCGATCAGCAGGTTGTGGATCGTGTGGTCGAGTTCGTAGTGCGGCACACCCAACCCCGCCGACAACGCGCCCTGCGGGTCGAGGTCGACCAGCAACACCCGGCGGCCGAACTCGGCAAGGCTGGCGCCCAGGTTGATGGTCGACGTGGTCTTGCCGACGCCGCCCTTCTGGTTGCACATCGCGATGACCTTGGCCGGACCGTGCACACTCTTGGGCTTGGGTTCGGGAATGCGGCGCGGTGCGCGGCCCGTCAGACCGGCCTGTTCTGGCGGGTCAGCGCCGCCGCCGTCGTCGGTCATGCCCGACCATCGCTGGTCAGGCAACCCACGGGCATGGCGGACATCCGGGCAAGTTTAACGGGGCGGGCCTGCCTGGTCTGGCAGACCCGCGGGCAACGTAGCGACTGCTTGACCGCGCCGCGGGCCTAGGCTCTCGCTATGAGCTTCAAGCAGCGGATGCCACTGCTGCGCTGGTCGTTCCTTCGCCTGGCGATCGGCGCCCGCAATATCTCCAAAACCGGCCAGATCGGCGACGGGCGCGAGGCGGCTGCCGCCGACTATGTCGAGGCCAACGCCCGCAAGGGCGATCTCGACGACGTGATCGCGACCATCGACAAGTACGCCTACGAGAAGTCGTTCCTGATCAACGTCGGCGACGAGAAAGGCGAACTGCTCGACGCCGCAGTGCGCCGTGCGAATGCC
>NZ_DASSCY010000053.1:0-20826 GCF_035697385.1 Mycobacterium sp. | reverse complement strand
CCGGCCGCCGTCGCCGATGACCTGATGTATCCCGACAAGCCGGGGCGCTATGCCACCGACGTGCCCGGGATGAACTACGACGCCCACCTCTCCGCGCCCTGCACCAACATGGAGCTCTTCACCTTCGGACGCGGACCAGGCGGCGAGGCGTTGCAATGCCGCTGGATCGAGAACCAGTGGCCACCCGTGTACACGGGGTTCTGGGTCGCGACCTACGAATTGTTCGGCGTCCAGGACATCGGCGCGCCATGCCCCAAGCCTCAGGCGGCGGCCCAGGCTCCCGACGGCCGCCCGCTGCTGTGCTTGGGCGCGCAAGGTTGGCAGCCCGGATTCTTCACCCGCGACGGCTTCTTCCCGAGATAGCCACGCGGCTTTGCAGGGCCGGCGGATTCCCACCGCCGCGCGCAACTTCGCGCCGTTTAGCTACGGGGCATATTCAGGGCAGTAGGTGGCGGTCGCGGCGCCCACGAAGAAGCCGCTCTGCTCGACACCGAGCCCGCTTTCGTTCATGACTTCCACCGTGGCGTCCTCCAGCGAGTTGCCCTCCGACATGTACACGCACACCCCGTTGGCCACCAGGATTGCGTCCGACGCACTGGTGTAGGGAATGCCCTCTCCATCGAGCACACTGATGAAGATCTCGTCGGCCTCGTCGGCGTGCGCTGGCGCTGCCAGCACGGTGGCCAGTGCGGCCCCTGCGGCCACCACTGAAAAGACGAACCTCGCGCGCATCGCAGACTCCTGTCAACTGGCTGTGAAAGCGCAGAATACGTCAACGAGCGGGCGTCCGCTGACCTTTGCTACAAGCACGAATACTTAATTCAGGGGCTACCCGGCGGCCATAAAGGCGCCATTCGCCAGTGCGTATCGATTAGGTGCGCAGCGTCCGACTCGGCTTGGTTCCGAACGCCTGCCTGTAGGCGATGCTGAATCGGCCGGGATGGCTGAAGCCCCATCGGCCCGCAATCGCGGTGACGGTGTCGACCGCGGGGTCGGCGGCCTGCAGATCGCGGTGGGCACGGTCCAGGCGCAGCCGCCGCAGGTATTCCAGCGGGGTGGTGCCGAGATGGCGGCGGAACATGTACTGAACTGAGCGAGGTGTGACGCCAACAGCGGCCGCGATGTCGCCCAATCCGATGTCCCTCTGCGCATTGTCGTGAATGAACGTCAGCGCCCGGCGCAGCAGCGGAGGCTGCTCGGTGTCAGCAAACGGATCTACTCGGTTCAGCATTTGGCTGGTCGGTATACCCAATCTCGAAACGCCGAAAACGGGCTCGCTCCATAGTTTTGTCCTGACACGATCTGCGTCATGACCGAACGCATCGAAGTCCAGCGCACCATCGCCGCACCCGCCGCCGACATCTTCGCGGTCCTGTCCGATCCGCAGGGTCACGTCGCCATCGACGCCTCGGGCATGCTGCAGGACGCCGACGGCGATCCGGTTTCCGCGGTCGGTGACACCTTCGTCGTGCACATGGACCGCGAGGCGCTCAACGACTTCCCGCTGGGCCGCTACGACGTCACAGTCACCATCCGCGAGTTCGACAAGGACCGGCTCATCGCGTGGACCATCCTCGGCCAGATCCGGCCGCAGATCGGGCACGTCTACGGCTACCGGCTCGAGCAGGTCGCCGACGGCACGCTGGTCACCTCGTTCTACGACTGGTCCGATATCGACCCGCACTGGCGGGAGGCCGGCATATTCCCTGTGATATCCGAAGGCGCCCTGCGCGCAACGTTGGGCATTCTCGACCGAACCGTGCGCCGGGGCTATCCACGCGGCTGACTCTCAGCGTCAACCGTCGGTTGACGAATGGATAGCGTCAATCTAGAGTTGACGCTATGACCGAGTCTGCGAAGATCACCAACCCCGTCCGCCTCGATGACCTCATCAACGTCATCAAGCAGGTGCATGCCGAACCGCTGGAACAGCTGACCGACGCCGTGCTGGCCGCGGAGTCCCTCGGTGAGATCGCCGACCATCTGATTGGCCACTTCGTCGATCAGGCCCGCCGATCGGGGGCGTCGTGGACCGACATCGGCAAGTGCATGGGCGTCACCAAACAGGCCGCGCAGCAACGGTTCGTCCCAAAAGTCGATGCCGCACTTGACCCCAACGCCGGCTTCGGCCGATTCACTCCCCGCGCGCGCAACGTCGTCGTAGTCGCGCAGAACAAGGCGCATGAGGCCGGCAACACCGAGATCACGCCCGACCACCTGCTGCTCGCGCTGTTCGCCGAGCCGGAAGGCCTCGCAGCGAAACTCCTTGCCGGACAAGGTGTTGACGGCGACGCGGCAGCCAAGGCCGTGACGCTTCCGCCCAAGGCCGACGAGATACCCTCGCTGATACCGTTCAACAGCCAAGCGAAGAAGGCGCTGGAATTGACCTTCCGCGAAGCACTTCGACTCGGCCACAACTACGTCGGTACCGAGCACATCCTGCTGGCGCTGCTCGAGGCCGAGGACGGCGACGGCCCGTTGCACGGACTCGGCGTGGACAAGGACCGCGTCGAAAGCGAACTCGTGACCGCGCTCGAATCCCTGACGAAGGGCTGATCTCACATCCGCGACGGCCGCCACGTCTTCATGATGTGAAGGTGCAACCGTTCGAGGACGTGGTGGCCGAGCATGGTCCGACCGTGCTGCGGGTGTGCCGCGCGGTCGTCGGCCCCGTCGACGCCGAAGACGCCTGGTCCGAGACGTTCCTCTCGGCGCTTCGCGCGTACCCCGAACTACCCGAAGACGCCAACGTCGAGGCGTGGCTGGTGACCATCGCGCACCGCCGCGCCCTCGACGTCGGCCGTGCCCGCTCCCGGCGCCCCGTACCGACCGACACGCTGCCCGATCGCCCCGCAGCCCGCGCCGACCCCGCCGCCCGCGACCCCGACCTATGGGCGGCCCTGAAACGGCTGCCCACCAAACAACGCCAGGCCGTGGCCTACCACCACATCGCCGGCCTGCCCTTCGCCGAAATCGCCGAACTACTCGGCAACTCCCCCGACGCCGCGCGCCGAGCCGCCGCCGACGGCATCAAGACTCTCCGCAAGCGCTACCAAGAGGACGAAACAGCATGACTACCAACATGTTCGATGAACTACACGCCGACACCGCGACACTGGACCGCCTCCATCAGCGGCTGGAACGAAACGCCGACGCCGACGGCCTGCTCGACATCGCGTACCGGACCATCGACACCCCGGTCGGCACGCTGCTGCTGGCCACCACCGCCGTCGGCCTCATTCGGGTCGCCTACGACATCGAGGGCCACGACGCAGTGCTGGCCACGCTGGCCGACACGGTGAGCCCCCGCATCCTGCGCGCCCCGGCGCGGCTGGACGCCACGGCGCGCCAGATCGAGGAGTACTTCGCCAAGCGCCGCACGGCCTTCGAGGTGCCGATCGACCTACGGCTCGCCGAGGGCTTTCGCCGCAACGTCATCGAGCACCTGCGCGATATCGGCTACGGCCGGCGCGAAAGCTACGCCACGGTCGCCGCCGCGATCGGTCACCCCCGCGCCGTGCGCGCCGTCGGCACCGCCTGCGCCCACAACCCGCTTCCGGTGGTGATCCCCTGCCACCGCGTCGTGCGGTCGGACGGCTCGACGGGCTCCTACGTCGGCGGACCGCTGGCCAAGTCGACGCTTCTGGACCTCGAGGCGGCCTGAGGAATGAATCGGGGGGTGCGGCGGTAGATACAGAGCATGAAACTCGACGACGCCGCCCGCGAGCTCATCGGCGATGGCACCGACGCGACGCTGGTCACGCTCAACCCCGATGGCAGCCCCCAGGTCACCGTGGTGTGGGTCGCTCTCGAATCGACGCCCGACGGTGACGAACTCGTCTCGGCACACCTTGCCGAATATCAGAAGACCCGCAACATCCGCCGTGACCCGCGGGTGGCTGTGACAATCCTGTCCACCAAGCACCCGCTGCAGCAGACGCCGTACCTGGCCATCACAGGCACGGCGCGGGTGGAGGACGGCGGCGCGCCGGAGCTGCTCAAGAAGCTGGCCAAGACGATGCTCGGCTCGGATGAGCACTTCCCGCCGCCCAACGCGCCCGCGGGATTGCTCACGCGCATCCGCATTGACAAGGTCGGCGGCCTGGGCCCCTGGGCGTCCTGACCTCGAAGCGGCTGTAACACGTTTCAGTCTGTGCCATCATTTCTGGCATGCGTCGCTGGTTCATGCTCCTGGTCGCGGTCATGGCGGTTGCGGCCGGCTTGACCGCCGCACCCGCGTCTGCCGTCGAAGCTCCCATCGGGCGCCTCGGCGAGACACTGCGCGTCCAGTACAAGGGGCTGGTCGCCGACGTGGCCGTCACCAGCATTGACCCCTCCCCTGTCCCGCCCGGATTCGGGTATCCGCCGCGCGCCCCGCGCTACCAGGTCTTCCGCGGCAATGTCACGATCACACCCGTGCAGCTGCCGACGGCGTTCGCCATGGGTATCACGTTCTCCTTCCGTGGCGTGACACCGACCGGCGACGCGTACGAGCCACGCAACAGCGACGCCCCTGACGCGTTGCAGTACGGCATGCAGGCCGCCCAGGTGGGCAAGACCTTCAGCGGTGGTGTGTGGTGGGACTGCTACCGCGACCTGGTGTCCAACGTCGTGCTCATCGACAAGATCACCGGGCAACACCTCGCCCAATGGAACGTGTACTGAGCGTTGGCAATTGAGGTTGCCGCCGCCGTCGAGGCCGATCTTCCCGAACTGGCCGACGTTGCCGCCCGCACCTTCCCGCTGGCTTGCCCGCCGTCGGTGACGCCGGAAAACGTCGTCGCATTCATCGATGAGAACCTCTCCGAAGATCGGTTCCGCGACTATCTCGCCGACCCCGACCGCGCGGTGCTGGCCGCGCGCGAAGACCAGCGAATGGTGGGCTACGTCATGCTCATTCGCGGCGTCCTCGACGACGAAGACGTCCAGCGCGCCGTGCCGTTGCGCCCGGCCGTCGAGCTGTCGAAGATGTACGTCCTGCCCGACAGCCACGGCGCCGGTGTGTCCGCGGCACTGATGTCGGCGGCGTTATCCCGCGCCACTGAATTGAACGCCAAGTGCGTGTGGCTTGGTGTCAATCAGAACAACCAGCGTGCGCAACGCTTCTACTCCAAGTACGGGTTCACAATCAACGGCACCAAGACTTTTCGGCTGGGCGCCGCCATCGAGAACGACTTCGTGATGGTGCGCCCGCTGTAGCGTCGTGAGTCATTGATTCGGCGCTAGTCAGCGACGCTTCATCCTGTTCAGTGTGCATGTACCGCTTTGACTGTGCGTTGACTGCGTCCAATGTGCTCCCAGTGCGCATTCACTCGAAAAGTCCTGCAGTACAGGCACACTCGATGCACCCATCGCACACTCGGCGCGAGCCGCGACGCGCTCCCGAGGTACGTTGTTCCAACCTCGAACTGCTCCGGACTCAACGTCTCACGACACTAGCGCGTCAACGCCAGCAGCCGCGATGTCGCCCGCAGATACTTCTTGCGAAAGCCGCCGGCCAGCATCTCGTCGCTGAAGATGGTGTCCAGCTTCGCGCCTGAGGCGACCACGGGAATGCCTGCGTCGTAGAGGCGATCCGTCAACGAGACCAGCCGCAGCGCCACGTTCTGATCGTCGATCGGGTGCACGCCTGTGATGAACACCGCCGTCACGCCCTCGATCAGTGTCAGGTACCGAGACGGGTGCATGGTCGCCAGATGCGCGCACAGCGCGTCGAAATCGTCCACGGTCGCACCCGGTGCGTCGGCGGCACGCGCGACGACCTGCTCGTCGCTCAGCGGCTCAGGTGCGGGCGGCAGGTCGCGATGGCGGTAGTCCGGACCTTCGATCCGGACCGTGGTGAAAATCGAAGCGAGAGTGTGGATTTCACGTAGGAAATCCTGCGCGGCGAAGCGGCCTTCGCCCAGCTGCTCGGGCAGCGTGTTCGACGTGGCCGCCACCGACACCCCGCGCTCGACGAGTTGCGACAACAGCCGCGAGATCAGCGTGGTGTTGCCTGGGTCGTCCAGCTCGAACTCGTCGATACAGACCACCACGTAATCGGCCAGTAGCTCAATGCATTCGACGAATCCGAACACCCCCGCGAGCTGGGTCAGCTCGCCGAACGTGGCGAACGCCCGCTTGAACTGGGGGGCTCCCGGCACCGCGTAGTACGACGACGCCAGCAGATGCGTCTTGCCGACGCCGAATCCGCCGTCGAGGTACATCCCGACACCGGGCAGCACCTCGCGCCTGCCGAACATTTTCTTCTTGCCCGCCCGCCGCGCCATCGCCTGCTCGCAGAACTGCCGACTCGACTGCACCGCCGCGGCCTGCGACGGCTCGGCCGGATCGGGCTTGTAGGTGTCGAAGCTGACATCGGCGAACGTCGGCGGCGGAACGAGTTGGGCGATGAGTCGCTCCGGCGTGACGGTCGGGTGTCGATCGACCAGGTGCGCGACACCGCTGGACCCGTGCATGCAGGCACCATAGCGACGTGCTGCAATTCTGCGTATGTCCGATGAGGGTGGCGGGATGCAGCTCACAGTGCTGGGACCGGTCGAGACCGTCGATGACAGTCGGCTGACCGACCTCTATGCCTACCCCGACGACCTGCAATCGTGCTGGGTGCGGGGCAACATGATCGCCAGCGTCGACGGCGGGGCCACCGACGACGGCAAGGCGGGCGGGCTGGCAGGCGCGGGTGATCGCGCGCTGTTCGCGATGCTTCGCCACCTGGCCGACGTCATCGTCGTCGGCGCCGCCACCGTGCGCATCGAGAACTACTCCGGCGCCCAGCTTTCAGTCGCGCAGCGGCAGGCTCGGCAGCGCCGCGGACAGGCCGAGGTGCCGCCGATCGCCGTCGTCACCCGCGCCGGTGCCCTTGACCCGAGCGCGCGGTTGTTCACCCGCACCGAGGTGCCCCCGCTGATCCTGACGTCCGCACGGTCGGTCGCCGACACGCGCAGTCGGCTCGGGGCGGTCGCCGAGGTGATCGACGCGTCCGGGCCTGATCCCGACGCGGCCGACCCCGCGGTGGTCCTCAAGATCCTGGCCGACCGGGGGTTGTTCCGCGTGCTCACCGAGGGCGGCCCGCTGTTCCTTGGCTCGCTCATCGAGAATGACCTGCTCGACGAGCTGTGCCTGACCGTCGCGCCGGTCCTGGTCGGGGGCGCGTCCAAGCGAACCGCCACCGGGGTCGGCAACGTGCACACCAAGATGCGGCGCGCCCATCTGCTGGCCGACGACGAGGGCTATCTCTACAGCCGCTACGTCAGAGGTGAGTAACTCGGCCATCAGTACTCTGGTCGGCATGCGTCGGCGTCGTCTGGTCCGGGTTGTTGGCACCGCGACTGTCGCGCTGTCCACTTTGCTGGCTGGCTGCGCACCGGGCCTGGCTGCCAACCCGCGCTATGCCACCGACTCTGGCGCCGGACCTCAGGGCCAACCGGAGACCTCCAAGGCGCCCGAGGGTCCACCGCCGATCGAGGCGCCCAAGAACGATCTGGCCTGGCGCGACTGCACCTCAAGGGTGTTCAGCGACGCGGCGGTGCCGCCCATCCCGGGTGTGACGCTGCAATGCGCCACCTATGACGCCGACCTCGACCCGATCAGCGGTGCCACAGGGACGATCACCATCGGCGTGGTGCAGGCCAAATCGGCGCAGACGCCGGAAGATGCCGGACCGCTGGTGATGACCACGGGATCCGATCTGCCGTCGTCGATCCAACTGCCGGTGTGGCTGTCTCGGGCCGGTGCCGACGTGCTCAAGACCCACCCGATCGTGGCCGTCGACCGCCGCGGCATGGGCCTGTCCGGGGCACTGGATTGCCGCGACCTGTTCGGCCGCCAGGAAATGATCGACCAAGCTCAGTTCGAATCCGGCGACGACCCCGTCGCCAACCTCGGCGCCGTCACCCAAACCGCCACAACGAGTTGCACCGACACCATCGCACCCGGTGACTCGGCCTACAGCAACAAGCACGCCGCCGAGGACATCGAGCGGCTGCGCAGCACCTGGGACTCGCCGACGATCGCGCTTCTGGGAATCGGCAACGGCGCACAGGTGGCGCTGGCCTACGCAGGCTCGCATCCGAACAAGGTGTCGCGCCTGGTGCTCGACTCCCCCTTGCCGCTGGGCATCGCTGCCGAGGCGGCAATGGAACAGAGGGTCAAGGGCCAACAGGCCGCGCTCGACGCGTGGGCCGCGCAATGTGTCGCCACCAACTGCCCGCTGGCGCCGGATCCCAAGGCTGCTGTCGACTCCCTGCTTGCGGCCGCGCGCGACGGCCGGGGACCCGGTGGCGCGTCGGTGGCCGCCGTCGTGGACGCCATCTCGACGGCGCTGGCCTACCCGCGCGGTGATCGCGTCGACGCGGGCAACGAACTCGCTGCGGCGGTGGCGGCGGCGCGCTCGGGCGACACGAGCCAGATGACCAACCTGATCACGCAGGCTGAATCCCTGCGGCAGACCGACGGCCAGTTCGTCAACAGCTGCAGCGATGCGCTGAATCGGCCAACCCCCGACCGAGTCCGCGAACTCGTCGTTGCATGGGGCAAGCTCTACCCGCAGTTCGGCACCGTCGGTGCGCTCGACCTCGTCAAGTGCCTGAACTGGCCCAGCGGCTCGGCCCCGCAGGACCCGAAGAACCTCCAGATCCCCGTGCTGCTGCTCGGCGTGCAGAACGACCCGATCGTCGGCAATGAAGGCGTTGCCGCGGTCGCCGCCACCGTGATCAACGCCGGCACCGCCAACAAGCGGGTGATCTGGCAGGGCATCGGCCACGGCGCCAGCATCTACTCCCCCTGCGCGCTGCCGCCGGTGATCGGCTACCTGGACAGCGGCAACCCGCCGCCCACCGACACGTACTGCCCGGCCTGACGCCCGGCGCCATGGGCGTCGGTGTACGGTGCGCTGGTGGCGGCACCTGACTCCATCCGTACCGGCCTACTGAGCGCGTTCGCACCCCGCACCTCCCCACCCAGCACGGCAACCGTGTTGCGGTCGATCCTGTGGCCGATCGCGATCCTGTCGGTCATCCACCGCAGCTACATCCTGGCCACCAACGGCTACATCACCGACGACTTCGCGCCCGTCTACCGCGCGGTGGTCAACTTCAAGTTCGGCTGGGACATCTACAACGAGCACTTCAACCACGTCGACCCGCACTACCTCTACCCGCCCGGCGGCACGCTGATCATGGCGCCGTTCGGATATCTGCCCGTCGACGCGTCCCGGTACTGGTTCATCTTCTTCAACACGCTGGCGATCGTGCTGGCTGCGTATTTCCTGCTGCGGCTCTTCAAGTTCACGTTGGCGTCGGTGGCCGCGCCCGCGCTGCTGCTGGCGATGTTCTGCACCGAGAACGTCACCAACACCCTGGTTTTCGGCAACATCAACGGCTGCGTGCTGCTGCTCGAGGTGCTGTTCTTCCGGTGGCTGCTCGACGGCAACAAGAGTCACGAGTGGTGGGCCGGGGTGGCGATCGGGTTGACGCTCGTGGTCAAACCTCTGCTGTTGCCATTGCTGTTGCTGCCCTTGCTGAACCGGCAGTGGCGGGCATTGGTGACCGCATTCGTGGTGCCGCTGGTGTTCAACGCCCTTGGCTGGGTGCTCGTGAGCGACCCGATGAACTTCGTCACCAAGACGCTGCCCTATATCTTCGAAACCCGCGATTATTTCAACAGTTCGATCCTTGGCAACGGGACGTACTACGGCTTGCCGGTATGGCTGATTCTGTTGCTGCGCTTCGGATTTGCCGCGTTGGCCGCGGTGTCGCTGTGGCTGCTGTACCGGTACTACCGGCACCGCGATCCGCTGTTCTGGATGTTGACGTCCTCAGGTGTACTGCTGGTCGCGTCGTGGTTGGTGCTGTCGCTGGGTCAGGGCTACTACTCGATGATGCTGTTCCCGTTCTTGATGACGGTGGTGCTGCCGAACTCGGTGATCCGCAGTTGGGTGGCGTGGCTGGCGATCTACGGCTTTATGACGATGGACCGCTGGCTGCTCGGCCATTGGCCGTCTACGGGTCGCGCGCTGGAGTATCTGAAGATCACCTACGGCTGGTCGCTGATCCTGGTGGTGGTGTTCGCGGTGCTGTGCTTCCGGTACCTCGACGCCAAACAGGAGGGGCGACTCTCTGAGGGGATCGATCCGCGGTGGATGAGGGACAAGAAGGCGGAGCCCGCGCCGGCGTAGTCGCTATGCCGGGTAGACGGCGAACTCGGCGCTGTCCGCTACACAAGTGAACAGCAGTGGCTGTGTCATCGCGTTGCCCGAATAGCACGTAAACGGGCCGATCTCCTGATACTTATCGCCCGAAAGGTCGTACTGAACGGCGAAGTCAGAGGCAGTTATGCAGTCGATATCGCCGACGGTGATCTCGATCAGTTGGCCGGACCGCGGCGGGCACTGAAATGAGTTCGGCGATTCGGCGACAGAGACACCGTCGGGCGCCGCGATGCTGGCGGGAGCGCCGCCCAGCGCGAGCGCGGTAACTGCAGCGACGAGCGCAATCATCGCGAGTGTTGGGTATGACCGCCGAATGCCCATCCGCGCATCATCTCACCGTGTAGTCGCACACCGCCTGGGTTGCGGCAAAGTGCATAACACTTGCTCACGTCACTCGTGCGCCCGGTGAAGTAGCGTGGTTTTATGACGACTCCGGGCCCCAAGGTGCAACTCACCGACGACGAGTGGCGCAAGAAGCTCACCCCCGACGAGTTCGCGGTGCTGCGGCAGGCCGGCACCGAGAGGCCGTTCACGGGTGAATACACCGACACGAAAACCGAAGGCGTTTACGAGTGCCGGGCGTGCGGCGCCGAGCTGTTCCGCAGCACTGAGAAGTTCGAATCGCATTGCGGCTGGCCGTCTTTCTTCGACCCAGCCAAGTCCGACGCAGTGATCCTGCGACGTGACGACTCGCTGGGCATGACTCGTGTCGAGGTGCTGTGCGCCAACTGCCACAGCCACCTCGGCCATGTCTTCGAGGGCGAGGGTTACCCGACGCCGACCGATCAGCGCTACTGCATCAATTCAATCTCGCTGCGACTGGTACCAGCTTCGAGTTAGCCGTCGCAGGCCGCAACATTCCGAGCAGATCGGCGGCGCTGACCGGCGGGCTGTAGTAGAAGCCCTGCGCCACATCGCATCCGTAATCGCGGAGCTTGGCGGCGGTTTCGGCATTCTCAACGCCTTCGCCAACGGTGGACAGGCCCAGCACATGGGCGAGATCCACAACCGCCCGCACTACCGCCGCTGCCCGTGGGTCGACCGTGATGGGCGCGATGAAGTGATGATCCAGCTTTACTTCGTCGATCGGCAAGTCACGCAGATACGACAGCGTCGAGTACCCATTGCCGAAGTCGTCGATGGCGATCCGGATTCCGCGTTCCCGCAACTGGTGAAGCACGGTCTGCGTTCGACCGATGTTGTCCAGGAACAAGTCTTCGGTGATCTCGACAGTCAGGGCGGTCGCCCTGAGGCCACGGACGGAGAGCGCACGGGCAATCGTGGCGGGCAGCTTCAGGTCGGCCAGCGACGGAGCGAACAGGTTGATCGCAATTGGTATGTCGACACCGGCGACCTGCCATCGGACCGCGTCGTCGAGCGCCTTGTTCAGCACCAAGTCGGTGGCGGCACCCATCAAGCCATGTCGGCGCACCAACGGCAGGAATTCCTCGGGGCCGAGAAGGCCGCGGTCGTGGTGGGGCCACCGCAGCAGCGCCTCGACACCGACGATTTCCGTAGTGCGCAGATCGAACTTGGGTTGATACACCAGGGTGAGGTCGTAGCGGTCGATGGCTTGCCGAAGTTCTCCCAGCAGCCGCACCATCGCCGCGCCACTGGCCGCGGGCAACCTCTCCGGTCGCCTCAACAGCTCCGTGTCGACGGGATCGGCCCACTGCAGCTCCGAGGTGTAGGGATGCACACCGCCGATCCGCGACCGCTTGGCCGAATACATCGCCATATCGGCCTGTTTGAGCAATTCCTCGGCAGACAGGCCCACATCGTCGGCCGCCGCGACGGCGAGCCCGACGCTGGCACGCATCAACAGCTCCTGGTCGTCGATCACGAATGGCTCGTCGAAGGCCTCCACCACTCGGTGAGCGACGAGATGCACCTGCTGAATGCTGCCTTCCACGAGAACGGCGAATTCATCGCCGCCGACGCGGGCGACGGTGTCGCTCGTGCGCACACAGTCGAGGATGCGCCGAGCGGCGCGGTGCAAGAGGGCGTCGCCGGCAGGATGCCCGAGGCTGTCGTTGACGAGCTTGAAATCGTTGAGGTCCAGTAACAGCACCGCCACCGAAAGATCGCTGCCCGGGCGCATTCTCATGGCGTGCTTGAGCCGGTCGTGGAACCGCGCGCAATTCGCCACGCCCGTCAGAGGATCTAGCAGGGCCTGCTCGGCCACGGTCGCCAACAGCTGCCGGTTCTCGCTGACCACCAAGAACTGCCGGATGAGGACCGCCACAATGACGATCACCGCGACCGGAAGTACGGGGCTCGAAACGAAGCTGTCGGGCGGATCGATGGCAGTTACCACTGCTCCCAACAGAACCGGCACATACGGCAGCCATATCGACGCCCATGACGGCATCTGTCTGGCAACGGGTACGTGCGTCCCCTCGCGCGCTGCCACCGTGGCCACCGCTATAAGGAGCAGGCCTGCGACCCATCCGATCTCGATGGAGCTGCCGCTGGCGTAGTTGTCTCGGGCCGACAGGTAGGCAAATGCGCTGTCGGACAACACCATGCACAGCATGCCTATGGTCAGTAGCGTGAGCGCCACGCGTTGACCTGTTCGCGCCCTGGCGAGGACGAGCACGGCGACGGTCAGGACCACCAGATCCGAACCTGGATAGGCCAGCGACAGAGCCAGTGCCAGTCGGTTCTCGGCGCCCGCCGCGTACACCTCGTCCATCACGAGCACCCATGACACGGCGAACAACGACCCCGCCACAATCAACCCGTCGAGGGCAAGGCGGCTTCGGGAGTGACAGCTGTGTCCGCTCGGCAGCATCAGCAGGGCCAGACAGGCTCCGAGGGGAAAGATCAGGTATGCAGCGTCCGCCGGTGACGGAAACGGGTACCGGTGAAGGCCGAGCTCGTAGTAGGCCCATAGCATCTCGCCGACGGCCCATCCCCCAAGCCCGAACGCCATGAACGTCCATGCGGCGCGTTGCCTGCCGTGGGTCGAGCGAGCCGTCGCAGCCGCGCCGACCGCCGCGACCGTTGTCAGCACGATGAACACGACATCGTCGATGACCTTGACCGCGGTTCCCTGCGTCCAGCCTCCGACAAGCCAGGCGGTAAACACGACGAATACGACCGCGGCTATGCCCGCGGCGCGCGCCGTCTTCGGCACGGGCCTCAGCCCCTTCCCCATCCGCCGCGTTTACCCCGACGCCACAGCGCGATTTTGACGGCTGCGACATTTTAGCAACGTTCGCCGGATATTCGGCGTCTATTGACGTGGGTTTGCCAATCCAGGACACGATCGCCGCGGGACGAGGTGGCACCCGGGTGCGATCACTGTGTCCCTATTGCCACTGCCATCGTCGCCGGTTTTACGGCGCGATTGGGGCCAGACCAGGCAAATCCGAACCGACTAGCGCGTAGCCAAGGCAAGCATCTCGTCGACCGACCACTGGTCGTCGGCGTGCTCGCCGTACTTGCATGCACGCACCGTGCCGTCGACGCCGATGAGGAAATCGGCGGGCTTACCCAGATGGCCCTCGCCCAAACCGAGTGCGCCGGACGCAGTCGTCCAACGCATTCCTTTGGCGCCTGCACGCCAGGCCCGCGGATGAAGGATCGACCGGATCGACGACTCGACCCCGAACTCCTTGTACAACTTGCGATCCGGGTCCGCCACCACGGCGAAGGGCAGGTCGGCCTGGTAGCGGCGAAGCTCATCGGCTGCCGAATCAAAGACCACTACCTCGCGAATGCCCGCATCCGCGATCTCCTGATGCCGCCGCATTACGTCCCGCATGTGCAAGTTGCAGATCGGACAGTGGGCGAAACGCCGGAACTGAAGGTGCACGATGGCGTCGAGCGAGGGGACGGCGACACCTGTGCCGTCGATCGTCATCAGGTTCCGCTTGTCGACCCTGTCGCCTACATCCACCATGACAAACTCCGATGGGTTTGATCGCCGAAACAGACGCCGCGCTCGACTGATCCGGGCTTTAACGGCAAGGGATTCTATATCGGCGGCTACGGCAGATTGGCGACGAGCTCTCCCACGCCGCGCGCGGGCGGACGGAAATTCAGGGGTGAGTACACCGACACGACGATCGAGGGCGTCTACGGGAGTCGGGCGTGCGGCGCCGAGATGTTCCTTAGCACCGAGAAGTTCGAATCGGATTGCGGCTGGCCGTCTTTCTTCGACCCGGCGCTACGGCATCAATTCGATCTCGCTGCGGCTGGTTCCTTCGTAGCCGAGATCAGCTCGAGCACGTCGTCTGCAGCAAGCGGTGCACTGTAGTAGAAGCCCTGGGCGATGTCGCAGCCGTAACGCCGGAGTTGCTCCGCGGTTTCGGCATTCTCGACACCCTCGGCAACTGTCGTCAGGCCCAGCGCGTGTGCAAGGTCGATGACCGCGCGGACGATCGCAGCGGACCGCGAGTCGCCGAGCAGTGGTGCGATGAATTGCCTGTCCATCTTCACCTCGTCGATCGGCAAGTCTCGCAAGTACCGCAGTGCCGAGTAGCCACTGCCGAAATCATCGACAGCCACGCGGATCCCGTTCTGTCGCAGTTCGTGCAGCACCGCTCGGGTCCGGTCCATGTTGTCCAGAAGTAGATCCTCGGTGATCTCCACGGTCAGCGTTTCCGGTCTCAGATTGCGCTCGGTGACCGCGCGGACGACACGGCCGGGCAGTTTGAGGTCGCCGAGCGACGGAGCGAAGACGTTGACCGCAATCGGCAGTTCGATTCCTTGCGAGTACCACTGGGCGGCGTCGTCAAGTGCTTGTGCCAGTACGAGTTCGGTGACGGACCGCATCAGGCCATGCTTGCGGACCAAGGGCAGGAACTCGTCGGGTCCGAGCATGCCCCGTTTGGGATGTGGCCACCGGACCAGTGCCTCGACGCCGACGATCAATCCGTCGCGCAGGTCGAATTTGGGCTGATACACAACGGTCAAGTCGAGATTGTCGATGGCATGGCGCAGTTCGTCCAACAGCCGGACACCCGCGCCACCCCGTGCACTCACATACATTCCCGGTGCGTATGTGTGTACGCCGCCTGCCCGCGAGCGCTTGGCCGAATACATGGCCACATCAGCCTGTTTCAACAATTTGTCGGCGGAGGTGTCCGGATCGTCGGGAGAAGCAATTGCAAGGCCGACGCTGGGCCTGATCACCCAGTCATGGCTGTCGACCACAAACGGTTCGTCGAACGCCCGCACCACCCGCTGGGCGAGCACGCGTGAATGTTGGGCGTCACCCTCCATCAGGACGGCGAACTCGTCACCACCGAGCCGCGCGACTGTATCGGCGGTACGCACGCAGCGCACAATCCGTTCTGCCGCCAAAGTAAGCAGCACGTCGCCGGCGGGGTGGCCCAGGTTGTCGTTGACGAGCTTGAAATCGTCGAGGTCCAACGACATCACCGCCACCGACTGGTTGTCGCGTTGGTGCAACTGCATTGCGTGCGTCAGACGATCGCTGAACAGTGCCCGATTCGCCAGGCCAGTGAGGGGATCACGCAAGGCTTGATCGGCCACCATCTCCAGCAGTCGCCGGTTTTGGCCGACGACGAGAAATTGCCGCGCCAGCACCACGACGATCAGCACCATCGACGTGTAGACGATGGGGGCCAATCCAGCTATGGACATGAAGTTCGGCGCGCATATCGCTGCCGCAGGGATGAGCGGAATGTACGGCAGCCACGTCGCCGTGCGGGAGGGCACCGATGCCCTTGCTTCCTCGGTATGCGGCGTCCGCCGACAGGTGAGTGCCGCGATGCTTATCAGAAGCAATCCCGCCAGCCACCCGATATCGACCACGCTGCCCTTCACATAGGCGTCGTGCGCGTCGAGGTACACCCAAATGCTGTCCGCTACTGCGTTCAGCACATTGCCCAACGCCAACAGGATCAGGACCATGCGACCCGAACGGGCGCGTGCCAGCACCAACAACGCCACGGTGACGACGATGATGTCCGTCACCGGATAGGCCAGGGACAGACCCAGGGCGAAGGGGCTGTCGCCGCCGTCCTCGTACACGGGCTGCAGCGCCGTCACCCACGAGATCTCGAATAGAGCGATGGCGACGATCAACGCGTCCAGCACGATGCGGGTTCGGGACAGTCCCGACTGTCCGACGGGAAACAACACCAGCGCCACACAGGTACAGACCGGATAGAGCAGGTAGGCGGCGTCGGCCACCGAGGGGAACGGGTCCGTGCGCGCCACCAGCTCGTAGTACGCCCACAGAGCCTCACCCACAGCCCAGCCCGCGAGTCCGACCGTCAGCCAGATCCATGCGGTTCGCTCTCGGCCGCGGGCCGATCGGGCGGCCAGGCCTGCACAGACTGTTGCGAACACTGCGAAGCCCACGAGCGCGCTCTCGTTGACGATGCGGACCGTGGACTCACCACCCCAACCAGCGATAGCCCACGCGGCGAACGCGATGGCTATGACTGTGGCGATACCCGCCACGCGGGCTGGTTTGGGCATCGATCAGAGGCTAGCAACATTTTTAGGGGTTGGATACTCCAGCTGACATTGAGCCCGACTTCGTTGCCATGCCGAGATGCGGATTGGCTTTTTGCTGTAATCGCCGCGATATTCCTAACACATCTACGTTGCCGATCTTCACGTTGACGCTCAGCAATTGACGGCAACGGCAACAAGCAGCAAATGTGATGAGGCAGAGCAAACGCGCCGACTGCTAGGGCAGCTTGGCGACGAGCTCCTCCACGCCGACGCGCGGGCCGGTGAAAAACGGCGTCTCCTCGCGGACGTGGCGGCGCGCGTCGGTGTAGCGCAGCTTCCACATCAACTCGACAATGCGGGCCAGGTCAGGGCCCTCGAACGCCAGGATCCACTCGTAGTCCCCCAGCGCGAATGCCGGCACCGTGTTGGCCCGCACGTCGGGGTACTCGCGGCCGGCCATGCCGTGCTCGACCAGCATCTTGCGCCGCTCGTCGTCGGGCAGCAGATACCAGTCCAGCGACCGTACGAACGGATACACGCAAACGTAGTCGCCAGGCGCCTCACCGGCGATGAACGCCGGCACATGGCTCTTGTTGAACTCAGCGGGCCGATGCAGCGCGACGACGCTCCACACCGGTTCGCTTGCCAGCCCGAGCGCGGTGCGACGGAACGCCGAATAGGTGGCTTGCAGATCCTCGACCCGCTCGGCGTGCGTCCAGATCATGTAGTCGGCGTCGGCGCGAAAGCCCGCGACGTCGTACAGACCGCGGACGACGACACCCTTGTCCTCCTGCTGCTTGAGGAACGTCGCGGTCTCGTCGACTACCGCCGCGCGCTCGTCCCCCAATGCCTCCGGTTGCACGGAGAAGACCGAGATCATCATGTATCTGGTCATCGAGTTGAGGGTGTCGTAATCGAGCTTGGCCATAGGTTCTATCGTGCCACGCGTGTGGTGACCAGCGACGCCGCCGCCCGCGTGGCCGCCGCGACACATGCCGGCACTCCGATGCCGTCCAGATAGCCGCCCGCGACCGCCAGCGTCGGCGGCAGTCCGGCGCGCAGCTCGGCGACCAGCTCTCCGTGGCCAGGCCCATACTGCGGCATCGCGTCGATCCAGCGCACCACCCGGCAGTCGACGGGCTCCATCGTCACGCCGAATACCGTCGCCAGGTCCTGCGCCGACCACGACAGCAGATCCTCGTCACCCGCACTTCGCGCCAGATCGTCGCCGAACCGGCCGTACGACAGCCGGACTAGCTCGACGTTTCCGCGCCGGCCCCACTTGCGCGATGACAGCGTAATTGCCTTGGCACGCAAGCGTTCTCCGCTGGCAACCAGGACTCCTGACTGATCAGGCATCGGCGTTCCGCCCGGCAACGCCAACGCCACCAGCGCTGCCGACGCCACCGCGATGCGCGCCGCCGCCGCCGCGGTCCGCGGTGCGATATGGCCGATGAGCCTCGGCAACACCGGCGCAGGGACGGCTAACACCACCGCGTCCGCGGGCCAGCGCGCGCCCTCATCGTCGACCACTTCCCAGCCCCTTGGCGACCGATTCACTTGCTCGACGGTCACCTGCGCCCATTGCACGCCCGCCCTGCGGATCAGCTCGTCGACGAGCACCGCGTAGCCACCCTCGACGGCGCCGAAAACTGATCGTGGTGGCGGCCCCGCACCTGCCAATGCGTCGCGCACCGCCTCGGTCAGGTTGCGTGCGCCGCGGTCCAGCGCCGCGGCGAGCGTCGGCGCGGCCGAGCGCACACCTATCGTTGCCGCGGACCCCGCATACACGCCGGCCAGCAGCGGGTCGACCGAGCGGGCCACGACCTGTTCGCCGAACCGATCTGCGACCAGATCGGCGACGGGCGGGTCGGCGCCGGGCCGCCAGGCAAACGGCCGGGTGCGCTCGTCGAGCATGCGGGCGATCGTGGCGTCGTCGACCAGCCCGGCCAGCGCCGACGGCTGAGCCGGGATGCCCTGCAGAGTGTCCTTCGGCAGCGGGTGCAGCCGGCCCTGGCTGTAGATCAGCGGGCGCGCACCGGTGGTGCCGATCTGCTTTCCTGCCAGGCCCAACTCGGCCAGCAGGGCCGGCACCTCAGGTCTGCGCGCGACGAACGCTTCCGCGCCGACATCGAGAGGTTGGCCGCCGATCCGCTCGGTGCGAAGCACGCCACCGAGCCGGTCGGCCGGGTCGAACACCGTGATCAACGCGTCCGGGCCGGCCGAGACCCGCAGCCGGTACGCCGCAACGAGACCCGAAATCCCGCCGCCCACAATGCAATACGATGCCGTCACAACGAATGCACCAAGGCGACGACGTCAGTGATCACCCCGGGATCGGTACTGGGCAGCACACCATGTCCGAGGTTGAAGATATGGCCAGCCGCGCCCGCGTCGACGGCGCGCCTGCCGTCCTCCACGACCGCACGGACCGCTGGCTCTACCACCGGCCAGCCTGCCAGCAAGACCACCGGGTCCAGGTTGCCCTGCAGCGCGGTTCCGGCCTGCACCCGCGCCGCTGCGTCGGTCAGCGACGTTCGCCAGTCCACCCCGACCACGCCCGCGCCGGCCTGCGACATCGCGCCGAGCAGTTCGGCGGTGCCCACCCCGAAATGGGTCATCGGCACGCCGGCGTCAGCAAGCGCGGAGAACACCCGTGTGCTGTGCGGCAGCACGTAGCTGCGGTAGTCGGCCAGCGACAGCGTCCCTGCCCACGAGTCGAACACCTGGATCGCGTCCACCCCCGCGTCGACCTGTACCCGCAGGAACGCGATCGTGACATCGGTCAGCGCCGTCATCAGCGCGTGCCACGTCTCCGGTTCGCCCAGCATCATCGCCTTGGTGCGCTCATGGTGCCGGCTGGGCCCGCCTTCGACGAGATAGGACGCCAGCGTGAACGGAGCGCCGGCGAACCCGATCAGCGCGACGTCCCCCAGCTCCGACACCAACTGCGACACCGCCTGCGCAACCGGCGCAACTTCTTGTGGCTCAAGCGGTTTCATCGCCCTGACATCGGCGATGCTGCGCACCGGGTGGTCGATGACCGGTCCGACATCGGGCACGATGTCCAGTTCGATGCCCGACGCGCGCAGCGGCACCACGATGTCCGAGAACAAAATGGCGGCGTCGACGCCGTGCCGACGCACCGGCTGCAGCGTGATCTCGGTGATCAGCTCGGCATCGAAGCACGCCTGCATCATGGTGTTCTTCGCGCGCAGCGCCCGGTATTCGGGCAGCGACCGGCCAGCCTGCCGCATGAACCACACCGGCACGCGGCTGGGTTTGCGGCCGCTGGCAGCGGCCAGATAGGGCGACTCGGGCAGCTCACGGCGGGTATCCATCGCCCCTAATGCTGCCATGGGGCTGAACCGACGCTGCTACTCCTCGCCTGCCAGATTGGGTGGCCATGGTCGCGGCGTGATGCACCGCGGAATCGTCGGCAGGCTGTCCCCTGCGACGTTCTCGGTGTCCCAGTCGAATTCGACGTCCTTCCATTCGGCAGGCGAGTCGAACGAGGCACGAAGACACTTGAACTTCGCGGACAGGAACGTCGTCCTGTCGGCGGCGAAGCTCGCACGGTCGAAGGAGACGTACTCACCCGTGAATCTTGCTTTGTCGAACGAGATGCTTGTTCCGGCGAACGTGGCGCCCTCGAAGGAGGTGCGCCGGGCCCGGAACGTCGCTCCGGTGAAGGTGGTCTCGGATTCGAACTTGGCGCCGCTGAACGAGACGTTCTCGGCGTTGAAGCCGGCGCCGTCGAAGGAGGTGGTCTGGGTGCGAAACGTCGCCCGATCAAACGAGACGTGGCGGCCGCTGAACGTCACGCCGTCCAGCGACGCCTCCTCGAAGAGGACGCCGGTGAAGTCGAAGTCGTTGCCCGACCAGCTCGAGTCGGCATTGCTTCGAAGATGGCGACCGATCACCCGAATGATGGTGTTTCGCACTTCGCGGTCGTTCTGGCGTATCGCCTGGCGGCGTTGCTCCTCGATATGGGTGGCGGGCGGGGTCGCCGACCACGTGGTGGTGGACACGAACTCGGTCAGGTGATTGTCACCGGAGTCGGGATCGAAGGGCAGGCGGAGGTAGCCGCACAGCATGTCGATGCACTGCTGGCGGCGCGCGAAGGCGGGACTTTCGTCGGCGACGGCGGCCAGCGCGTAGACGCCTGCCACGCGCAC
>NZ_DASSCY010000052.1:0-4154 GCF_035697385.1 Mycobacterium sp. | reverse complement strand
GGCCACGTGCGTCTCCCAATTCTCGTGCCACGACATCTCTTCGGCCAGGTGCTCGCGGAACGCCGCGGAGTCGGCGAAATAGAAGTCGAACTTCAACAGATCGCGCAGGCGCATCGCCTGAGACCAAAACGCCTCCAGGCGATCGGTTTCCGCGCGTCCCGCGTACGCGAGTGCCAACTCGACGATGGAGGTCTCGAGGAACGCATCGATGAGCGTGTTGCGGTAGAACGCCGCCTCGTGCTCGTCCTCCGGCGCGATCCGCCAGACCGGCTCGCGCCCGTCGCCGACGCATGTGACGGGATGGCGGTTCGACAGCGCATCCAGCGCGGCGCGGACACCGTCAGTGGTGCGCAGCCGCAACGCGCTGTTGGTCATCGGAGTCTGCTTGCGCTCCAGATAGTCAAGCGAATCCTGCAGCGTGTGGTGCAGCTGATCCAGGGTGAGCGCGACCCCACGGGCGGTCAGCAGCAGCGCCGAAACCAGCGCCGTCGCATTGACGGGCGTGACTCGCAGGATCCGCCATGCCACCTCGAAGGCCATCTTTTGCAGCGCAAGGCGTTTGGCGGCGTCGTCGGTGGTCATCGGGCCGTGCGGCTCACCGAGGTATTCGCGCATTGAGACCGCTTCGGGGAACCGGACGTAGATCTTGCCGTAGTTGCGTTCGCCCTGAGCCTTGATGAAGTTGTACATCCACGACAGGCCCTCTGGCGTCTTCTCGCCGCCGCGCGCGTATGCCGCGTATTCGGCAGTCTCGTGCAACTGGTCGAAGCTGATCGACACCCCCTGCAGGAGGATGTCGTCACTGCGGCCGTCGAGATACGCGTCGGCGACGTACGCGAGCAGACCGAGCTTGGGCGGCAACATCTTTCCGGTGCGCGAGCGCGTGCCCTCGATCGACCAGCTGAGGTTGAACCGCTTCTGGACGATGTAACCGACGAACTGCCGCAGCACGTACTTGTACAGCGGATCGTCGAGCTTGCGGCGGATGAAGATGACGCCGGAGTGGCGCATCAACGGCCCCATGAACCCGAACGACAAGTTGATGCCCGCGAAGGTGTGCACCGGCGGTAAGCGGTTCTCCTGCATCGCAACCGGCACGATCACGCCGTCGAGGTAGGACCGGTGCGAGAACAGCAGCACCGCTGGGTGGTTTTCCAGGTTGCGACGCATCACCTCGATCTCGGCGCGGTCGTAGTCGATGTTGGGATCGAACCCTCGGCTGAAGATCGCGCGGCCCAACGAAGGCATCAGGTCGACGGAAAACCGGCTCCATCCGGTGGACAGCTCGTCGAGCATCTCCCCGGCCTTCTCCACCGACGAGCCTGGAATCCGTTCGAGGCCTTCGCGAAAGCGTGCCGACGCCAGCAGTTCGGGTTTGATCAGCCGCGGCGACTTGTACTCCGGCCCGAGCAGGCGCAGCTCGACGCGTTCGATCGCCAAGATGGCGCGCCGGATGACGAACCGCGCGAATTCCCTCGGGTTTTCGGCGAGCGTCGTGTCCGCCCATTGCTGCCGAAGTTCTGACACCTTCGCGGGCTCACCGGCGACAACCCGAGCGCGAGACGGATCTTTACGCAGGATGCGACGCTGCAACATCTCCGGCGGCCGGTACGTGTCGCGCCCGGACAGCAACGCGACCACCTTTGAGCGCGTGGGCAGGCCGCCGGGTACCCAGAACACCCGCACGGGCACGACGGACCGATCCTCGTCGGCCTCCAGTTCCTGCACGAGTTGGGCGAGCACGCTTGGCGGTGGGTCGTCTGCAGGCAACCGCAGAACCTCGACCTTGGAGTCGGGATGGTCACGGCGCTGGCGTTCCAGCCAGTCGTTGAGCAGCTCCTGTTCGGCAGGCGATGACACCGACGCCAAGACCAGCGCGTCGTCGGTCGTGGTGAACGTTGCGAATTCGTGGGCGGGGACTTTCACGGGCGGCCCTTCGCCCCAGCCTGTTTCGTCGCCCTTTGGGGTGTCGCTTTCTCGGCCTTCTTGGCCGTCGCCTTCTTCGCAGTCGCCTTCTTCACAGTGGCCTTGTTCGCAGGGGCCTTCTTCGCGGTGGCCTTCTTCGCTGGGGCTTTCTTGGCGGGGGCCTTCTTGCGCTTGTAAAGCTCGGGTGTGGGCAGCTCGTCGTGCGGCCAGTTCACGAGCGTGTCGAGGTAGAGCTGGCGCACCTCGGCTATGCGGTCGGCCAGGTTCTCTTGCGTCCAGTCGTCGATGGGGATAGGCGGATACACCACGACATCCACGGTGCCGGGGTTGAAGGTGCTCGAATCGCGCGCGGCGATGACCTCGGCGTTGCGAATCACGATCGGCACGATGGGAATTCCGGCCGACATCGCGATGCGGAACGGCCCCTTCTTGAACGGGCCGACCTCGGTGGTGTCCAGCCGCGTGCCCTCCGGCGCGATCAGGATGGAAAGACCCTTGCGCGCCAGCTCTTCGACCTTCTTCAGTCCCTCGACGGCCTTCTTCGGATCGTCGCGGTCGATGAAGGCCGCGTCCATGATCTTGCCCATCGTGCCGACGATCGGGTCCTTCTCCAGTTCCTTCTTGCCGACCGAGGTGAAGTTGGTTTCGACCAATGTCCCGGCGATCATCGGATCGGCCTGGTTGCGGTGGTTGAAGATGAAGACGGCAGGTCGCTGCGCGGTCAAGTTCTCCTTGCCGAGCACGTTGAGGTTGATCCCGGTGAGCGTCAACAAGGTGCGGCCGAAGGTCGACGTGAAGAAGTTGACGCCGGTGCGCCTATTGCGGGTCAGCAACCCCAGACCGAGCGCGCCGGCGGCAATCGGTGCCATGGAGGCGATTCCCGCGACCGTTCGCAATTGCGAGACCGGATTGCTTCCGCTGCGGCTGGTGAATCGCAGCACCGGCCAGCCGCGTTTGGCGGCCACCGCAGCGAGCTTGCCCGCCGGGTTGGTCGGTCTCGGGTTGCCGACGAGGTACATCAGCGCGACGTCCTCGTCCCCGTCGGCGTAGAAGTAGCTCTTCGAGAGGTCCACACCGTTCTTGGCGGCGAAAGCCTGTACCGCCCTGGCCTTTCCGGGACCCCAGATGATGGGTGTGAGCACCTCACCGGTGAGCCTGCCGTCGTCGTCGGTCTCGAACTTGTTGCTCAACACGTTCTCGATGCCTAGAAAGCGAGCAACCGGTTCCACCTGCACCGTCAACGCCGAGGAGCTGAGCACGACGGTGTGACCGCGGGCCATGTGAGCGCGCACGAGCTCGCGCATCTCGGGATAGATGCGGCTGACGATCTTCTGCACGAAGAGCCGCTCGGCGAGTTCGTCGATATCGTCGAGCGAGCTGCCGCGCAGCATTCGGGCGCCCTTGCCGATGAGGTCTTCGAACTCCGACCGGCCGAGCTGATGGTTGAGGCCGGCCTGCACCATTCCGATGAACTCGCCGACGGACATCTGGCGCCGACGCAACCGGTCCTGCGTCATGATCACGCCGGTGAACCCGGCGACGAGGGTGCCGTCGAGGTCGAAGAACGCACCGATCTCAGGTCCTGGCGGGCTGCCCTCGATCTCGGCGACCGATCCCGGCAGCCGCATGGTTCGCGGATTGGATTGTCGTGAAGCTTGTCCGTTGCCCGAAGTCATTGCGCCGCACTTCCATTCGGTGACACTGGGGTGGGTTCCGCCGCCTCGATGGTGAACGATGCCGGTGCCGCTCGACCGTCGCCACCCAGGGCGAGCACCTCGTCGAACCCGGACACCAGGCAGCGCGCCCACAGATCGGAGTCGATGATGGCGGCGCGGTCATAGCGTGTGGTGATCGTGCAGTAGCCCGCACGGGAAATCAGTACCACCATCATCGCCACACCCGGTAACGGGCCAATACCGTACTGCCGCAAGATCTTCGCTCCGGCTATGAACGTGTCGCCCGCGTATACCGGCACGTTGCTGGCCTGCACATCGGAGTTGACGATCGATCCGGCCATCGACTCGAGCACGCCATCGGGAAGCAGGCTGAGCACCGGCGCGATGGCTCCGACCATGTCGATGGCGCGCTCCTCACGCTTGCGAGTCATTTGGGAGCGGATGTTCTTGACGCGCACTTCTGGATCGGTCAGGCCGATCGGCGCTGCGAGATTGACGCCGGCGAATCGGTTGCCGCCTGCGGGGTCGGCCTCCGATCGCAGGTTGACCGGG
>NZ_DASSCY010000051.1:0-8884 GCF_035697385.1 Mycobacterium sp. | reverse complement strand
GGCGATGCGGATCGGACCGTCGCCCCGCGGCGGCGGAGCGGTGACGGTGTCGGTGCGATAGACCTCGCCGCGGGCCGGGAGCCCGACCACGGCGTCGGTGATGCCGCCGTCCGGACCGCCGTCGCGCTGCCACAGCGCGATGTGCACGGCCCAGTCATCGCGGCCTGGCCGGGAGTACTCGTGGGTGCCGTCCACCGGGTCGACGATCCAGACCCGGTCGGCGTGCACCCGGGACAGGTCGTCGACGGCCTCCTCGGACAGCACCGCGTCGTTGGGCCGGTCCTGACTCAGGCGGTCCAAGATCAAGACGTTGGCCCGTTTGTCTCCGGCGTCGCCGAGGTCGTACGGGTCGTAGAAACCGACCTCCTCGCGCACCGCCAGCAGCAATTTCCCTGCGTCGCGGGCCACCTCGGCGGCCAGCGCCGCATCCGTCAGCGTCATCAGAACGCCGGCCAGGGAATGGGCCGCCGCCGGTCGGGTGTGGGCATTACCGGATTGTCAAGTAGCGCAAGGGTTCTGGCGTGCAGAGCATCGATCTCCCGGTCGGTGATGTGCTCGCACAGCTGCTGACCGAGTTCGCCTCGCAGGCCGTCACGCAGGTACGCAACCGTATCCAACGTCTCGTCGTCGACGGGCTTTCCGGCCCAGCCCCACAGCACGGTGCGCAGCTTGTCCTCGACGTGCAGGCTGACCCCGTGGTCGACGCCGTAGACCTGCCCGTCGACACCGGACAGGATGTGACCGCCCTTGCGGTCGGCGTTGTTGATCAGCACGTCGAAGACGGCCATCCGGCGTAGCCGCACGTCGTCGGCGTGCACCAGGGTGACCTCGTCGCCGGCGTAGTCGTAGGCCTGCAACACGGCGAGGTATCCGGCGGGGACGTGGCCCGCGGGCAGCAGGTCGACCAGATCGGGCCCACCTGCGGGCTCATCGCCGACCTCGTCACCGGGCTGGTCCACCCACAGCTGCAGCATGCCCGGCCCTGCGGGTCCGTCGCGAATAATGGTGTAGGGCACGATGTTCCAGCCCGTCGCGTCCGAAACCAGATAGGCGGCACGCTCGCGGCCCGCCAGCGTGCCGTCAGGAAAGTCCCACAGCGGCGCCTCACCGGCGATCGGCTTGTACACGCAATGCGCTTGCCGCTCACCGAGATTCGCCTCACACAGGAAGGTGGCGTTACTCGCGGAGCGTATTCGTCCGATGACGGTTAGCTCGCCGCGCCGCAACACCTCGCTGTCATCTGGGGCGGCGCTAGGACTCGGCGTCATCGTCGGACCCCGCTAAGGCGCCGCGCCGGTAGCCGTTGGTGCGCACGCAGATATGGCCCTCGGGGTCCAGCGGTTCGTCGCACAACGGGCAAGGGGGGCGACCGGCGGAGATGACGCGGTTGGAACGCGTCGCGAACTGGCGCGCGGACTCCGGTGTCAAGAAGACCCGTACCGCATCGGGTCCCTCTTCGGCGTCGTCGAGCACCACCGAAGCATCGAACTCGGTCTCGGATACCGCGAGGAGTTCCACGACGACCGTCTGCGCCTCCGAGTCCCAGCCAAGACCCATGGTCCCGACGCGGAATTCGGCGTCGACGGGAGTGACCAGCGGGCTGAGGTCCTCGATATCGGTCTCGGGCGGGATGGGTGTGCCGAATCGGCGGTTGATCTCCAGTAGCAGCGCCGCGATCCGTTCGGCGAGCACCGCCACCTGCTGCTTCTCCAGCACAACCGACACCACGCGCTTGTCGTGCACCGCCTGCAGGTAAAAAGTCCGGTTTCCCGGCTGCCCGACGGTCCCGGCCACGAAGCGGTCGGGTGTACGGAAGACGTGAATTGCGCGGGGCATGGCATCCTCCAAAATACCGGCAATGGCACGTCAGCCGTAATTGCACGACGAGTGCCTCAATCGGTCGAGCCGCCGACAACCGCATCTTCTGGCGGCACCTCGCCGTCCTTGCCCTCGGCCTGAGCGTCGGCCTTGGGCGGCTTGGCCAGCAGACCGGCGGTGAGTTGGTCTCCGGTGTGGTTGACGTGAATGACGAACGGGCGCAGCGCGGTGTAACGGATCACACTCATCGACGCGGGATCGGCGGTGATGCGCTGAAAGCTGTCCAAGTGCGTGCCGAGCGCGTCAGCGACTACGGCCTTGATCACGTCGCCGTGTGTACAGGCAACCCACAGCGCGTCGCCGTCGTGCTGCTCGGCCAGCCTGCGGTCGTGCTCTCGCACCGCAGCGACGGCGCGGGCCTGGACGTGGGCCAGGCCTTCACCGCCGGGGAACACCGCAGCGCTGGGCTGCTGCTGAACCACCGCCCACAACGGTTCCTTGACGAGATCGCCGATCTTGCGGCCGGTCCAGGAGCCGTAATCGACCTCGGAGATCCGTTCGTCGACCACGGGGTCCAGACCCAGCGCGGCGGCCAACGGTTCCACCGTGCGCCGGCAGCGCAGCAGTGGGGACCGCACGATCGCGCGGATGGGTAGCGAGCCGATTCTGGCGACGACCTTGTCCGCCTGTTCCCTGCCCTTGTCGTCCAGGTCGACGCCGTCCGAGCGGCCGGCCAGGGTGTATGCGGTGTTCGACGTCGATCTGCCGTGCCGAAGCAAGATGACGGTCATGTCGTCTCTTCGCGCAAGCGCTCATCGGTCATGTTGCAGCCACCACCCCCGTCGACAGCAGGATCAACACCATCGTGCCCAGCAGCACGCGATACCCGACGAACCAGTACATGCTGTGCCTGACGAGGAACTGCAGGAACCACGCCACCGCGGCGAACCCGATCACGAACGCGATCAGTGTCGCCACCAACAACTGTGGCCCACTGGCGCTCATTCCCTCACCGGACGGATGGAACGCGTCGGGCAGGGAGAACAGGCCGGATGCAAAGACGGCCGGGATGGCCAGCAGGAAGCCGAAGCGGGCGGCGGTGGCGCGGTCCACGCCGAGAAACAGTCCCGCGCTGATCGTCGCGCCGGACCGCGAGACGCCCGGCACCAGGGCAAGACACTGCGCTAGGCCCACGGTGATGCTGTCCTTCCACGTGAGCTGTTCGACGTGACGCTGCTGCCTGCCGAAGTACTCGGCTGCGGCGATGACGACCGAGAAACCGACCAGCGCAATCGCGATCAGCCAGAGATTGCGTGCGCCCGTGCGGATTTCGTCCTTGAACAGCAACCCGAACACGCCGATAGGGAGCGTGCCGATGATGACGTACCAGCCCATCCGGTAGTCGGCGTTGCGTTTCGCCGCGTCGAACAGGCCGCCAAACCACGCCTTGACGATGCGGCCGATGTCGCGCGCGAAGTACAGCAACACCGCGAACTCGGTGCCGAGTTGGGTGACGGCCGTGAACGACGCGCCTGCGTCGTCGGCGAAGAACACCCTCGAGGCGATGGCCAGATGGCCGGACGACGACACAGGCAGGAATTCGGTGAGTCCCTGCAATACCGAGAGAACGATTACCTGCACCCACGACATTGCCGGGACGTCCGTCACGACGACGACCGTACCGTGGGGTGTTGTCAGCGGCTGGGTCGCGCCACCGGCTGCGCGTCGGCCACCGCATCACGCACGGCGGCCGTGAGGCTGCGCTCGTCGGTGAGGTCGATGTCGGTGAGCTTGCGAGTCGCGACCGCGACCACGTCCTCGGCCTGCGGAACGGGCCCGCTCAGCCGCGGACGGTAGAGCTCCACGAGCAGCATCTGCTTTTCGACGCGAAAGGAGAAGGGCCGTCCGTCGCCGACATGGCCAAATCCACTGGCGTGTATACCAGTCCAGATGTCCTCGACAGCAAACTCCTGTTTGCCCAACTCCCGGTCTGCCGCGAGGGTCATGCTCGCACCATAACCCGGGTTAGGCCCCCGGACGGGGAGTACATGTCCGCGCCACGACAAGCGGTTTGTAATCCGCGGCGAGCGGTCTGCCTAGACTGTTTCGTTAGCCGTACTATTCGCACGATCGAGAGCTACCCATTGTTGCCCTGCCTAAACCGCCTAGCTCAGCTAGTTCGCTCGTGCGTGGCCGCGCTGGCAATTGTGGGTATCGCTGGATGCTCGTCGAATCCCGCCGCCGACGACCCACCGCCGACCATCGTGCCAGCTCAAGCGGCAGTGTCTCCCCCGGTTACCGGGGATCCGGCCGGCATCGTGCGGCCGCTGGACGCCAAGGCGCAAGCCGCGGTCTTCGACCCTGCCACGGGTTTGCTGGCGGTCCTGGCCCCCGCCGTCGACGGCAAGGGGACGCTGATGACGCTCGGCGTGACGGGGACTCCGGACTCGGTGCCGCTGCCCGGGCCGGCCACGGCCATGGCGGGCGACAACGAGGGGCGGTTGTTTGTATCCACCCGAGGCGGCTACTTTCGGGTCGATCTGCGCGCCGGCACGGCCGATCGGGTTGACGTCGAGGGCCAGCAGGCCACCGAGTTCACCGCGATCGCGCGCCGCGCCGACGGCAAGCTGGTGCTTGGCAGCGCCGACGGCGCGGTGTTCACGTTGAGCTCCGAAAACGCCGTCGACGCGTCCCTCAAGATTTTTGCGCGAGTGGATGCCCTTGTCACACAAGGAAATACGACCGTCGTTCTTGACCGCGGCCAGACGTCGGTGACCACCGTCGACGCCAGCGGATCCGACGCCAAGCACTCGCTGCGGGCCGGCGAGGGAGCGACCACGATGGCTGTCGATCCCGCGGGCCGGGTGCTGGTCACCGATACCCGTGGCGACAGTCTGCTGGCATTCGGCGTCGACCCGCTGATCCTGCGTCAGCGATACCCCGTGCGCGGCGCCCCGTACGGGCTGGTCGGATCGTCGAAGCTGACTTGGGTGTCGCAGACGGCGACGAACACCGTGGTTGGTTACGATCTGGCCACCGGTATCCCCGTCGAGAAGGTGCGCTATCGAACCGTGCAGCAGCCGAACTCCCTGGCCTTCGACGAAGCGTCTGGCACCCTGTATGTGGTGTCGGGCTCGGGAGCGGGTGTGCAGGTGATCTCCGATGCGGCGGTGATCAGATGACGGCGATGCACCGCGGGCGGATGCCAGAGGGCTGGGACAAAGATCTCTCCGACGAGTACGAGTGGATCCCGCTGCGGCTGCCGCCCGACCTGACACGCATCAGCGCATCCACCCGATTGTCGATCGAGGCCGAGTACCGCGGCTGGGAGCTCACCCGCGTCCGGTTGTATACCGACGGCAGCAGGCGAGTGCTGCTGCGCCGCAAGAAAACCGCCGTAGACAGGTTGCGCGTCCCGGATCAACCGGGGCTGTAGCGATGTATCGCGCGCTGCGGCGGGCACTGTTCCTGGTTGCCCCCGAACGCATTCACACGTGGGTGTTCGCCTTATTCCGCGGTGTTACCGCGATGGGGCTGACGCGCCGGGCGTTGACGCGCTGGCTGGCACCGCGTGATCCGGTGCTGGCCAGCACGGTGTTTGGGGTGCGGTTCCCAGGGCCGCTGGGGCTGGCCGCGGGCTTCGACAAGGACGGTAGCGGCCTAAACACTTGGGGAGCACTGGGTTTCGGCTACGCCGAGGTCGGCACCGTCACAGCGCAGGCCCAGCCCGGCAACCCGTCGCCGCGAATGTTCCGGCTGCCCGACGACCGTGCGCTTCTGAACCGGATGGGGTTCAACAACCACGGCGCGGGCGAACTGGCGCTGCGGCTGGCCCGTGGATTGCCAACCGTGCCAATCGGGGTGAACATCGGCAAGACGAAGGCCACGCCTGCCGAACATGCGGTCTCCGACTACGCGGAGAGCGCGAGGCTGGTCGGGCCGTTGGCGGCGTTTCTGGTGGTCAACGTCAGCTCACCGAACACCCCGGGGCTGCGTGATCTGCAAGCCGTTTCGTCGTTGCGGCCGATCCTTGCCGCGGTGAAAGCCGAGACGACGACGCCGGTGCTGGTGAAGATCGCCCCGGACCTGTCTGACGCCGACGTCGACGAGATCGCGGATCTGGCAGTCGAATTGGGGCTTGCCGGCATCGTCGCCACTAACACCACCATCAGCCGCGACGGCCTCAACACGCCCGGCGTCGGCGAGCTCGGGCCTGGCGGGATTTCCGGCCCGCCGGTTGCGCAGCGATCCGCCGAGGTGTTGCGGCGGCTGTACCGGCGCGTCGGCGACCGGTTGGTGTTGATCAGCGTCGGCGGAATCGAGACGGCCGACGACGCGTGGGACCGCATCACGTCGGGCGCCTCGCTGCTGCAGGGCTATACGGGCTTCGTGTACGGCGGCGGCCTGTGGGCCAAGCACATTCACGACGGCATCGCGCGCCGCTTGCATGAGGGCGGCTTCACCTCCTTTGCCGACGCTGTCGGCTCGGCGTTGCGTTAGCGCACCATCCCTACCCCGCGAGTGACCACAAAATGCCACCGTTCGACGGCGTGTCGACGTACAAACACGGTCGCTCGCGGTGGGGAGTTACGACTGTTCGTAGGTGCCGTGGATGACGGCGCGGGCGATCGCATTCATGAACAGGTTGAATCCCAGATACGCCGGGCTGGCATCCCCGTCGATCTCCAGCTTCTCGACCTTGACGGCGTGCACGGCGATGAAGTACCGGTGCACACCGTGTCCCGGCGGCGGTGCCGCACCGACGTAGCGCTTGAGGCCGGCGTCGTTGGCCAAAGTGATTGCGTCGCCGGGGAATCCGCTACTGCTGCCGTCGCCGACGCCTGCGGGCAGGTCGGTGACTGTCGCGGGCAGGTTGGCGACCGCCCAGTGCCAGAAGCCGGATGCGGTCGGGGCGTCGGGGTCGTACACGGTGACCGCGAAGCTGCGGGTTTCCTCGGGGAACCCCGACCAGCTCAGCTGCGGTGAGATGTCGGATCCGCCGGCACCCATGATGCCGCTGACTTGATCATTGGCCAGCGGTTGCCCGTCGGTGACCGACTCCGATGTCAACGTGAACGTCGGCAGCTTGGGCAGGAACTCGTAGGGGTTGTAATCAAACGCCATGATTGTCCTTTCTGGTGGTCAGCAGTGTCGCAGGAAATGCTCGAGAACCTTGGTGCCGAACTTCAACGCGTCAACGGGTACCCGCTCATCGACGCCGTGGAACAGTGAAGTGAAATCCAGATCCGGCGGCAGTTGAAGGGGCGCGAATCCGAAGCAACGAATTCCCAAGCGGTCGAACGCTTTTGCATCCGTGCCACCGGAAAGCATATAGGGAACGATCCGCGCGTCCGGGTCCAGGGAGAGAATCGCGCCGTTCATCGCGTCCACCAGGTCGCCGTCGAAGGTGGTCTCGTATGACGGCAGGGCGGTGATCCATTCCCGCGTCACGTCGGGGCCGATCAGCTCGTCGACTTCCCGCTCGAACGCGGCCTGTCGGCCGGGCAGAATGCGGCAGTCCACCACCGCCTCCGCGGTGGCCGGGATGACGTTGGCCTTGTAGCCGGCCTTCAGCATCGTCGGATTGGCGGTGTCGCGCAGCGTGGCGCCGACGACCCTGGCGATCGGGCCCAGCTTGGCGATCGACCCCTCCAGGTCCGGTGAGTTCACGTCGAAGCTGTACCCGGTTTCCTCGGTCACCGCCTCGAGGAACTGGGCGACGGCGTCGGTCATGACGACCGGGAACTGGTGGCGGCCCAGCTTCGCCGTGGCCTCGGCGACCGCCGTGACGGCGTTGTTGTCGTGGATCATCGACCCGTGCCCGGCATGGCTGCGGACGCTGAGTTTCATCCACATCATCGACTTTTCCGCGGTCTCGACCAGGTACAGCCGTCGTTCTCCTCCGCCCTTGCGGGGCACGGTCAGCGAGAATCCGCCGACCTCACCGACGGCCTCGGTGACGCCCTCGAACAGGTCAGGCCGGTTGTCGACCAGCCACTGGGAGCCGAACTTGCCACCGGCCTCTTCATCGGAGAGGAAGGCGAACACCAGGTCTCGCGGCGGCGTTGTGCCGGAACGCTTGAAATGCCGCGCGATCGCGATCAGCATCCCGCACATGTCCTTCATGTCGACCGCACCGCGGCCCCACACATAGCCGTCCTCGACCGCGCCGGAGAACGGGTGCACGCTCCAGTCCGCAGCCTCGGCGGGCACGACGTCGAGATGCCCGTGCAGCAGCAGGGCGCCGCGGCTGGGGTCGGCACCGCGCAGGCGGGTGAACACGTTGCCCCGGCCAGGGGCTCCGGCCTCGATGTATTCGCATTCGTAGCCGACTTCTTCGAGCTGTTCGGCCACCCACCGCGCACACTCGGCCTCGCCTTTTGTGGTCTCGGGCTCGCCGGTATTGGACGTGTCGAAGCGGATGAGCGCGCTGACGAGGTCAACCACTTCGGCTTCGACTTCGGGGGGAGGCGTCACAGTCACCTTTCCTACCATTGCAGTGGCGGTTGGGTTTGGGTCTGGGCTGCGGAATCCGTTAGCCTTAGCTGCCCAGAGCAGGTCCGAGTGGCGGAATGGCAGACGCGCTAGCTTGAGGTGCTAGTGCCCTATTAACGGGCGTGGGGGTTCAAGTCCCCCCTCGGACACACGTGGCGGCGGAGAGAATGCAGCCATGAACGATGAATCACCAATCCTCGGTGCGCCTGCGGTCGTTGACCGAGCCACCTTCCAGGCCGAACTCGACAAACTGAGGGCCAGGGAGAAGGCACACACCCGGGAAGGCGACGCGATCTCCGCGGCCCGCCGGCGCCTCCCCATGGTCGAGGTTGATCCCGCCCTCGAGCTGCTCGGGCCCAACGGGCCGCTCACCCTGCTCGATGCGTTCGAAGGGCGCATGCAGCTCATCGCCTACTACTTCATGTGGTGGCCCGGGCGGCCCGCGCCCGAGCAGTGCGAAGGCTGCACCTTGTTTCTCAGCCAGGTCGGCGAGCTGTCTTACCTGCACTCCCGTGACATCACCTTCGCGGTCTTCAGCGAGGGCCGCAACACCGCGTTCGGCCCCGCCGAC
>NZ_DASSCY010000050.1:0-21882 GCF_035697385.1 Mycobacterium sp. | reverse complement strand
GACCTCGGTGCGCCCGTCGGACAGCTCGATGACCTGGTGGCGGGCCGACGTGAGGACACCCGGCGAGCGCTGCACCCACGTCCACGCCTGCCCCGGAGTCACCTCGATGACCTCCCAGATCAGCTTCGGCATGCGCGGCTGCTTGATTTCGAATCGCTTGCCAACCGCGATGTCCGGTCCGTCGAGCGCGACGAGCCGCGTCACCGAGGCGGTCCACTCGGGCCAGCGCTCCACGTCGCTGAAGACCTCCCACACCACGCTGGCAGGCGCATCGATGTCGATGGCACAGTCGGTAATCATGTACCAGATGGTACAGGAACTAGGCAGGCCCCTCGGCATCGAGGATCAGCTCGACCGTCTGACCGATAGAGCGCGCAAAGGTGCGGTCGTCCAAGTCCTCGAGACCGGTCGACGCTCGCAGAAAACCGTCGAACAGGCACCAGCCGAGTTGCAATGCGATGGTGTGCGCCGCGGCCAACCGCGCACCGAGTTCAGTGGCGTGCCGCGGCCTGACACTGTCGAGCAGCACCTCCATCGTCGGGAAGAGGCTCTGAAGTTCGCCGATCGGATACCCGTCGAGTGACGTGTGGGCGATCACCCGCAACTGCCGGTCGACCGCCGCACCGACCTCGGGTCCGTCCGCGCTGCCTGCAAGAAGTTGCGCGAGATGCTGGCCGAGATGATCGAGCACCGCGCCGACGAGATTGTCTTTGCTGCCGAAGTGCCGATGAATCAGGCCGTGATTGACACTCGAGCGCTTCGCGATGTCGCGGATGGATGTCGCCGCGGGACCCCGTTCGGCAAACAGGTCGGCGGCAGCCTCCAGAACCGCGGCGACGACTTCGTCCCTGCCCAGCGGAGCAGAGCCGCCCGGCGCATCGGCCCTTGCGCTAACTGTAGTCACGTGACTACGGTACCTGGAGAGTTCACAGAAGGGCTCCTCCCATGGCAACGACGCCCAACGGTTACGGACGCTTCATCGGCAGGGTCGGCGGGCTTGCCGTCGCCCTGGGCATCGGGGTCGCGATCGCCAACGGCGCCGCGATCGCTTCGGCTGACGACGGCGAATCGACGTCGGGTGAGTCGTCATCGTCCGAGTCGTCGTCGGGGGCATCGTCAGCGGCTCAACCAGATACCCCGGACACTGTCTCGTCGACGTCGTCAACAAATGATGACGACCCCGAATCAGACACAACCACCCCGAAGTCGACGGTCAGCGCACAGACCGTGACCAAAACAATCGACGAACCCAAGGGCAAGACCGACAGCGCGACTGGCCCGGAGGACGACAACGACACACCTGCCGAACCCCTAGCGGTGCTATCCGTGGCGGCAACGGCGCGACGCGCACAGGCCGAAGCCACGCCGACCACGACACCGACGGCAGCGGTGACGCAGTCCGCAGTCGCGGACCAGAGCCTCGCGACAACGGCGGTCAGTCCGCTCGGCACTCCGGAGCAACTGGCCGCCGAACGCCTTGCCACCGAGACCGTCAACACGCTTCCGGTTGTGTTGATGAAACTCTTTCTGCGGCAAGGATTTCTGTCCGCGGCACAACAGCAGTTCCCCGGCGGACCCGACGAGGAGAATGTGGCGGCACTGAACAGGGCCGTCGACGAGTACGCGTTGGCCGCAGCGTTTCAGCAACAGCTGCTCAATCCGCTGACGCCGACGGTGATCACTCAGGTCGCCCCGCCCCACACCTGGTACGGACAGTCGGTCGGCGGCACCCGCATCCTCTACGACAACCCCGACACCATCTACCGCTTCATGGGCGTCAGCGCATCGTCGCAGTATGTGATCACGGGCCGCTTCAGCGACCTCACCGAGAATGGGAGGCCGGCGGACACAAGCTTCAGTGTGCTGGAGGGGTTGGCCGGGACGACGTCGTCGATACTGACCGCGGACGACCTCGAGATCAACGAGGACGGAACGTTCGTCATCACCGTGAGCAGTGAACCGGCGAACGGCCGACGCAACCACATTCAGCTCACCTCGAGCTCCACGATCATCGCGGCGCGCGACACGTTGGGCGATTGGAATGCAGAAGAGCCGATCAGCTTGGCGATCGAACGCGTCGGTGGCCCGCCGAACAGCCTGTTCGCTCAGCTGGGCGGTTTCGCCCTCCTCGGACCTCTGGTATCGACGAATCCGCTTTTGACAGCTCTGGTTTCGCTGATCCCTCCGCTGCCATGCATGCCGCCGGTGATCCGCGGCACGTTCACCGCGGCGATCTTGGCGATCAGAGGTGTGTCGGAGCAATCCAAGTACATGGCACTGGCGACGACTGATCCTGAGACCGGCGCACCCCGGACGGCCAACGAAATCAGCCAACCGTCAAGCAACGCAGAGTTTCTCGCGAACCAGCTGCAAAGCCATGGTTACTACGAGCTCGAAGACAACCAGGTCATCGTGCTCACCATCGATCCGGGCGACGCCAACTACTTCATCGTTCCGACCTACAACGACTGGACGATCACCGACAACTACTGGGATCAGCCGACCAGCCTGAACAATGAACAAGCCAAACGCAATTCGGACGGGACCTATACGTTGGTGATCTCCCCGACGGATCCCGGCGCGGCGAACTGGGTCTCTACCGGCGGGTTGAACCAGGGCACGATCTCGATCCGGTTCCAAGACCTCGGGCCCGATCCCCAGAACCTGCCCCGCATCGTCGATCAACGAGTAATGACCCACGAGGAGCTCCAGAGCTACCTGCCGGCGGACGACTTCATCACCGAGCAGCAGCGGGCGGATCAGATCGCGTTGCGCAAAGCCGGATTCAACAAGCGCTGGGCGCCGTTCCCGCAGCCGTAACGTCAGATGCGCTTCAGACCGACAGGAGCCGCTCGAAGAAGTCGCGGTAGCGCTTCAGCGCGAGACGAAGATCCTCCGTTGAAGCCTCCTCGCCTCGAGCCCACTGCGACTCAAGACGCGAACGCGCCTCGGAGAAACCGGCCGTGAGCTGTTCGACGACCTTCGCCACAAGAGCATCCGCCTTCTGGACGCACTCTTTGGGGTCGTCGACGAAAGCCGCCTGGACGTCATCCCAGCGCGAGCGCAGCCCGGAAAGGTCGTCGTCGGCGAACAGCGATTTGGCGGTCGAAGGCTCGGCCGACAATTCCGACGGCTCGCTCCGGACTGTCGACGATTCGTCACCCGCGACTGGCGGTTCACCATGCGCGGAGGTGGAGTCGGTCCTCGTGGCCGCCGGCGAAGGACTATCGTGCGCGGCCGACGGATCGGTTCGTGCAGTCGACGGTTCTATTGCGTCACTTTGAGATTCAGAGTGCGTACTGGTTCGATCGTCGTGGGTTGTCATGCCCGTGCCTCCTTTGACGTGTCCCTATCAGTCTCGTGATCGCTCTCCAACAACTTCTCGAAGAGCGCGCGGTAATGGACGAATGCCTCACGCTGTGCCTCGGTGCCGATGTCGCCCTTTTCTTGCGCCAAATGAAGTACATGGGCGGCTCGATAATGCTCGACCACGGTCGGGTGATCCACCGAGATGTCGGCCGCCCGTTGATCGAAGTCCTCGACGGGGTAACCGCGTTCGCGCATCACCTGCATCACGAGATGATCGGCGTCGCCCACCGCCCTGGACGGATTGTCGACAAACGCGGTCTGCAATGCGCGCCAGGATTCGGCGTAGTTTGCTCTCGATCGCGGCGCCAGGGCAACGATGTCAAGCTTCTGTCGCTTTCGTTCGCGCGCGACGAGCTCCTTTTCGGCGGCGCCTTGATCACCGGACTCCACTACGGCGCGTTCGTACTCTGGACCAAAGTTATTCCTCAGTCGCTCCGTCCTCTTACGACGGCTCTTTGAGAGAGCAACGAACACGCCGGCCGCTACAACGATCACGACTACTGCTGCGATAACGATCCAACTCCAAGCAGGCATTTCTCGGAACCTCCTCGTCCTTCGAACCGAGTACCCCGCCGTTTTCAACAGAAACGTCAATTTGTTTCTGCATCCACGCCGGCGGAGCCGTGCGACAGTTCCCCCGATGACGGGAAGCGTCGCTGTGATCGGGGCCGGCCCAGGTGGGCTCATCGCTTCACGCTGACTGCTGTCGCGGATGACGACACGGTTGTCGCCGAGTTCATCCGATCGCATGCGGTGCGAGGATTCATGAACGACCGTGCCGGCCGGACACGGTGACCCGTCGCCCCAGAAAGCCGACGCCATGACAGTGCTGAGAACGCCTGACGCGCAATTCGCGAACCTGCCGGGTTATGACTTCGCGCCCAACTACGCGCAGGTCGAAACGAAGGGCTTGCCAGCGCTGCGAATGCACTACGTAGACGTGGGTCCGGCCGACGGACCCGTCGTTGTTCTCCTCCATGGGCAACCCACATGGTCATATCTGTACCGCGATGTCATTCACGTCCTCCGCGATGCTGGGCTGCGAGTCATTGCACCCGACCACATCGGCTTCGGTCGCTCCGACAAACTGACCGAGCCGACCGATTACACCTTCGCCCGTCACATCGATTGGATTCACGCCCTGATCGTCGGCTTGGATCTGCGGGAGATCACCCTCGTCGTGCAGGATTGGGGCGGCCCGATCGGGTTGAGCGTTGTGGCCCGCGACCCCGACCGGTTCGCTCGGGTCGTCGCGACCAACACCATCCTGCACACCTGCGACCCTGCATTGGCGGGAACCCTCACCTGGGCGCATCACGGTGTCGGCGACGACCGAATGTTGTTGCAGGAAACGCTACTTGACTACATGTCGTTCTATCAGCGGTCGCCGGACATCGTCCCGAGCGTCTTCCTGAACGCGGTGGCCGGCCCGCTGACGGCTGACGTGCTGGCGGCCTATGACGCTCCGTTTCCCGACCGGTCATACAAGGCGGGTCTGCGCCAGCTCACCGCACTCGTACCGCTGACCCGCAACGACCCGGGTGCCGCGATCGGCCGAGCCACCATGGCCGAACTCGAGCGATGGCACCGGCCCTTCCTGACCGCGTACTCCGATGGGGATCCCGCAACCCGCGGTTGGGACACCATATTTCGCGAGCGGATCCCAGGCGCCCGCGGTCAGAACCACACCACCGTGTCAGGGGCCGGTCATTTCGTCCAAGAACAGAAGGGCGCCGAACTGGGCCACATCGTTGCCGAATTCATCTCGGACACAACCTGATCAGAGCTCGACCCACTTCCCGCGACGCAGTACGCCCGTCACGGCGAGGCCTGCGTCCAGTACCACCAAATCGGCGGTGGCGCCCGGGACAAGTCCTGCACACGGCAGGCCCAGCGCCCTGGCAGGATTGATCGACGCCTGACGCACGGCGGCCTTCAGCGCCTCGTCGCGAGGCAACCCGCTGTGGATGACGGCGTATCTGAACACCCGGTCCATGGTTGCGGTGCTGCCGGCGATGGTGTCCGTTCCCGCCACCCTTGCCACCCCGTCGACGACGTCCACCGCCACTGGCCCAAGGTGATACACGCCATCAGCCATCCCGGTCGCGGCCATCGCGTCGGTTATCAGGGACACTCGGTCGGGTCCGGCGCTGCGCGCCACGTGTCGATAGATGGCGGGATCGACGTGTACGCCGTCGGTGATCAATTCGACGGTCACCCGAGGGTCCTCGATAAGCGCAATCGCCGGGCCCGGTTCACGGCGATCGATCGGACGCATCGCATTGAACAGGTGCGTGCCCACCGTCGCGCCCACCGCGATCGCCGCCCGCGTCTGCTGATAGGTCGCCTCGGTGTGGCCTACGGCAGCCACGACGCCCGCGTCGACGATCTGCCCTATCGCCGGCAAGGCGCCGTCGCGTTCCGGCGCGATGGTGACCATCCGGATGGTCCCTGCACCTGCTTCGAGAACGCGGGCGATCTCGCCGGCATCCGGGTCCCGCATAAGGGACGGCTGGTGAGCACCGCACCGCGTCGGGGAAAGCCAAGGACCTTCCAGATGGATCCCGTCGATCACCCCCGCACGGACGTCGTCGGCCAATTCCCTTACCTGGCGCAGCAACTCGGCTTGGCCTGCGGTGACGAGGGAGGCGACGAGGGTCGTCGTGCCGTGCCTGCGGTGCAATGCCACGGCGGTGGACGTGTCGGCATTCGTCGCCGTTGAGAAGTTCGCTCCTGCGCCGCCGTGCAGATGCGTGTCCACGAAACCCGGCACGACGGTCATCGCGCCGAGATCGCGATCGGCGGGCCGGGGCGGAGTTCCGGCGCCGATTGCGGCCACCGTGTCACCGGATACCTCAATCCACCCGGGCCGCAACAGCTCTGAGCCGGTGAGCAGGATCTCGGTCGCCAGCAGCACTCAGATGCCCTGCCATTCCGGCTTGGCGCGGTAGGTCTCGCGGTAGTAGTCGACGAGCTGAAGCCGCCGAGCCGCGGCGTCGTCGAGCAGCACCGTCACATGCGGGTGATGCTGCAGGATGGTCGCCGGCCACAGCGCGCTGACAGCGCCCTCGACCAGGCGATGCACGGCCTCGGCCTTGCTGTGACCAATCGCGACCAGGATCACGTGACGGGCTTGCATGATGGTGGCCAGTCCCTGGGTCAGGCAGTGCGTGGGCACCGATTCGACGTCGCCGCCGAAGAAGCGGGCGTTGTCCGTCCGCGTCTGCCTGGTCAGCGTCTTGATTCGGGTTCGGGACGCCAGCGAGGACCCCGGCTCGTTGAACGCGATATGCCCGTCGGTGCCGATCCCGAGGATCTGCAGGTCGACTCCGCCCGCTTCGCGGATGGCGTCCTCGTACGCCGCGCATGCGGCCGGGATGTCGGAGGCCAGGCCATCGGGGCCCTGCACCGCCCCTGGCCCGAAGTCGACGCGGGACACGAACACGGTGTCGATGACGTTCCGGTACCGCTGCGGATGGTCTGCGGGCAGGCCGACGTACTCGTCGAGGGTGAAACCGCGAGCCTGCTGAAATGACATCTGCCCGGCGTCGCAGCGCGCCGCCAGTTCGTCGTAGACCGCCAGCGGCGACGAACCGGTCGCCAGCCCAAGCACGGCGTTCGGTTTGCGACGCAGCAGGGCGCCGATAGCGTCGGCCGCAAGGCAGCCAATCTCCTTGGCGCCCTGCAGAACTACGACTTCCATCTACTTGTTCGCCGTGAACAGACGTGCCCCGGAATCGATATCCGAACCCGTGGTCACCGCTTCGGACGGGATGACATTGCCAGCTTCGCGTTCGTCCATGACCACTACGGGGACAATGGGATTGAGGCCTTTCGCCTCGACTGACGGGACATCGTAGGTGATGACGACCTGACCCGCGACGACGTCGTCGCCCTGGCTGACATGAGTGGTGAAGCCTTCCCCCTTCAACGCGACGGTGTCCAGGCCCAGGTGCACCAGGACGCCGACATTATCGGCAGTCATCACGATGTAGGCATGCGGCATGAGTTTCAGCACCTTGCCGCTGACGGGAGCGACGGCGTCGATCACCCCGCGCGGAGGGTCGATTGCGGCTCCGTAGCCAACCATGCCCTGCGCGAAGACGGGGTCGGGGACGTCCTGCAGCGGAACCGCGCGCCCACCGACCGGGGCAAGGACTGGCGTCGTAGTCACACACCAACAATACGAGCGTGCGGCCAAGACGGTCTCAACTTCACGGCTTCTCGTCTAAGCTTCCGCTGAGCTTCGGCGGCAGGCGGAGCTTGGCGGCGAAGGAGGTCAGCGGACATGAGCGACACGACGAATCCGCAAGGGACGCAGAAGAAGTCAGGAATGCGAATTCCCGGCTTTGCGCAATTGCAGCGGCTGGGCAAGAGCCTCATGCTTCCGATCGCGGTGCTGCCTGCAGCGGGGATTTTGCTGCGGCTGGGCCAGCCCGACCTGCTTGGCAGAATTGAATCCCCCGTCGTCGGCCCATTCTTCAAGGCGATGAGCGCTGCAGGCGATGCCCTGTTCAGCAACCTTGGTCTGCTGTTCGCCGTCGGCGTCGCCATCGGATTCGCCAGGAAGGCCGACGGTTCCACCGCACTGGCCGCCGTCGTCGGCTACCTGGTGGTGGAGGCGGTGTTCAAGACCATGTCGCCGATCGTGCTCGCCGGCGAGGTCGACAAGGCCGGCGAACAGGCTCAGATCAACTACAGCGTGTTCGCGGGAATCGTGGTCGGTCTGGTCACTGCGTGGCTGTTCGACCGCTACCACACCATCCAATTGCCGTCCTACCTCGGATTCTTCGGGGGCAGACGGTTCGTTCCGATCGTGGTGTCACTGGCCTGCCTGTTCATCGCGTTCGCCATGAGCTACTTCTATCCGATCTTCGATGCCGGGCTGACGGGCCTCGGCGAGTTCATCGGCGGCGCTGGCGCGATCGGTGCCTTCGTCTACGGGTTCGCCAACCGCATGCTGATTCCGTTCGGCCTGCACCACATCCCGAACTCGTACGTCTGGTTCCTCTACGGCGACTACCAAACTCCCGGTGGCGAAGTCGCCACCGGTGAACTGACCCGGTTCGCTGCCGGCGACCCCACGGCCGGCATCCTCACGTCGGGGTTCTACCCAATCCTGATGTTCGGGCTGCCAGCCGCCGCGCTGGCCATGATCCATGTAGCGAACAAGAAGCAGCGCAAGGTGGCGGTCGGCATTCTGTCGGCGGCAGCGCTGACGGCGTTTCTGACGGGTATCACCGAACCGCTCGAGTTCGCGTTCATGTTCGTGGCTTTCCCGCTGTACGTCATCCATGCCGTGCTCACGGGACTCTCGCTTGCCATCGCCTATTTGCTCGACATCCACCTGGGATTCTCGTTCTCCGCGGGGCTGGCCGACCTGCTCCTCTACGGCACGGCTCCAGCCGCGAAGAACATCCCACTGCTCATCGGCATGGGCGTCGTCTTCTTCGTCGTCTACTACCTGCTGTTCCGGTTCGCGATCACGAAATTCAACCTGCGCACACCGGGCCGGGAGCCCGAATCCGAGTTCGAGGCGGAGGAAGAGGCGAACCTGGACGAAGGCACGGAGTCCGTTACGGCCGTTGCGGTCGGCGGGTCGGGCACCGCGACAGCGACGGCGCCCGCTGCGGTGGCAGCAGACAGCAAGGCCGAGCAGATCATCGCGGCGTTCGGCGGCAGGGAGAATCTGGTGAACGTCGATGCCTGCATCACGCGGCTGCGCGTGGATGTCGCCGACAAGAGCAAGGTGGATCAGGCGCGCCTGAAGAGTCTCGGGGCCGCTGGTGTCATCGAGGTCGGCAACAGCGTCCAGGCGGTCTTCGGCACAGATGCCGAGGCGCTCAAGAACGACATCACAGGCATCCTCTAGCCTCGGCGGGTAGCCGTTACTGCGGAGGGAGTCTGGTGGGAGCGATACCCGTCATCGCGTTGACCGGGTACCTCGGCGCAGGCAAGACAAGTCTGCTCAACCATGTCCTTCGCGCACCGGGAGCCCGGATTGGCGTGGTCATCAACGACTTTGGCGAACTCAACGTCGATGCAGCCCTGGTGACCGGGCAGGTCGACGAGCCCGCGTCGATCGCAGGCGGCTGCATCTGCTGCCTGCCCGACGACGGCGGACTGGACGAGGCGCTGGCGAAACTCGCCGACCCCCGACTGGCACTGGACGCGATCATCGTCGAGGCCAGCGGCTTGGCAGATCCGGTCGCGGTCTCAAGGATCATCCGCTTCAGCGGGGTCGAGCGGGTGCGACCCGGGGGCATCGTCGACGTCATCGACGCCGCGATGCATTTCGACACCGTCGACCGCAGCACCAACCCGCCCGCGCGATACGGCGTGGCGTCGCTGGTCGTGGTAAACAAGCTCGACCAGATTGCCGAAGACGAGCGCGCCGCCACCGTAGAACGCATCGAAACGCGGGTGCGCGAACGCAATCCGGACGCGCACGTCGTCGGCGCCATCGGTGCGAGGGTCGATCCCGCTCTGTTGTACGACGTGTCCGACGCCGATGGCTCGGGGCAGCTGTCCTTCAGGGAACTGCTCATTGATTCGGCGACGGAACCCGCGGTCGCCCCGCATGCCGATCAGCACGACCACGTACACGCCGACTCCGTCACCGCCACCAGCGAGGGTTGCATCGACCCCGGTGCGCTCCTCGATCTGCTGGAGAAACCGCCGACGGGCGTGTACCGCCTCAAGGGAACCGTGGCCGTCCGCTACCCCGGACGGGTGCGAACCTACGTTGTCAATGTGGTCGGCGCGTCGATCCACATCGCGGCCGCGCCACGCAGGTCGAACGCCAACTGCCTGGTGGCCATCGGTACCCGATTCGACGTCGACGACGTTCGCTCCAGGGTCGATGCCGCGCTGGTTCCGTGCGACGGACCGGTGCCCGCGTCCGGGGTGCGACGTCTGCAGCGGTATCGGCGGCTCAGCATCTGAGCAGGGCCTCTCGGTCCTCGCGACTGTGACGCGCCTCACAGTAGGATGGCCAGTGGTCATCGACTCGAGACAGCCCCGCACCGATGATCTGAGGAGGTCGGACTCATGACACGGACACGTTCCCAGTCCCTCGGCGCAGGCGGCCTCAACTGGTCCAGCCTGCCGTTGAAGCTCTTCGCCGGGGGCAACGCGAAGTTCTGGGATCCGGCCGACATCGACTTCTCCCGAGACCGGGAGGACTGGGAGTCGCTCTCAGAACTCGAGCGAGACTGGGCCACCCGGCTGTGCGCCGAGTTCATCGCCGGCGAGGAAGCGGTCACTCAGGACATCCAGCCGTTCATGGCGGCCATGAAGGCCGAGGGTCGACTCGGCGACGAAATGTATCTGACTCAGTTTGCGTTCGAGGAAGCCAAACACACACAGGTGTTCCGCATGTGGCTCGACGCCGTCGGGCTCACCGGCGATCTGCAGGCCTACCTCGACGACCTTCCGTCCTATCGGAAGATCTTCTATGAAGAACTCCCCGAGTCGCTCGACGCCCTGTCCACAAATCCCTCACCGGCCGCCCAGGTTCGTGCGTCGGCGACGTACAACCATGTGATCGAAGGCATGATGGCGCTGACGGGATACTATGCGTGGCACCGGATTTGCGTGGACCGCGGCATTCTTCCCGGCATGCAGGAGCTGGTGCGGCGAATCGGCGATGACGAGCGACGCCACATGGCGTGGGGCACCTTCACCTGCCGGCGCCACGTCGCCGCCGACGACGCCAACTGGACGGTCTTCGAAACACGCATGAACGAGCTCATTCCGCTGGCATTGCGCAACACCGAAGAGGCGTTCGCGCTCTACGACGAGATTCCCTTCGACCTCACGATGGACGAGTTCCAGCAGTACGCCGCCGACAAGGGGATGCGTCGGCTCGGCACGATCGGTAGTGCGCGGGGGCGCGCACTCGCTGACATCGATGTCGACTACTCGCCGCTGCAGCTGGAGGACACGTTCGCCGAAGAGGACCGCAAGGTTCTGACGGCCTCGCCATAGCGCCGGTACGGAAAGTGTTGGAAGACAACGGCTGAATGGGTTTAGGCGCGCGGCGATCAGGACAACTTGCGCGCAGCAGCCCTAGCGCTTCGACACGAGGAGGTTTGACAATGGAGCAGGTCAACATCCCTCCCCCCACGCCGAAAGACGCCACCAAGGCCACCGAGGAGCAACGGGAACTCCAGGAGAAACTGGATCATCAGCACGATGATCCCGAAGCGCCCGGCGGGCATCAAAGTCGAGATCAGGTCGCCGACGAGACGTAGTCGCACACCCCGCAAATTGACGGCTGGGTTTCAAATCTGCGCTTCTGAGGTATACCCCCTGCAAGGTTCAGGCTCGAGCCTTGGCAATCCATTCAATCAAAGGGGTTAGTCATGGCTGCCGAAAAGAATGCCTGCAGCAGACTCGATGAGTTTGGCGGCCAGGTCAAAGAAGGCCTGGGCCAGCCGATTGAGGACAAGGGCGTCGAGAACCATGGCAAGCCGTGGCACGGTGAGCCGACCATCAACGACGCGGTCTACAAGATCACAGACGCGCTGACGTAGCGCACAGACCGCCGGTCCGCCAATTCGCTATTCGCACATGCATATGGCGTTCCGGCCTGCCTTCCTTCAGCACAGAAATCGACAGGACCGCCCGATGATGTCTAGTACGCAAACCGACTACGCTGACGTAACGGAGATGCTTCGCCATCTCAGCACGCTTGAAAAGGGATCGATTCCCTTTGAACGCCAACGCAATTCAATTATTGAACACTGCCTGCCGCTGGCCGACCACATTGCTCTTCGATACCGGAATCGCGGAGAGCCACTTGAAGACCTCGTTCAAGTCGCGCGCGTCGGCTTGATGAACGCGGTGAACCGCTTCGATATCGAAAGTGGTGCCGATTTCCTCGCGTTCGCCGTGCCGACCATGATGGGCGAGGTCCGCCGGTATTTCCGCGACCACGGGTGGTCTGTCCGAGTCCCCCGCCGCCTCAAAGACCTGAGCTTCCAGCTCAAGAGAGCGCGCGATGAGTTGTCCCAGCAGCTGTGCCGTGCGCCCACTGCGGGCGAAATCGCGACCTATCTGGGTGTCGACCGTGAAGAGGTGCTGCAGGCCACCATGGCGGCCAGTGCATACGCCGCCGTGTCGTCTGATGCCCCAGCGCACGCAGATGACGACGATGGCCGGCCAGTATCGCAAGCCTTCGGGGACCTTGACGCCAATCTGGACAAGGTGCTGGACGCCGAAACGGTTCGCCCACTGTTGAGAGCTTTGCCCGAACGCGAGCAAACCGTGCTCCAACTTCGATTCTTCGCGAACATGACGCAGAGCCAGATCGCCGATCGACTCGGAATATCGCAGATGCACGTGTCGCGCCTGCTGTCCCGATCCCTGGAGAAATTGCGCAAACAAGTTCAGACACCTGAACTGCTGGCGTGCTCTTAGGTTTGTGAACGGTAGCCACCGGGCACCACCACCGCAGCGGGCGTCGACGTTTGGTTGCGCTGTCGGCTCCGCGAGGCGGGCCTGGGGTGCAACCCTGACGTTGAGAAAGCAGCGCAGCCCTGGGCTATGCCGCTGAATCAAGCGCGATATTGGGATCGGTAGCCAGGCCCCCTAGATGTACTTGCCGCAATGACGACGCCAACCAGGCAGCGCATCTAGGAAAGGACCCAAGCAATGAACATCGTGCCCCCGCGCATCCAGGAACAGGTCAACCGAGTCGATCGCACGCGCGCCCTGGTGATCGGCATCTCCGCCGGCATCACCGCGCTCTGGTCGCTCTACCGACTGTTCTGGCTGCTCTACACCGCGACGGCGCTTTCCAGCGTTGGCTGGTCACCGGTCTCGTTGGTGTTCCCGTTCGTGATGTGGGGCGCGATTGCCGTGGGTGCGGGGTTCGTGGCCGTGGCCTTCCTGGTCCGCTACGCCAAGCAGACCTGAACCTGACGTTCACCAATTAGGGGCCGCTTGCAAAAGCGGCCCCTTCTTTTTCGCGCTGTTGCCAGTGCTGATCAGGAGAAACGAAGCGCGGCGAGGGCAGCGACGCGCTGCAACGTAGGCCTAACCCAGCCTCGTTTCAACCGCTGCCCAGCGCGGTCGGTGATCGCGGTGTCCAACCCGCGACGTGGTGTACCGACGACATGCGCTCCGAACACCCGCGGATGCATGGCCACGGCCCTGAACTTCTCCTCGGAAGCCGTTTCCGGCGCATCGTGGGAGGTCGCTGTGAGGAAGCGGTCCGGTACGGAGAGCTTGCAGATCGTCCGCACGGTGTGCCAGAACTGCCGAATCAGCGGACCCGTCGTGTAGGGCAGGTCGTATTCAGCCAGGATCGCCTGCACGCGCGTTGCAATCTCGGGGTACCTGTTGCTCGGCAGATCGGGGAAAAGGTGGTGCTCGATCTGGTAGCAGAGGCTTCCGCTCATCAACCTCATGACGGGGCCGGCATTGAAGTTCGCGGTTCCCAGCATCTGTCGCAGATACCATTCCGGCTTCGTCTCGTTCTCCACGGCGGCGGGGGTGAATTTCTCGGCACCGTCGGCAAAGTGCCCGCAGACGATCACGATGTACGCCCAGCCATTGCGGAAGCCGGCGGCGACGAGATTCGCCAAGAATGTGCGAAGAAAGCGGCGTCCGCTGAGCGCCGGGAAGAACAGGTAATCCTTGGCGGCCTGGCGGACCATTTTGCGGATCATTTCCCGCTTGAGTTCGGCCTTGGCCTCCTCGGTTGGCTGATCCCGCTGCTCGGCGGCCAGGTTGTGCAGCGCGATGCCCCATTCGAAGACGACCGACAGCCCGAGCGCCCGCAACGGAGCCCACAGGTAGCCCGGCTTCCACTCCTGGTCGCGGCTGACGCGTATGACGCCAAAGCCCAGGTCGTCGTCCATCCCGATGACGTTGGCGAATACGTGGTGGCGGTAGTTGTGGGAGTACCGCCACTGTGATGACGGGCTCACCATGTCCCACTCCCAGGTGTTGGAGTGGATCTCCGGGTCGTTCATCCAATCCCACTGGCCATGGGTGATGTTGTGGCCGAGCTCCATGTTCTCGATGCACTTCGACACGAGCAACGCGACGGTGCCGGCAGCCCACCCGGCCTTGCCTCGGCTGCCAAAGATCGTCAGCCGCGCCGCCACTTCGAGGCACCGCTGAAAACGTATGACGCGCTTGATATATGCGCGGTCCTCGGTACCGAGCGACGCCTCGATGTCGTGACGGATCTCTTCCAACGACGACGCGATCGCTTCGACGTCTGCGTCGCTCAGGTGCGCGTACTCCGCTACTTCTGCGATGGCAACGGCGCATCACATCCGAACTGAAGCTCGGGTGACGCGGGAGGGCGGGGCGCCGCGGATTGAAAGCGCGCGGAGACGGTACCTGCGGAAATGCCGCGCAAAGACTCGCTCCGTCCCTGGGCCACGGCGACGTCTTCACCGCAGACGCCACAATGTATCCGTTACGGGACGTGGCCGCACAATCCGGCGTCGAGGGCGCGTCGCGACCAGGCGCGCTTCATGATCAGCCGACGGCCGCGCCGAACCATTTGGGGAGCTGGCTGACGAGATCCCGCTGGTCGTCGCCGACCCACGCCACGTGGCCGTCAGGCCTCAGCAGTGCCGCCGTCACATCCAATTCCTCGCTGACGTCGACGACGTGGTCGACCCGATCTGCCCAGCCCGCCACCGAAAGCAGACCGGTCTGGTCGAGCAGGAGCCCGCGACCGCCGCGCATCAGCTCGTACAGGCGCCCCTGTTTCAGCCCGATATCCCGCAGCCGCCTGCCGAGCAGCTCATGCCCCTCCCCGAAGTCGTAGCGGACCCCGATGGCAGTGATCTTCTCGATCAGGTACCGGTTCACCTCCTCGAAATCCATCAGTTCCGCCAGCAGCCGGCGCACCGCCTGCGGACCGGGCTCGGTGGACAGCAGCTCCATCTGTGCGCGGGTGTTGTTCAGCACATCGGCGGCTATTGGGTGGCGTTCGGCCTGGTAACTGTCCAGCAGCCCCTCCGGTGCCCAGCCGTTGACCTCGGCGGCGAGTTTCCAGCCGAGGTTGAACGCGTCCTGAACACCGAGGTTGAGCCCCTGCCCGCCGGTCGGCGGGTGGATATGCGCCGCGTCGCCGGCCAGCAGCGCCCGGCCGACCCGGTAGCGCTCGGCCTGCCGGGTGGCGTCGCCGAAACGGGACAGCCAGCGCGGTGAGTGCACCCCGAAGTCCGTGCCGGCGAACAGCCGCAGCTGTCGCCGGAACTCCTCGAGGGTCGGCGGGACCGAGCGGTCCTCGGTCACGCCCTCAGCGGGCGCCATGACGCGGTAGCCCCCGCCCTCCAGCGGCATGAGGCCGAACAGCTTCTGGGTCTTGCGGACTTCGGCCACCACGGCGGTCACCGTCTCCAGATCCTCGGTCGCCTCCATCTCGCCAAGCAGCATCTCGACTTTGGCGGGCTCGCCTGGAAAGCCGACGCCGAGCAGCTTGCGCACCGTGCTGCGGCCACCGTCGCAGCCTACGAGGAAGCGCGAGCGCAGCGTTTTGCCGTCAGCCAGCTCGGCGGTCACCCCGTTTTCGTCCTGGCTCAGCCCAGCTAGCTCGCAGCCGCGCTGGATCTGGGCGCCGAGCTCGGTGGCGCGCTCGGCGAGCAGGCGATCGGTAATGTTCTGCGGGATACCGAGGACGTAGGGATGCGCGGTGTCCAGCCGGCCGGGCGATGGCTTGTCGATACCGGCGAAGAAACCGCCGAGCGGGTACTGCCTGCCATGCCCGAGGAACGTCTCCAGCACACCGCGTTGGTCCATCACCTCGATGCTGCGCACGTGCAGGCCCAGCGAACGGACGATCCTGGTCGGCTCGGCGGCCTTCTCCAGCACGACTACGTGCACGCCCTGCAGCCGCAACTCGGCGGCGAGCATCATGCCGGTCGGTCCGCCGCCAACCACGATCACGTCAATCATCGAGATCCCCTTCAACAAGATTCACATTCGGCCGGCTGGCGCCGTCCGGACCGCGAGTCTGCATCACCACCCGGGTCTTGCCGCAAGACCCCCTGTGCGCTATATGTTGAAAGTGGCAAGGAGTTCATAAACCTCCTTGCCTCTTGCGTTTTCCCGCTCGTCGAGCGCGACGACCGGCTCATCCCCCGTCCAGACCGTTAACGGTTCATGCTCGTTTTGGTCACGAACAGTGATCGACGACGCTCGCCCGGCGAATGCGGTGATTGGATCGGGCAGGCGCCCAGACGGACTGGCCCCGGAGGTGACGATATGGGGTCGCTCGGCCCGACATCCCTGATTGCTGTGCTACTGGCGGTCGCCACTGTTGCCTCGATATGTGGATTTCTCGCTGCGCGCAGAAACAACCGACGCGGACGTGCGGTCTTCCTCTTGGGCTGCATTTGCGGATTTCTGGCAGGCCAGGTGGCGCGCAGAAAGCGTCGCGGACTTATCAAAGTTGTCTCGCGGTGCGCTGATACCCTTCTCCGCAGGCGCGGAACACGTGGTGGCACAGGTTATTTCGCTTTACACGCGCTCACTTCTGCGGCATCGCAGCTCTGGGTCTCGACACAGGCCGTCATCGCAAGGATGTGGCGATACGAATCTCCGAGGTGAGGGTCTGGTGAACGGGGCAACGTTCGGCGATGTTCAGTAGCCGTTGTCGTTGAGCGTCATCGAGGTCGCCGGACAGCTCGATGTCACGGTCAATCTGGCCGACCCATCCGGCGCTGGTTTCGCAATCAGCGCAGTCTTTTGCGTGAATGCGTGAGTGCCGCAACGTCACTCGTACACGCTCGAGTTGCCAGCCTTTTCTGTCGGCGTACATCCGCACGGTCATGGAGGTACATGCCCCGAGCGCGGCCAGTAGCAGATCGTAGGGTGTCGGTCCCGCGTCGTCGCCGATCGGCTGCGGCTCGTCGGAGGTGAGCTCATGGTGGCCGGCGGTGATCCGTTGCGTGTAGGTCCCCGAGCCCGCCTCGGCAACGACCACAACACCCTCGGACGAGGATTCGTCATGGCCATTCTTTTCTGTTGTCATGCCGCCCTCCTTGGCGCTCGCCAGCATCGCTCAACGAATGCCGTTGTTTCTCAGCGGTTCTCGCGCTTCAACTGCGCGAGCCAGTCACCGAACGTTGTCGGGGCGATGCGGGCGTTCTCGCCGGGCAGCATGACGTTGCCTGCCATGGACTCGTCGAAGACGCCCGACCATGTCGGGACGAGCTGCACCTGGTGGCCGAGTACCTCGTTGGTGCGCCGGGCCATGTCGACGAGGTCTTGGGTCTCGGGGCCGGCCACGTCGACGTAGCGGCCCTGTGGCTCTCCGGCCGCGATCTCGGCCAACACCTCGGCAATATCGTCAGGCGCGATCGGCTGAACGAGTAAGGGCGCGATGGTGGCGACGCCGTCGCGCTCGGTCCAGCCGACGACCATCGCCGCGAAGTCGTGAAACTGAGTCGCCGGCACAATCGTGTACGGCACATGGGCCTTGGTGATCAGCCGTTCCTGCTCTCGCTTGCCTGCGTAGTGTGCGTTGCCCTCTACCCGATGGACTCCGACGATCGACAGCAGTACGTGATGGCGCACGCCTGCACGTTCCTCGGCGCCGAGCAGGTTCGTTGTGGTGGCGCGAAAGTATGCCAGCGTCTCGTCGCGACTGATCGGCGGTGCGCTCATCGCATCGACCACTGCGTCAACGCCTTCGAGCGCCGCATCAAGGCCGTCGCCAGTGGTCAGATCCACGCCGAGCGAGCGGCTGATTCGGACCGTCTCGTGCCCGTTCCTCTCGAGGGCTAAGGCGGTGCGAGCGCCGATGTTGCCCGTCGCGCCGACCACAGCGATTCGCATGGTGAGCCTTCCTATCGGGCTGAAGTTTCGCGGGCATGGTTCTTTGTCCGCTCCCACGGCCAGGTCATCAGCGCCCACACGATGGCGACGATCGTGATCTCGGCCAGCAGATACACCGGCCACGGACCCAATAGGTCCAGCAGTGACGCTGTTGGCGGTTTCCTGTTCAGGTAGCCGTAGTTGGTCCCCGTTATCGCGTTGAAGGCGAAGGTGAATGCCGCCCATGCGAGGGTCGCAATGACCGCGAACCGATAGCTGCGCCACCGCGGCCGCATGCCACGGCCCCAGGTCAGATAAATGGCCGCCAACACCACGAGCACGTGAAGCGTGAAGAACGTGAGGAACAGGTGGTGCGGGAAATCTGGCGCGCCTTCCTCTGGCGTGCCGATGTCCGGCGTGATCAACGCCTGTGAACTCAGCACAAGACCCCAGAAATAAGTGAGCGCAAAAGCCCAATGCCGCTGCGACCACAGCGCATAGGCCGCGGCGAGTTCCGCGATATCGCACAGTTGCAGCGGCACCGACGTCTCGAGGTTTGGCCGGATCAGTTTGTAAATCAGCGCCACCAGAAACGCCGCCACGATCACAAGCGCGAAGGCCCGGCCAAACAGGCGCGCCTGCGATTCGGTCTGACGGCGTCCGATCCAGACCAGGAGCGCAGCGCCGATCACGAAGATTGCGAGCACCACCAAGTGCGATGGGCCGTAAGCCGAGAACTCTCGTTGTGCAGAGAACAGTTCGATCAACTCCCCTCTTTTTCGCAGACTATTGCGTGTCGGACGCTCGAGCCCGGAGATCCATCCTTTGGGGGCGGCACACCGTAGCCGCAATCCCTCCACCATGCTGGCCCGGGATATCAGCCAAGGACATCAGCAGACCGCAAAAAGCTCGAGTTGGATATTGTCGGGATCGCGAAACACCACCGTCGCATAGGCGAATGGTTCGTCGCCGGTTCTGATGCCGGAGTGCTCGATACCAAGCTCATCGAGCCAGGCGGTCCACGCCTCCAGCTCATCACGTGAGCTCACATTGAATCCGACGTGGTCCAGTCCCGTACGCGCCTCGTCGAATTGCTCGCCGTCATTACCCGCATTCGTGTGGAGGCCGATGGCCAATCCTGAGCGCGGCTCGACGAGCAACACACCGTAGCCGGTGTCTTCCCGTTCGTAGTGAGGGAATGTCATTGGCACTCGATCCGCGCGGAACACCCGCTGATACCAGGCCACGCTGGCTTCGATGTCGCACACGGTTACGGAGAAGTGGTGGATCCCAGTGATGGACGGGGCGGTGTCCTCGGTCATGCCTGGCTCCTCGATGGTGCGGCCAACGGCGTCGCGCTAGCGTTCGGCAATCGTCCCACGGCACAGCCCGTTCGAGAGCGAGTATGACCTGGACGTTGCTACCATCGCGCCGTGGACGCTCGGTATGTTTCACGACGCGAAGCCCTCAAATATGCAGTCGCCGCACCGGTTTTACTGAGCGTAGGGACGGCGGCTGCGACGCTCGGAGCGCAGAAGGCATCCGCTGCGAACATGAAGCTGATCGATTTCACCCACCGGCAGGTGCCACCCGATTTGATCAAATCGGGTGGCTATGACGGGGCACTAGTCTACGTGTCCGAGTTGCGGCCGGGCGCCGACTTCGATTTCAAGCCCGTCACGCGCGAATATGCGGATGCGCTACGCGCGGAGGGCCTTCACGTCGTCAGCTGCTATCAATACGGAAAACCCGGTTGGCCGACGCCTTCGGACTACACCCGCGGGTACGAGGGCGGGGTAGCAGACGCTCAGACAGCTCTGCGGCTGCACGCCGCTGCCGGTGGCCCGGATTCGGCGCCGATCTTCTTCAGCGTCGACGAGGACATCGATCTCGACACCTGGAACAGCCTTGCCGTGGAATGGTTTCGAGGAATCAACTCGGTGCTGTCCGTGAACCGCACCGGCATCTACGGGCACGCCGAAGCGTGCGGGTGGGCGGTCAGAGACCGTGTAATCGGGCGCTCAACCACTGACGGAAAGTGGTGGGCGTGGCAGACGAGAGCGTGGTCTGAGGGCAAGCGCGAGCCCGCGGCCGTGCTGTATCAGGATGTCATCGTCAGCGGCCCCGACACAGGTGTCGCTCTGGGCGGTACTCAAGTCGATGTGAACGAGGTCCTTGCGCCCGACTTCGGGCAGTGGGACCTTGCGAGATAGATGGCCCTCTCGGCTGCGATGCCTGCCCCCGCAAATGGGCCACTCTGCTTGACTGTCCCGGATACAGATCCTCCGGGTGAAAGGTCGCGATGGCAGGCAATAAGGTCGGCAGAGTCGCCGACAAGGTGGCGTTCATTACTGGCGCAGCGCGCGGCCAGGGCCGTGAACACGCGATCCGACTGGCCGAAGAGGGCGCGGACATCATCGCGGTTGATGTCTGCGAGGACATCGATGGCGTCGGCTATCCAGGCCCTTCAGAGACCGATCTCGCCGACACGGCGGCCCTCGTGGAGAAATCGGGCCGGCGCATCGTCACCGCCAAGGCTGATGTGCGCGACCTCGACAGCCTTCGCGCAGCGCTCGAGCAAGGAGTGGCGACGTTGGGCGCGATCGACATCGTCGTGGCCAACGCCGGAATCAGCGGCACCCCAGCACCAGCCGCGCTGATTGAACAATCCGCATGGCAGACGATGCTGGACATCAATGTGACCGGCGTGTGGCACACGGTCAAAGCGGCACTGCCGCATATGACCAACGGCGGCGGATCGATCATCTTGGTCAGCTCGATGTTGGGCCTTCGCGGCGGTGGCTACATGGCCCACTACGCATCGGCTAAGCACGCCGTCGTCGGCTTGATGAACTCGCTGGCGAATGAACTTGCGCCACAGTGGATCAGGGTGAACTCGATCCACCCCGGGAACGTCTTGACACCGATGCTCGACAACGAGCAGTTCTGCCGCACCCTACGACCGGACCTGCCCAATCCGACCGTGCACGACGCCGCAGAAATCATCGGACAATTTCACATGTTGCCCAAGCCGCTGATTGAGGCACGCGCCGTCAGCAACGCCGTGCTCTTCCTGGCCTCCGACGAGGCGCAGTACATCACCGGCGCGGCGCTGCCTGTCGACGCCGGTGCCGTCGCGAAATTCTGATTCCGATGCCGCCGACTGAAGCCCTGCTACAGGAAATGCTCGACGAATTTCAGCTGCGGAAGCTCGTTCACGGCTACTGCCGCGCCGTCGATCGTGGCGACTTGGCGACGTTGCGGGAGCTCTACCACCACGACGCCGAGGACGCCCACGGCGCGTTCTCGACAGGCAGTGTCGACGATTTCCTCAGCGAGCTCGCCGCCGCGCGCCCTTACATCCGATCGATGCAACACCACATCACCACCGTGAACTTTGCGATAAGTGGCGACAAAGCCGAGGGCGAGATCTACACCATCGCGACCCACACGTTCAGCGCGGGCGATCGGGATGTGGACGTCGTGGTCGGCGGACGCTACCTCGACAAGTACGAGAAGCGGGACAGCACATGGAAGTTCATCGAGCGAACGATTGTGACCGACACGGCCCATGTGAACGATCCGTCCTCGGTCGACCTGAGCCACCCCATCACCCGGGACACAATGAAAGGAAGCCCTGACGCCGAGGATCCGTCGCAACGGTTCTTTTCGCTGTTGTCCGCGCAAGCGAATTGATGTCAACGTAATGTCGGCCCGCCACCT
>NZ_DASSCY010000049.1:0-9341 GCF_035697385.1 Mycobacterium sp. | reverse complement strand
ATGACCAACACGCGGTCGTGCGTGATCTCGGTGATCCGCCAACTGGTTGCACCCAGCGAGATGACATCGCCCGGGCGCGACTCGTAGACCATCTCCTCGTCGAGTTCGCCTACCCGCGAAGGCTTTTCCGAGTCGGTCGCGAGGTATACGGTGAACAATCCGCGGTCCGGAATCGCGCCGCCGGAGGTCACCGCCAACCGCTGGGCGCCGGGACGCCCGGTCAGAGTGCCTGCGTCGCGGTCGTACACCAGTCGTGGCCGCAGCTCGGCGAACTCGGTGGACGGATACTTGCCGCTCAACAGGTCCAGTGTCGCCTCAAAAGCGCTGCGCGGCAGCGTCGCAAACGGGGCGCTGCGCCGCACCGCTTCGAACCAGTGGTCGGCGTCCAGCGGCTCGAGGGCACACGCGGCGACCGTGTGCTGAGCGAGCACGTCGAGCGGATTCGCAGGCACCCGCATGGTCTCGATCTCACCGGACAGCATCCGTCGCACCGTGACCGCGCAGCCGATCAAATCGGTGCGGTGCTTCGGGAACAGCACCCCCTGTGAGATCTCACCGACCTGATGTCCGGCGCGTCCGATGCGCTGCAGGCCGCTGGCCACCGAAGGCGGCGCCTCCACCTGGATCACCAGGTCGACGGCGCCCATGTCGATGCCGAGTTCCAGGCTGGACGTCGCGACGACGGCCTTCAGGCGCCCGCACTTGAGGTCGTCCTCGACCTGGGCGCGCTGCTCCTTGCTGACCGAACCGTGGTGGGCCCTGGCCAGCAATGTCGGAGCGCCGAACGACTGACCGCTGGCCATCAGCTGCGCGGGGGAGCCGCCACCCACCTTCGGGTTGCGCTCGGCAGGCAGGTCGACCCCGGACCGGTCGGCGTGAATCTCGTTGAGCCGAGAGGTAAGTCGTTCGGCCAGCCGTCGTGAGTTGGCGAACACGATCGAGCTGTTGTGCGCCTCGATCAGGTCGACGATGCGCTCCTCGACGTCGGGCCAGATCGTGTTGTTCTCGAGGTTCGCCATGTCCGGCACCGGCACCTGGACCGACAGATCGAACGTCTTGGTCGCTGGCGGCGCGACGATCGTTGTCTTGGCCTGTCCGGACAGAAAGCGTGCGACTTCCTCGGGCGGGCGCACGGTCGCCGACAACCCGATCCGCTGCGCGGGTCGGTCGAGCAACTGGTCGAGCCGTTCCAGTGACAGCGCAAGATGGGCGCCGCGCTTCGTCGCCGCGACGGCGTGCACCTCGTCGACGATGACGGTCTGCACCTCGGCCAGGGAGTCGCGCGCCGCGGACGTCAGCATCAGGAACAGCGACTCGGGAGTGGTGATCAGAATGTCCGGCGGTTTGGTGATCAGCTCGCGGCGGCGTGCGGGTGGGGTATCGCCGGAGCGGACGCCGACGCTGATGGCGGGCGCGGGTACGCCCCGGCGCTCGGCGACACGGCCAATGCCGGTCAGCGGTGTGCGCAGGTTGCGTTCGACGTCGACGGCCAGCGCCTTGAGCGGCGATACGTACAACACCCTGGGCCCACAGCTTGCTAGGGGAGTGCCCGCGGTCGCCGGCCGAGGGTCGGCGGCCGCCAGCCGGTCGATCGCCCACAGGAACGCCGCCAGCGTCTTACCGGATCCGGTCGGGGCGATGACAAGGGTGTTGTGACCGTCGGCGATGGCCGACCAGGCTTGTGCCTGTGCGGCGGTCGGCGCCTCGAACGTGCCGGTGAACCACTCCCGGGTCAGCGCGCTGAACCGGGTGAATGGATCGGCCGGGGTGGAGCTCATCTAGTCATGGTGCCAACCGGCACCGACAAATACTCAGTCCCGGCTGTGCGCGACGGCTTCGACCAGCTCAGCGGGTAGCCCCGGCACCCGGCTGACGGCGTCGAGCAGCGTGTGGGCGCAGGTGTCGGCGACGTATCCGGCGTCGATCGACGGATCCATGATCCGCTGGCGGCACATTTCGAATGTGAAGGCCAGCCAGCCATAGATGGTGATCCGCAGATCGCGCTCGACCTTGGAATCCAGTTCGCGGCCGACGGCTTCGCCGATCCGTCCCATGATCCGGTTGGCCTGGCGATCGTTGTCGATGTCCTCGATACCGCGCAGGATCGGGTCGGATCGGCCCATCCCCATGTAGGCCGCCCACGCGCCGTGGGGATGCTCCTCGTCGTAGCGCAGATACGCCAGCACACCCTCACGCAATTGGTCGAAAAGTCCTTTGTCGGGATCGGGCGGGGCGTTGGTGGCCTCGAAGAGTCGTTCGCCCTCGGCGCGCACCACTGCAGCGAAGAACGCCCGCTTGTCCGGGAAGTAGTGGTACATCAGCGCGCGTGACACCCCGGCGCGTTCGGCGATCTCGTCGATGCGGACCTCGTCGTACGGGCGCTGGCCGAACACTTCGGCGCCCAGCGCCAACAACTCACTGCGCCTGTCCTCTGGAGACAGACGCCGTCTGGACTCAGCCATGCCGCTCATACTACTTGACACATGTACAACAGCGGCGGAGGCTGGCGACATGACCGTGTTGGAGAACGTGCGGACGTATCCGAAACTGCCCCGCCCCCGGTGGCGCGTGCCATTCCTCGGCGACGTGTTCTCCTACGACACCGACGCGCCGTCGCAGTCGGCGCTGAAGAACGCTGAACGGCTGGGGCCGATCTACGAGTTGCGGGCATTCGGCGTTCGTTACGTGATCGCGGCAGGTGCCGAGGTGGTCTCCGACCTCAACGACGAGACCAGGTTCTGCAAGCACATCGGCCCCGATATCGCTGCACTGCGGATCCTCGGCGGCGACGGTTTGTTCACCGCCTACAACGACGAGCCCAATTGGCACAAGGCACACAACTTGCTGATGCCTGCGTTCAGCCAGGCCGCCATGCGCCGCTACCACTCGGTGATGCTCGACGCGGCAGGCGAATTGGCGGCCCACTGGGACACGCGGGCCGGTGCCGATCAGACAGTGGACGTATCGGCCGACACCACGCGGGTGACGCTGGAGACCATCGGCCGCTGCGCGGCGGGCTACTCATTCGGTGCCTTTGAGTCCGACGCCACCCATCCCTTCGTCGAGCACATGATCTCGGGCCTCAAGGGCGCCGACCGGGCCGGTGTACTACGGGCCAGCTGGCTGCCAAAGTTCCTTGCCCGGCGTGAGGAGCGCAAGGTCCAGCGCGACGGCGACCACATGAACGCCGTCGCCGACGACATCGTCGCCAAGCGACGCGAGGAGGGGCTCGGCCACCACGACGACCTGCTGGAGATCATGCTGGCCTCGGATCTGGACTCCGCGAACATCCGCTACCAACTAATCAACTTCCTCGTCGCCGGGCACGAAACCACTTCCGGCGCCTTGTCTTTCGCGCTCTATTACCTGTCCCGTCATCCGCAGGTGTTCGCGCGTGCCCGCGCCGAAGTCGACAAGGTGTGGGGCGCCGACGAGGCTCCGGCCTTCGAGTTGGTCGCCAAGCTGCGGTACATCCGACGGGTATTCGACGAGGCGCTGCGGCTGCAGCCGACCGTGCCCGGCTACTACCGTGCTGCCCGCGAGGACACCGTGCTGGCAGGCATTTACCCGATGCGCAAAGGCGACTGGGCACTGGCCCTTACCCCCGCCCTGCACCGTGACCCGCGCTGGGGCGCCAACCCCGATGAGTTCGATCCCGATCGGTTCGCGCCGGAACTGGTCAAGGCGCGACCAGGCGGGCTGTACAAGCCGTTCGGCACCGGACCGCGGTCCTGCATCGGACGCCAATTCGCTTTGCACGAGGCGGTTTTGATGTTGGGTGTGCTGATCCGCCGTTACGACCTGATCGCCGACCCTGACTACGAATTGCAGATCTCGGAGCGACTCACGATGATGCCGAAGGACTTTCGGCTCGGTCTCCGGTTGCGTTAGCCGAAATGCACGCCCTGGGCGAGCGGCAATTCGGAGGAGTAGTTGACGGTGTTCGTGGCCCGTCGCATATAGGCTTTCCACGCGTCTGACCCCGACTCCCGGCCGCCTCCAGTCTGCTTCTCGCCACCGAAGGCGCCACCGATCTCGGCGCCAGACGTGCCGATGTTGACGTTGGCGATGCCGCAGTCCGAACCGTCGGCCGCCATGAAACGCTCCGCCTCCCGCACGTCGAGCGTGAAGATTGCCGACGAAAGACCTTGTGGTACTTCGTTGTTCAACGCAATCGCCTCGTCAAGCTCGTCGTAGGTCAGGACATAGAGAATCGGCGCGAACGTCTCGGAGTGCACCACCTCGGTCTGCGACGGCATCCGAACCACTGCCGGTGCGACGTAGTAGGCACTCTCGTCACCGACCTCATGCCGTTCACCGCCGAACACCTCGCCACCGTCCGCGCGGGCCTTCTCGAGTGCACCGACCATGTCACGGTAGGCGGTCTCGTGAATCAGCGGACCGACCAAGGTGCCGTCGACCGACGGATCGCCGACTGGCAACTGCCGGTAGGCATTCACGATGCGGTCGACGAGTTCGTCGGCCACCGAGGAGTGAACGATCAGCCGGCGCAGCGTGGTGCAGCGTTGGCCAGCGGTCCCTGCGGCGGAGAATACGATGCCGCGCACCGCCAGATCCAGGTCGGCCGACGGCGTCACGATTGCCGCGTTGTTTCCGCCCAGTTCCAGCAGTGCCCTGCCGAACCGCTGCGCCACCCGCGGGCCGACCTGCTGACCCATCCGCACCGACCCGGTCGCGCTCAGCAGCGCCACCCGCGGGTCGTCGACCAGGCGCTCGCCGACCTCTCGTGCGCCCTGGATCAGCCGGCAAACCTCACGCGGTGCTCCTACGTCGTCGGCGGCTCTTTCGATCAGCGCCTGACACGCCAGCGCGGTCAGCGGGGTCAACTCCGACGGCTTCCACACCACCGTGTCGCCGCACACCAGCGCGATCGCGGTGTTCCACGACCACACCGCGACCGGAAAGTTGAAGGCCGTGATCACACCGACCACGCCCAGCGGATGCCAGGTCTCCATCAGCCGGTGTCCTGGCCGCTCGGACGCGATCGTCTTGCCGTAGAGCTGACGCGACAGCCCGACGGCGAACTCGCAGATGTCGATCATCTCCTGCACCTCGCCGAGGGCTTCGGAGGTGATCTTCCCGGCCTCCACCGTCACGAGCGTCGCCAAGTCGGCCTTGTGCTCGACGAGTAGCTCGCCGAGCCGGGCGACAAGCGCACCGCGGACGGGCGCGGGCGTTGTCCGCCACATCGTAAACGCCTGCGCCGCTTGGCCAATGGCGTCATCGGCCTGTTCCGGGGTGGTCTCGGCGACGGTGAACAACACTTCGCCGGTGATCGGAGTGCTGGCCTGTAGACCGTGGCCGCCCGGCTCGGTCAGTGATGCGCGCGAGCCGATGGCGTGCAGCGCGTCGCGGACTTGCTTGCGCAAATCGTCGGCCGTCGGGACCTGGGATGTCTGAACCGTGGTCATGATTATGCGACTTTCTCGTAGAGCTCGTACGGATCGTGAACGTGGTGCCCGATCTGACCGGCCATCCATTCGGGGCTGTAGTCCGCATTGTCGGCCCCCTCGGCCGCCTGCGTGTCGGTATCGAGGTTCGACCGGAAAATTCCTGCTGCCGACGCAGGTAGGAAGTCCTCGTAGACAACCGGTTTCGACGGATCACCGCCGTGGTAATACGCCAGCCCGCGGGCGGCCAGTTCCTCGTGCGTGGCGGGGAAGTAGTCGCCCCACACCGCTGCGGGATCGGCGGTGGCCATGGCAGCGTCGTAGCGTTCCCTGCCTTTCGGAGTCAAGGCGACCCCTCGCGCCTCGACTTCGCCGAAGCGCACCCGCAATGCGCCGTCGGACACCGTGCCGTCGGTGTTGCGGAACCGTCGCGGTTCAGCCAGCGCGCGAAACGACGTCTGCCGCAACAGCACATCGGGACCGTGCCATCGCGGGGGGCCTTGGATCGCGTCGATCATCGTGATTCCGCGGGCGTTCATTCGCCGGTACAGCTCGTCGATGTCGAGCACGCGGGGCGTCAGGTGGTTGATGTGTGTGGTCGTGACACCGGCGATGTCGGCGACCACCGCCGACACCCGGCTCAGTTCCTCATACCAGCCGCGATCGATCGGCTCGCGGGACAACGCGAACGCCGACACCGCGGTGCGGACGAACGATTCGGCCTGCTCGGCACGCGCGCCGCCGTCGTCGGCGATGCGCCGGGCTTGGGCGATGAGCGCGGGCTCGAACAGCCGGCGCTGCGCAACGAATCGCTCGACGCGCCCGCGCAGTTCGGCGGGGAAGAATCGAGGGTCTGCGGTGGCCAGCATCGAGGTGAAGACCCGGAACGGGTTGTGGGCCAGCTCGTCTGTGTCGATCGGCCGGAACGCGGTCGACACCACCGGCACCGGCGACGCGGCGTCGCGCAGGTCGTAGAAGCCAACCGGATACATACCGAAGGCGGCGAACAGGTCAGCCACGTCGGCCAGCTCGCGGGCACTGCCGACGCGGATCGCGCCGTGACGTTCCGCGGTCACTCGCTCAGATGCGCCTCGTTCGCGGTTCACCTCGGCGCTGACCTCGACCAGGGTGGTGTAGGCCGGTACCTCGGCGCCGTACATCTGCGACAGTGCGGCAGCGAATCTCGCGCGCAGTTGACCCAGGGTCACGTTATTCATGCGGCTCAACTCCCACCGCCGCTGAGATAGTCTCCGGCCATGGTTGAGGCGGGCGAACATCTCGACGAGATCGACCGCATTCTGGTGCGTGCATTGGTCGCAGACGGGCGGGCGACGCTTGCCCATCTCGCCGAGACAGCGGGACTGTCGGTATCTGCGGTCCAGTCCCGGGTGCGACGTCTGGAATCGCGCGGGGTGGTGACGGGGTACACGGCGCGGATTAGTCCCGAAGCCGTCGGGAAGATGCTGTCGGCGTTCGTGGCCATCACTCCTCTCGATCCCTCTCAACCCGATGATGCGCCCGCACGGCTCGAACACATACCGGCCATCGTGTCGTGTCACTCGGTGGCCGGTGAGGAGAGCTACGTCCTGCTCGTGCGTGTCGAGTCGCCGCGAGCGCTTGAAGACTTGCTGCAGCAGATCCGTACGGCGGCGAACGTACGCACCCGAAGCACGATCATCTTACAGACTTTTTACTCCGGTCGAGAAATCATGCCGGAATAGTTCCTGTCCTGATGGCGGAAGGCCGTAAATAATGCGTTAGGATGGCTGCATGACCGCTGTCCTGACACCCCTCGGTATCGCGCCGTCCGACGTCCGTGACGTGCTGGCGCGCAGCATCCTGGCGGACGGGCTCGACTTCGTCCTCGACATCGAGCGCTCGGCCGGCTCCTACCTGGTGGACGCCCGCACGGGGGAGCGCTACCTGGACATGTTCACGTTCTTCGCGTCGTCGGCGCTGGGTATGAACCATCCGGCGCTCGCGGGCGATGAGGAGTTCCGCGCCGAGCTCGCCGCAGCCGCGGTGAACAAGCCGAGCAACTCCGATGTGTACAGCGTGCCGATGGCGCGGTTCGTCGACACGTTCGCGCGTGTGCTCGGAGACCCTGCGCTGCCGCACCTGTTCTTCGTCGACGGCGGAACCCTGGCCGTCGAGAACGCATTGAAGGTGGCGTTCGACTGGAAGAGCCGGCACAACGAGGCGCACGGCATCGATCCGTCGCTTGGCACCCGCGTCCTGCATCTGCAGGGCGCGTTTCACGGCCGCAGCGGCTACACGCTGTCGCTGACGAACACCGACCCGAACAAGGTCGCGCGGTTCCCGAAGTTCGACTGGCCGCGCATCGATGCCCCCTTCATCCGGCCCGGCGCCGATATGGATGCCGTCGAAGCCGAGTCGTTGGCGCAGGCCCGCGCGGCGTTCGAGGCGCATCGGCACGACATCGCGTGCTTCATCGCAGAGCCGATCCAGGGCGAGGGCGGCGACCGGCATTTCCGGCCTTCATACTTCGCCGCGATGCGTGAGCTGTGCGACGAGTTCGATGCGCTACTCATCTTCGACGAGGTGCAGACCGGTTGCGGGCTGACCGGAACACCTTGGGCTTACCAGCAATTCGATGTTGCACCCGATGTGGTGGCGTTCGGCAAGAAGACTCAGGTGTGCGGCATCATGGCCGGACGACGCGTGGACGAAGTGCCCGACAACGTTTTCGCGGTGAGCTCCAGGATCAACTCCACATGGGGCGGCAACCTCGTCGACATGGTGCGGTCGCGTCGCATCCTCGAGACCATCGAGTCCGACGACTTGATGGTCCGGGCCGCCAAGGCGGGCCGATATCTTCTCGACCAGCTTGAGGATCTGGCCGTTGAGTTCCCCGGCATTGTTCTCGATGTCCGTGGCCGCGGCCTGATGTGCGCGTTCAGCCTGCCAAGCGCCGCGCAGCGTGACGAGTTGGTCCGCCGGCTTTGGGACCATCATGTCGTGATGCTGGCGAGCGGGCCAGACAGTGTGCGGTTCCGGCCCGCGCTGACGGTGTCGCGTGACGAGATCGACGCCGCGGTCACCGCGGTGCGCGACGCGCTCAGCTGACCTCGGTAGGGGCCGTAAGGCGCCGGATAATCGACCGCAGGCGCGGTAGTTCGTCGCGGCCGACGAGCTCGCAGCCGTGCAACTCGGCGAGTTTCCGTGCCGCCGGGGTGAATTCGTGGTTTGTGACGACCATGGTCTTGGTGCAATCCTGCATCGGCGCGCCAGCGACCACCTCTTGGACGGCTGCGGCGCCGACCGGGCGAGCCTGCCGCTTGCATTGAATGGCAAGGCGTTCGGGCCGATGGCCGACGATCAGGTCGACGCCCCAGTCCCCGGTGATCGCGGTCATGATCACCGGCACTCCGCAGGATCGCGCGATCCGCGCGACATAGTCCTCGAACTCTGTGCCGGACATTTCGGTGGCGGGATCCTCGGCCGGACTTGGCGTGCTGGCACCGACGATGGTGCCCAGTAGGAAACGAGGCGTCGCAGCGACAACGACTGGCGTTGCGGCTCCGATGACCCCGCTCCAGACCGGCGCAGCTCCGAGTAGATATGCGGCAATGCCTGCTGCGACGGCCGCGATCACGTACCACTTCAGCCTGCGCACGGCCGAATGGTAGATGGGTGCACCGACGCAAGTGAATGACCGCGACGGGCTATCCACAGTCGCGTTTTCATCCCCAGGCGGTTCCTTCTCTAGTGGTTCTTGTCGGTGCGGGGTGGCACCATCGACTTTGTGATCGAACACATGTTCGACAATGTGGGTGATGGCGAGCTCGTCGAGGTGATGGGTGAGGCGACTCGTGATGAGTCGACGGCGATCGCCCAGCGTTTGGCGGCGGTGGCGGAGTTGTTTGTGCGCCGCTCGGGGGCGTTGGCCGATTTGGAGTGGTGTGTGGC